>NZ_JBYIPM010000003.1:0-325101 GCF_057707085.1 Kocuria sp. cx-455 | reverse complement strand
GACACAACCGCCCGGTACCTGGTGATTGGCCATGAATGTGATTCAATTCCACCCAACGAGATACAGCTCACAATGCAGTGGCGTATCACAGACCCCACCTCTCAACCCGAGGAATCTCTATGATTGAGTCACTCACCGGCATTTTGGATACAGCGGGCACCATCATCTGGGGCCCGTTCTTCCTGATCCCTCTTCTCCTGGGAACTGGTATTTATCTGACCATCCGGCTGGGCGGCCTCCAGCTGTTAAAATTGATCCCCGCATTACGGCTGGCGCTGTTCGAACGTCACGACAATGACGCCCCCGGCGGCGACGTCTCCCAGTTTCAGGCACTGACTACCGCTCTTGCGGCCACCGTGGGCACCGGCAACATCGTGGGCGTGGCCACAGCCATCTCCATTGGCGGCCCGGGCGCTCTGTTCTGGATGTGGGTCACGGGCGTGGTCGGCATGGCCTCCAAGTATTCCGAGGCCTTCCTGGGCGTGCGATTCCGCACCCGTGACGCCGCCGGCGAGATCTCGGGCGGCCCGCAGTACTACCTGAAGCGCGGCATCCCCAACGGATTCGGCACGTTCCTGTCGCTGTTCTTCGCAATTGCCGCAGTGCTGGCATCCTTCGGTATCGGCAACATGACCCAGGGCAACTCCATTTCCGCGAACATGGAGTCCTCCTTCGGGGTGCCCGTGTGGATCACCGGCCTGGTGCTTGCCGCACTGACCTTGCTGGTCCTGGTGGGCGGCATCAAGTCCATTGGTAAGGTCACGGCGGGCCTGGTGCCCGTGATGATCATTTTCTACGTGCTGGGTGCCCTGTACATCTTGGTCGTCAATGTGGAGGGCATTCCCGCAGCCTTCGCCATGATTTTCAGTGATGCCTTCACCGGCACGTCCGCTGTGGGCGGCTTTGCTGGCTCTGCCATCATCCTGGCCGTCCAGATGGGTGTGGCCCGCGGTATCTTCTCCAACGAGTCCGGCATGGGTTCGGCTGCCATTGCCGCGGCCGCGGCCAAAACCACTCACCCGGTGCGTCAGGGTCTGGTGTCCATGACCCAGACCTTCATCGACACGATCATCGTGGTGACCTGCACGGGCCTGGTCATCGTGACCACCGGCGTGTGGGACCAGGGTGAGGACACCGCCGCCACCATGACCGGTGAGGCATTCGCCCACGGTCTGCCGGGAACGTGGGGCCACCTGATCGTGACCGTGGGCCTGGTGCTCTTCGCGTACTCGACCATCCTGGGCTGGGCCTACTACGGCGAACGATGCATGGAACGGCTCTTCGGTCGCCGGGCCGTGATGCCCTACCGGGTGTTCTTCTCCGTGGTCGTGTTCATCGGCGCAACCGTTCCGTTGGCCGTCGTATGGTCATTCTCCGACGTGATGAACGGCCTGATGGCCCTGCCCAACTTGCTGGGTCTGCTGATCCTGTCCGGGTTGATTGCGCGCGAAACCAAGCACTACCTGCGCAACGACCCCAAGCTGCGCGCTACCAGAGATGACGTGGACGCTTTCATGAAGGACCGCGAGGGTGGAATCGACACGTACGAGCTCACCAACCGGTGATCACGCGGCCGCGATTCGTTCGCCGAGCCGTGTGAAGTGAGTCAGCGCAACGACCCCTGGGCCACGAGCCCGGGGGTCGTTGCCGTGGAGGCGCTGCTGTGGCGGTGGTGAGGAGTACTGTCTGACGTTATGACTCACCAGCGCGTCGCAGAATCATCACATGACCGGCCCGGTCTCAGCCGGGGGCTCAGCAATCGGCACATCCAGTTGATCGCGATCGGCGGTGCCATTGGCACCGGCCTGTTCATGGGATCCGGGCGCACCATTTCGCTGGCGGGACCCTCCGTGGTGTTCGTCTACATGGTCATCGGGTTTTTCCTGTTCTTCGTCATGCGGGCCATGGGTGAGCTGTTGCTGTCCAACCTGCATTACAAGACGTTCGCGGATTTCGCCGCGGATCTGGTGGGGCCGTGGGCCGGATTCTTCGTGGGCTGGTCCTACTGGTTCTGCTGGGTGGTCACCGCCGTGGCCGAATTGGTGGCGATCACGGCGTACGTGCAGTTCTGGTGGGCCGATGTCCCGTTGTGGCTTCCCACGGTGGCCGTGGTGGCACTGATCTTCATCCTGAACGCGGTGAGCGTGAAGAATTTCGGCGAGATGGAGTTCTGGTTCGCCCTGATCAAAATTGCCGCCATCCTGTCGTTGATCGCGACGGGCGTGATCATGGTGGCCACACGGTTCACCTCCCCGGACGGTCACGTGGCGCAGGTGTCCAACCTGTGGAACAACGGCGGATGGTTCCCCAACGGGGCCATGGGCGTGGTTGCTGGATTCCAGATCGCGGTGTTCGCGTTCGTGGGGCTGGAGCTGGTGGGTACCACCGCCGCCGAGGCGCGCAATCCCCGTAAGACCCTGCCGCGCGCCATCAACTCGGTGCCGGTGCGGATTCTGATCTTCTACGTGGGTGCATTATTGGCCATCCTCATGGTGACCCCGTGGAGCTCGATCGATCCCGGGCAGTCCCCGTTCGTGTCCATGTTCTCGCTCGTGGGTCTGGTCGGCGCGGCCTCCATGGTCAACTTCGTGGTGCTGACCTCGGCAATGTCCTCCGCCAACGCAGGTGTGTTCTCCACGTCCCGCATGATGTTCGGTCTCTCCGCCGAGGGCAGTGCCCCGCGATTCTTCCGTCACCTGAGCGCCGCGGGTGTGCCGGCCCGCGCCCTGGGCTTCACGGCGCTCGTGCTCCTGCTGACCATCCCCGTGCTGTACGCGGGGGACTCGATCATTGCGGCCTTCACCCTGATCACCACCGTGGCCGCGCAGTTGTTCATGTTCGTGTGGTCCATGATTCTGGTGTCCTACGTCTGCTACCGCCGCAAGCACCCCCAGCGCCATGCCGACTCCGAGTACAAGATGCCCGGTGGCCTGTTCATGTGCGCGGCGGTGCTGGCGTTCTTCGTGTTCGTGGTGTGGACGCTCACCACCGAACCCGAAACGGCGGCCGGTCTGGTGTTCCTGCCCGTATGGTTGGCCGGTCTGGGCATTGCGTGGGCGTTCGTGCGGCGCACGGCAACCCACCGGCGGGCCTTCGAGTGGTTCAAGGCCGAGATGGCGAAACCCGTGGACCATGCCGAGCTGGAGAGGTAATACTCCGGGCGTGCTGAGCTTTCGGCGCAGACCAGTGCCTAAGCTGGGGGCATGACTCGACTTCCCGCGCCCCTGACACTTTCCTGCCCGGCCGGTTCGGGTGCGGTCCGCACGTACGGCGCTCATGTGATGTCCTGGGCGCCCACCGGGTTCGACCCGGTGCTGTGGGTGTCGTCCCGGGCCAAGGACAGCGTGGGGGAGGCCATCCGCGGCGGCGTGCCGATCTGCTTCCCGTGGTTCGGCCCCGGCCGCTCCGGAGACCTGAAACCCGCCCACGGTTCTGCACGCATCACCGACTGGAAGCTCGCGGACAGGACGTCTGACAACGACGTCGCGGCCGCCACCGCCCGCTTCATCCTCACCCACGAGGACATCAACCCTCAGCTGCGAAGCGTGTTCCCGCACCCGTTCCGGGCCGCCTACACCGTGGCTGTCGGTGCCGAGCTGAGCATGTCGTTGACCGTGACGAACACCGGTCCCACCGCGTTCGAGTTCGAGGAAGCACTGCACACTTACCTCTCGGTGGGGGACTCCCGGCGCATCAGCATCGAGGGCTTGGACGGCGCCCGGTACTTCGACAAGGTCACTCAGCAGCAACAGGAACAGGCCGGTCCCATTGCCATCACGGATGAGACGGACCGTGTCTACTACTCCGATGGCACCGTGCAGGTGAAGGACCCCGCCATGGGGCGCACCCTCACGGTGGCCAAGGAGGGCTCGGACAATACCGTGGTGTGGAACCCGTGGACCGAGAAGTCCAAGGCAATGGGCGATTTCGCGGATGACGAGTGGCAGTCCATGGTGTGTGTTGAAACAGCCAACGTGCTCGACAACGCCGTCCGCCTGGACGCCGGCGAATCCCACACCATGACCCAGATTCTGTCGGTGAGCCTCAATTCGCTACTTCGGTGACGTCGCGCCGTCCGGGTGGTTCGGCGAATTCAAGGGATCAACGGCTTTGATCACCGGCTTGGACCCGGTTTCACTGAGCGCGGGTCGGCTCGAATCGAAATTCACCGTGTGATCGATCTGCGCGTCCAGCGCGCCCTGGTGATCTCCCATGAACTGGTCGATCTCCTCCGTTGTGGCGGTGAACTTGGGATCGTGCTTGAGGTAAAGCCTGGTTTCGCGCACCACCAGTCCGGACAGCAGAACCAGTCCGATCAGGTTGGGGATGGCCATGAGCCCGTTCATGATGTCCGAGAAGGACCACACCAGCGTCAACGGTGCCAGCGCACCCAAGCCGGCAGCAAGGGAGAACAGCACACGATAGACGGCCGCCGCCCTGTAGCCGGCCAGCCGTTCCATGTTGCGCTCGCCGTAGTAGGCCCAACCCAACACGGTCGAGTACCCCAGCAGCACGAGACAAATGGTCACCACGATCCCGCCCCAATCCCCGGGCAGACCGGTGGAGAATGCGATGGAGGTCATTGTGCCGGGATCACCTTGGCCCCACACACCGGTGGTGAGGATGACGAAACCGGTGATCGAGATGACCACCAGGGTGTCCACGAAGGTCTGGGTCATGGACACCAGGCCCTGGCGCACCGGGTGGTTGGTCTGAGCCACGGAGGCCGCAATGGAGGCGGTTCCCATGCCCGACTCATTGGAAAACAGCGAACGGGCGGCGCCCATTTGAATGGCCATCATGATGGTGGAACCCACAAAGCCGCCGGCGGCGCCCGTGGGGGTGAACGCGCCGGTGAAGATCAACCGGATGGCCTCGGGGATGCCCTGAAAATTGACGCCGATGATGTACAGACCCGACACAATGTAGAGAACGATCATCAGGGGCACCATCAGCGTGGTGACCTTGGCAATGGATTGGATGCCGCCCAGCAACGCCAGACCGGTGGCCACGGCCAGCACCACGGCGGTGAGCAGGGGCGGCACGGAGAAGGTGTGTTCCAGGTTGCTCGCAATGGCGTTGCCCTGCGTCATGTTGCCGATACCGAAGGTGGCCACCACGCAGCACACCGCGAACATCAGGGACAAGAAACGCCCGAACTTGTTGGGTATGCCGCGCACCAGGTAGACCTGCGGTCCGCCGGTGAGTTGGCCGGACGAATCACGCGTGCGGAACCGGACGCCCAGGAAGCACTCCGCGTATTTGGAGGCCATTCCGAACAGGGCGGTGATCCACATCCAGAACAATGCGCCCGGACCGCCGATGGAGATGGCAGCTGCCACACCCACGATATTGCCGGTGCCCACGGTCGCGGCTAGCGCGGTGGACATGGCCGCGAAAGACGAAATCTCGCCCTTCTCACCGTTCTGCTTGGAACGACGCCCGAAGCCCAGGCTCATCGCCATCCCGAAGAGGCGGAATTGGATGCCGCGTAACCGCACGGTCATGAAAATGCCGACTCCCAAAAGGAGTGGGATGAGCAGCCATGGCCCCCAAATCACATCGCGGATGGCGTCGAATACTGATTGCAGCGTGTCCATGGGGAGCCGTGGCTTTCCTTGAGGGGGTCTACGAATTGATCGTTAACGTACCAGCGAGTCACGCACCCCCAACCGCTCATTCGGCGGCGAGTCCACGTACGGAGAGGCCTTAAATGGCGACGACGTCGCAGCGGCTCGCTGCGACGTCGTCGAAATTCCCGCTCGGGGAAAAAATTACTTCTGGACCACCAGGGCTGCACCAATGGCCGCCATGAAGGCGTCCTTGGACAGGGACAGGCCAGACTCGGACGGGCGGACGCCGTCTTCCTGGGTCATGTCCGGGTTGCGGAAGTACATGGAGAGAAGGCCTGCGGAGAAAACCAACAGGCCGGCACCGGCCAGGCGCTTGGAGACGAAAGGCGTGACCAGCAAAGCGCCAATGGCCAGCTCGGAACCGGCAATGAACTTACCGAAGGTCTCCGAATCCCAATCGGCGAACTGGGGAACGCCCGTGGCAGCGAATTGCTTGAGGCCTTCTGCTGACTCGGCGTCCAGGCTGAGCTTGCCGTAACCGGACTGCAGGAGGAACGCACCGGGTACGGCGCGGAGGATGGCGTTGGAAATGCGCACGTCAATGCCCTTTCGTCGAAAAATCACGGGCGATGAACACGACCCGCTACAACTGTCGATTTCAGGCTAGCAGCGCAGGTATATGATCTGTCAACATTTGCTGAGACAAGGTGCCTTCAGCGAACGCGGCTGGCTGCCCAACGGCCGCCCCGCCTAGGGTGAACTCGTTCACACGCGCGCTTGATGCGCGCCGGCCGAAAGGAGCACGCATGGACATTGCCACCATGAAAAAAGTTCTGTTGGTACTCACCAGCCATGACACCCTGGGCGACACCGGAGAGGCCACCGGTTACTTCGTGGGCGAGGCCGCGCACCCCTGGAAGGTGTTCCGCGACGCCGGTTACTTCGTGGACTTCGCGTCCATCGGGGGTGGCCAGCCGCCGCAGGACGGAATGGATCAGGAAGATCCCATTCAGGTCGAATTCACCACCGACGAAACCGTCAAGGCATCCCTGTACAACACCCCCAAGATTGCTGTGGTGGATCCTTCCCAGTACCACGCGGTGCTGCTGGTGGGCGGCCACGGAACCATGTGGGACTTCACGGGCAACAAGGATCTGCAACAGCTGATCGCCACCGTGTACGACAGCGGCGGTGTGGTGGGCGCGGTCTGCCACGGCCCCTCCGGCCTGGTGGACGTGGAACTGGGCAACGGCATCGGCCTGCTGTCCGGTCGCAAGGTCGCAGCATTCACCAATGCCGAGGAGGAGGAAGTGGGAAAGGCGAACGTGGTTCCCTACCTCCTTCAGGACAAGCTCGAAGAGCAGGGCGCCACGGTCAAGGTTGCCGATAAATGGGAGGACAACGTGCAGGTGGACGACCACCTCGTCACGGGTCAGAACCCGCAGTCCGCGGCCAGCGTGGCCAAGGAAATGACCAAGCTCCTCACCGAAGTGGTGCTGGAGGAGAAGGCCGAAGAAGAGAAGGCCTCCGAGCAACTGCGCGCCGAGAAGGACGCGGAGAAGGCAGCTGAGGAAGAGGGCTGACTCCTCAGCTATCAGCAACACAGGGGCATCCCTGGCATTTGTGCGCGAAAACACTAAGACTTGAAGGGAGAAAGTGACCCCAGCAGAAGGAGTGGACATGTCTGAGTTCAACGGACGCGTGGCATTGGTGACCGGAGCGGCGTCGGGAATCGGCGAGGCGATTGCCAAGGACCTGGCCAAGCGCGGTGCCAAGGTAGTGGTGACGGACATCGACTCCACCGGTATCGACAATGTGGTCCAGGCCATCATGGCCGACGGCGGTAACGCGGCGGGTATTCGCCAGGATGTCGCCAAGCGCGAGGATGCGCAGGCCGCCGTTGACTTTGCCGTGCAGACCTACGGCGGCCTGCACTATGCCGTGAACAACGCCGGCGTGGGCGGTCAGGTGGAAGCGCTGGGCGAGACCGACATGGATGCCTGGGACCGCACTGTTGCCATCGACCTCAACGGCGTTGCCTACGGTATGGCCGCCCAGCTACCGGTTATCGAGCAGCACGGGGGCGGGGCGATCGTGAACATCGGTTCGATCCACTCGACCGTGGCCACCGGCGTGGGCAACAGTGCGTACACCGCCGCGAAGCACGGTGTGATGGGTCTGACCAAGCAGACCGCCGTGGACTACGGCCAGCGCGGCGTGCGCATCAACGCGGTGGGTCCGGCGTACATCGAGACACCGCTGCTCGCGAATCTCCCGGCCGGCGCCAAAGAGGCCCTGGTCAACGCCCACCCCATGGGTCGCCTGGGCACCTCCGAAGAGGTCGCGCAGCTGACCACGTTCCTGCTCTCGGAGGGCGCATCCTTCATGACCGGTGGCTACTACCTGGTGGACGGTGGCTACACCGCCATTTGATGGGCCACTTCTTGTATCCGTGCGGCTCGGGGCCTGACAGGGTCCCGGGCCGCTGGCAGTTTTCCGTTCGGGGTTGAGGGCGCCTGTGGCATGCGTCCTAACCGGTCAGTAAGTGACGCGTGTACACTGACTAAGTTCTCTCGTGCATTTCACGAGGTTGGCGCGCCGGTCCAAGGCGCGCAGTTCGCGCCCCGTTTATGGCTTATGGCGCGTGCGCGCGGAATCGTTTCGCGTGGACCAACCTGAAAGACTTTCCTTGTCGACTAATTTTGTACACCTCGGCGTGCCCGAGGTCCTTTCGGCTGACCTTGCCCGCACGGGCATCACCGAAGCCTTCCCCATTCAAGAAAAAACCCTCCCCGATTCGCTGGCCGGCCGTGACGTCCTAGGTCGTGGCCGTACCGGGTCCGGTAAGACCGTGGCCTTCGCGTTGCCGCTCGTGGCTCGACTGGCCGGCATGGTGGAGGGCGCCGCTCGCGCACCTCGCCGCGCCAACCGTCCCACCGGGTTGGTGCTGGCTCCCACACGTGAGCTGGCCACCCAGATCGACCGCACCGTGGCCCCGCTGGCCAAAGCTGCCGGCCTGAGCACCACCGTGATTTTCGGTGGTGTGTCCCAGAAGCGCCAGGAGCAGGAACTCGCCAAGGGCGTGGACATCGTGGTGGCCTGCCCCGGCCGCCTGGACGACCTGCTCAAGCAAGGCGTCCTGACCCTGGACGAGATCCGCGTGACGGTCCTCGACGAGGCCGATCACATGGCCGACATGGGCTTCCTGCCCGTGGTCACCCGCATCCTGTCCCGCACCCCCAAGGGGAGCCAGCGGTTGCTGTTCTCGGCGACCTTGGACAACGGCGTGGACACCCTGGTGAAGAA
Source organism: Kocuria sp. cx-455 (assembly GCF_057707085.1). Lineage (NCBI taxonomy): Bacteria > Pseudomonadati > Acidobacteriota > Terriglobia > Terriglobales > Candidatus Korobacteraceae > Candidatus Sulfotelmatobacter > Kocuria sp. cx-455. Next base: position 316,222 of record NZ_JBYIPM010000003.1, on the reverse strand, counting down.
GTTCCTGAGCAACCCCGTGTTGCACTCGGCGGACGTGGCCAAGGCTGCGGTGACCACCATGGATCACCACGTGCTGGTTGTGGACAATGACGACAAGCAGGCACTGATCGAGACTCTGGCATCGGGCACCGGCCGCCGCGTGATGTTCACGCGCACCAAGTACCGCGCCAAGAAAATGGCCAAGAAGCTCAACCAGTCGGGTATCCCCGCGGTCGACCTGCAGGGCAATCTGTCGCAGAACGCTCGTGACCGTAATCTGTCCGCGTTCTCCGACGGTGAGGTGCGCGTGCTCGTGGCCACCGACGTGGCCGCCCGCGGCGTTCACGTTGACGACGTGGAGCTGGTCGTTCATATCGACCCGCCCGCCGAGCACAAGTCCTACCTGCACCGCTCCGGCCGCACGGCTCGCGCCGGTGCCTCCGGTTCTGTGATCACCATTTCCACGACCGAAGAGCGCGGCGACGTGGACAAGCTCATGCACAAGGCCGGCGTGCGCGCTCGCGTTGACGCCGTGTCTCCGGGGTCCGAGATCGTCGCGGACCTGGTGGGCGAGCGAGCCGAGCGCGTCGCACCCCAGCCCGCGGCCCAAACCGGCAACGGTGGTGGCCAGGGCGGTCGTGGTTCCAAGCCGCGCTCCGGGGGCCGCAATCACAACGCTCGCTCGGGCGGTCGCAACGGCGGCCGTTCCGGTGGCGCTCGCTCCCGCACCGATCGGGACGGTTCAGCTCGCGACGGCGCTGCCCGCACCGAGAACAAGCGTCCCGGCGGTACACGCTCTGGCGGTGCACGCAGTAACGTGTCGCGCTCGGATGCCAGCGGTTCCGGTAACCGCCGCGTGGGCGGTAAGCCGCAGGGCGCCGGTTCGACATCGGGTGCTCGCGGTGACAAGGCCCGCGGGGGGAGCGGCACATCCACTCAGCGTTCGCACCCGACCGGTCAGACTCCGGACCGTGCGACCGCTGCGGCCCAGCGACGTCGCCGGGCGAATCGCCAGGGTCAGGGCGCTCGCTAGCCCCGGGTACTGACAAAGCAGGGCGGCCGGTTTCGGATTGAAACCGGCCGCCCTGCACTGTTGTGCGCGCCCTTCGCAGTGCGCGAATCGCGCTACTGAGCCGGACGTGGTTTTGAACCTTTCGAACCGGTCCGCGCGATCTCGAGGAAATCTCGCGCAGCAACCGATAGGGCTGCGGAATCCGTCCACAATGCTCTAAGAGTGCGGTCAAAATCGTGCCCACTAATCGGCACCTCTATCAAGAGTCCACTGCGTAGATAGCTCTGAACAGCAAGCCGGCTCAGAACGGCTGGACCGATGCCTTCGATGACAGCTTGGCAAATTGCGGAGTTGCTATTTAGTTCCAGCAGGGGAGGCGGTCGGTGGTTCCCCACGAGTCGGTCGAGAAAGGCGCGGGTACCGGAACCCTCCTCGCGTTCCACCAAGGGCGTGACGGCTAGTGACTGAACATCCAATGGCCTGTCTGGCCTCGCCCAAGGGTGCGCTTCATTAACCACAGCGACAAGTTGATCTGTCCATACGGCCGTGGCTGACAGAGGCGGTGGAACGTCCGGGGTCTCGACAAACCCGAGGGTGACTGCTCCGCTGCTCACTTCCTCGATGACTTGAGCGGAGTTCATGACCCGCAACTTGGTCGTCACCTGCGAGTGCCGAGCGCGAAAAGGGCCAATCCACGCTGGAAGTAGATGCTCCGCAATGGTCATGCTGGTTCCAATGCTCAGTTCCTCATCCCCTCTATGGGAAAGTGCCTCGGCCCCAGCGCCGAGCCGATCCACTGCGTCCAAGATTTCTCGGGCCCACTCCACGGTAAGGACGCCCTCTTGGGTCAGGGTTGAGCCCCGAGTTGATCGACGCAGGAGAGCGTAACCGAGGCGTCGCTCCATCGTCCTGATGGACCTGGAGGCATTGGATTGAGCTACGTTCGCGGCTCGAGCAGACGCGCTCAGACTGCCGTGATCCGCCACGCCCACCACGAGCCTCAACATGGACAAGTTCAACCAGTTATCGAGACTCGCCGCTAGGTATGACATATCACCATCATATGGCAGCCTTGGTGGATCGGAGGCTACTGCGCGGTGCCAAATGTTGTCATGGTCGATGGTATGGGTACTACAGATCGCAATACGCTTCACACCGATAACGTCGAGGTTCCAGTATCGGCAGCCAACGCTGAGCCCACGGGCATCCGAAAGGCAATGCGACGTGCGGCGGCCGACATTGCCGGGGTCGTGGTGTGCTTGCTCGGTGCCGGGGTCGCATGGTTGGCATCCCAGGTGCTCACGGGTGTGAGTGCGTTACTGATCGCCATCGTGTTCGGCGCTTTGTGGCGCAACCTTGTCACCGTCCCCTCGGTCCTCGCGCCGGGGGTCGGGTTCGCGTCCAAACGACTCCTGCGCGCCGGTATTGTGCTTCTCGGGCTGGAGCTTTCACTGTCTGCGGTGCTGGATCTGGGCGGTGGTGTACTGCTGGTCGTGGTGTTATCGGTAGCCGTAACCTTCTTCGTCACGGTGTGGGTGGGCAAACTCATGGGAGTTGGCCTCGCCCAGAGAATCCTCATTGCGACCGGTTCCTCGATTTGCGGCGCCGCTGCGGTGGCTGCCGCTGAAGGGGCAATCAAGGCCAAGAGCGATGAAGTTGCCACGGCTGTTTCACTGGTCGTTCTGTACGGGACCCTCATGATCCCTCTGGTCCCCTTCTTCGGCGGCCTATGCGGACTGCCGGATGAGTCGATAGGAATGTGGATCGGAGCCGTTACCCATGAAGTGGCTCAAGTAGTGGCTGCTGGCGGGGCTGTCGGTAGCGGTGCCTTGGCCGTGGCAGTCACGGTCAAATTATCGAGGGTTATCACGCTGGCTCCCATTATCGCGGGAATCTCGCTTTACATGAGACGTCAAGGTTCCGAGCCCGGAGATCAGAAGCCCCCGCTTGTGCCTCTCTTCGTAGTTGGCTTCATCGTCTCCGTGTTGGTCCGAACGGCGGGAATTCTCCCCGCAAGTCTCTTGGCGGGTTTGCACATCGTGCAAACGCTTCTGCTAGCCGCAGCCATGTTCGCATTGGGGCTGGGTGTGCACATACCCAGCTTGATCCGGGTCGGGGTCAAGCCTCTGCTCCTTGGGCTGATATCCACAATCGTCATATCGATCGTCGCCCTCATAGGAACACTCGCGTTCGGGGCGTTTTAAGAACGGCTAGAACCCAAGGCTGGCCGCCCTGACGTGTGCATCCGGTACGTGGGTTGAACGCCGGTGCGTTACGGCTTGAGCGTACGCAGCAAGTCCAGGGTGAGTTCCGAGTGGTTGGGTACGTGGACCACGCCGGCCTGGGGCAGAATTTCCTGCTCGCCGGGAACCGCGACGGTGATGATGCCGGCGGCCACACCGGCCTGCGCCCCGGACGGGGAATCCTCGATGACCACGCAGTCCTCCGGCCTCACACCCAGGCGCTTGGCCGCTTCCAAGTAGGCGTCCGGGTCCGGCTTGGGCTTCACACCCGCTGCGACCTCTTGATCACCGATGATCACCTGAAAAAGGTTGTCCGGCGCGATGGAGGCGGTGTACTTTGCCACGTCCGTGGTGGCATTGGTGACGATGGCCGCGGGGATACCCGCTTCCGCGAGATCCTGCAGCAGCGGCTCGACGCCGGCGATGAAGCCGGGCGGGTTCTCCCCAAGGATTGTTTCGAGCACGGTGTAGAACTCCTGGAACACCTGATCCTGGTCACCGGGCACACCGAGTTCGCTGAGTCGTTCAACCGTTTTGGCGATGGGCTGACCCAACGTTGCATCCGTATCTGCTTGGGTCCATTCCCCGCCGTGGGTTGCCGCCAGCTGCTCCTTACCCTGCGCCCACAAGGGTTCGGTGTCCACCAGCGTTCCGTCGTGGTCAAAAAGTACTGCGCGAGGGAATGAAGTATCGGTCATGTTGTCACTGTACTGGCCGAAGCATTCAGCGCCATGACGGCGAGCATCAGGGGACTGAGCCGCATGGCCCTGGTTCGGTTGTGGCGCACTTACGATGAAGGCATGAGCTCTCATGAGACGCATCCCCGCGCATTGCACCGATCCGGTTCCGCATGGCGGCGCGTACTGCCCAGGATGATGCCCACGGTGGCCATGGTATTGGTGATCTGGGTCGTCTTCGGGCGCATCGTCGTGGACGCGTTAGGGTCGCTCGTCTGGGTGTACGCCTTTGCCCTGGGCCTTCCCCTGATGGCGCTGCACACGGTAGCCGCGGGGCTGTTCGGCAGGGACGCGAAGTTCTACCCATCGGAGTCGGTAAGTCTTCGGGGGAGTCTCACGGCGGCCGGTTCGTGGATCGCCACGGCGTTGTTCGGGTTCTTCCTTCCGGACTCCACGCCGGACGGCACCGTATCCGTGTTCACCGCACTGACCGGCCCGGACATGATGGGGATTTCCTACGGCTTCGCCAATACCTTGGGCGTGATATCCGTGGCCATGGCGGTAGCCCTGGTGCTGCTGGCGCTCACCGACCTCCGTAACACCCGGCGGGCGCTGCGCGGCGAACCGCTCAGCGAGGACGACATACTTGATCGCATGGAGGCCCAGCGTGCCCACGGTGAGCCGGGGCACCAAGGTGGCGCAGCAGCGTCGTCGGAATCCAGGCGTTCGTGACGCGGCCGCTGACGTCGCCTCGGCTCGTATTGCGGCCCTATTCCCTGGCGGACGCGGCCTTCGTCCAGGACATGTATGCGCGCCCGGAGGTGCAGCGTTACATAGGTGACGGAACCCAGCGAGTGCGAACATTGGACGAGGCGCGGGCCAAGATTATTGCGTGGAACGAGCGCTATCTGGCCGAGCCGACGCAGGGGTTGTGGGCGGTGTGCCGCAAGGACGGCACCGTGACCGGGTCCCTGCTGCTCAAACCGATCCCTGACAGTAAAACTGCGGTCGAACGGGACATCGAGATCGGGTGGCATGTCCATCCCGACCACTGGGGTCACGGCTACGCCACCGAAGCAGCCCGGGCGGTCCTGGAACACGCCTTCGCATCCGGCCTCGAGCGCGTGGTGGCCGTGACCCACCCGGCCAATACGGCATCGCAGGCGGTGTGCCTGCGTCTGGGCATGACACATTTGGGTTTGAGTGATGCCTATTACGACGCCGCGTGCGAGCTCTTCGACAGCACCGCACCGGCCGCGGGAGAGGAGCAGGGTGGCGAGCAATCCTGATCTGGTCATCGGCGAGGACGGGCTGGCGCGGCCCGTGTGGGCCGCCAAGGATCCGCTGCTGCGTCAGTACTACGACACCGAATGGGGCCTGCCCGTGCGCGACGAGGCCGGGATGTTCGAACGCGTGGCGCTTGAGGCCTTCCAGGCCGGACTGTCGTGGCGCACGGTGTTGGCCAAGCGGTCGGCTTTCCGGGAGGTGTTCGAGGATTTTGAACCGGACCGGGTGGCGGCCTTCGGCGAAGCCGACGTGGCCAGGCTGATGCGGGATCCACGCATCATCCGGAACCGGCAGAAGATCGCAGCCACCATCAACAACGCACAGGCCACGCTGGCCCTGCGCGAAGACGGGGGACTAGTTGAGCTGGTGTGGTCCTTCACACCCGAGCACACCCCGGAACCGGTGACGTTCGCCGAGGTGCCCACCGTCTCCAACGAATCCAAGGCCCTGTCCAGGGAGCTGAAGAGACGCGGGTTCACGTTCGTGGGTCCCACCACGACGTTCGCCCTGATGGAAGCGATCGGGATGGTGGACACCCACCTGGTGGGCAGTCATCGACGCGGGACGTCCGGGGTCTGGACCTGACGCACAAGGACACGTACATCTCGGCCCGATACGGCGGTGGGGTTCTTACTGTCCTCGGCGGCGCAGATATGTCTGGCCGTTGGCGTCCTTGACCATTTCGAAGTCGTTCTGGAGGTTGTCGTACCAGTCCTTGGCCTCGTCGCTCATCTCCGTGTTGCCGCGCAAGTTCATGGAACTACGGTTCGCGGGCCCCACAAAGCGCATCACGAAATTGTCGAAGCGGCGAAATTTGCTCGGTTTGCGCGGAGCTGGCTGCTCGGACGGGGAATCGCTGGTCACGGTGGGTCCCTTCAGAAACGGCGGGCAACGTGCTACGCGCACGCGGCGCCCATGAACATGTTTAACAGAAAGCTTAGTGCACTAACTGGTCACCGGTGGGCGAGGGGAGGGCCCCCGACCAGTGCTGGTCAGGGGCCCTCAGTAGTACGCACAGCAGTCGGACATCACGCCTGCTGGGTGTTGTCCTTGACGTTCTTGGCGGAATCCCGCGCCGAATCCTTGAGCTGGCTGGCTTCTTGCTGGCCCTGGGACTTGACCTTCTCCGCACCGGACTGTGCGATGTCCTTGACGGACTGGGCGGCTTCCTGGGCCGGTTCCTTCAAGTCCTGGGCAATGTCCTTCGCGGCTTCCTTGGTGGAATCCACGGCGCTTTGAACCTGCGGCTGAACGCGGTCCGCGGCCTCGGCCACGAGTTCCTGCTCCTTCTGACTCGATGGCAGCAAGGAACCGACCAGCCAGCCGGCACCCAGGGCGATCAAGCCCGCAGCCAGCGGGTTGCCGCGGGTCTTTTCCTTGGCAGCGGCCGGCGCATTGCTGACGGCGTTACCTGCCTGATCCATGCGATAGGAGGCCTCGTCGCGCAGATCGCGGGTGTCGTCCTTGGAGCCCATGATGGATTCGCGCATGTCCTGGATCTTGTGACGGGCCTTGGCCTTCTGACGATCCACGACGTTCTCCGGGGTCACCTTTTCGGTGACGGCGTCCACGTCGGCGCTCAAGCGAGCGCGGGTGGCTTCGATCTCGGCGCGGATTTCTTCGGGGTTCTGCTGGCTCATCGGGTCTCCTTCGAGGGATTCACGGTATCCGGGATTTCGCTGACGGTTTCGCGGGTTCTCGGCAGGGGATTACTGGTGGCTTGCGCCATCTTCCGCTTGCTCTTATCGAGGCTCTTCTTGCCCACCGCGGCGAGGATCGCAGCAATGATGGCCCAAATGACCGCGACGATCACTGCGGACCAGCCAAGGCCCACCACATTACCCAGACCCCACATGAGGGCGAGGGACAGGAACAGGAGAACGAAGTGACCGGCTACGCCGGCGCCGCCCAGCATTCCCGCGCCCTTGCCGGCGTCTTTGGCCGAGTCCGTGGCTTTCTGAACGGCCTGAGTCGTCTCTGCTTTGGCGAGAGCGATCTCCTGCTGAATCAGGGTGGTGAGGTTGGTGCTCAGCGACTTGAACATTTCGCCGAGGGACTCGTTCTCCGCGCGTCGCTCGGGTTCGGTAGGTGGAATGGGGTGACTCATCGACGCTCGCCATCCTGTCCGGGGTAGACGGAACCGGGGACCTGGTCGGTGTAGGTGCGAGGCGCAGGGGCTTCGGCATCGGCGCGGTACGCGTAGGTCTCGTCGGCCGAAGGGGTGCCGTAGACACGGGGCTGTCCGCCAGAGGTCTCGTTGCTGCTGCCGATCTCGTCGCTGTCCTTGGCGCTGCGGGTTGCGCGCCCGGCGAGCAAGCCGATACCGGCAGCAATGGCCAGGAACGTGCCGGGGCGGCGGGCTGCAAATCGACGGACGTCGCCGAGCAGATCCTCAGCGTTCTTGTTCTCCAAGGAGGCGGCAACCGAATCAACTGTGCCGGAGACACTGCCGAGCAGACCGGAGACGTAGTCGGTTTCGGGCTTCTCACCCTGCGAAATGGCGTGGACCTCGTCGCTGACGGAGCGCACGGTGGAGGCGAGTCGTTCCTGCTGCGGACCAACGTAACTCTGCAGATCGTCCCTGAGCTGGCCCAGGAGGTCTTTGGCCTGGTGTGCGGCTTCGTCCTTGGCGGCGACAGCCTGATCCTTGGCGGTCTCCTTCACTCGACGGCCTGATCCGGCCGCCTCGTTCTTGAGCTGCTGACCCTCGGCCTTGCCGGTCTCCGCGGCGATGTCCTTCTTGGACGGCGCTTCGGTGGAACCCTGGGCATCGGCCTGGTGGCCGCCCGGACGCTGGTTGTTCTTGTTGCTCATAGTGGCACCTTTCATACAACACGTGGTCGACGTGATAAGCCTACATATCTTTTGTCAACAAGTAAGGGTGCATATCATTTTCCAGCACAGGGCTATGGGTGATGGCCACCGTCTCGGGGATCACCGGTTTTACGGTCGGGACCGGCCAGGAAGTGCTCGCCAGCCCGCGCCCCGCGATTGAATAGGTCAAGTTTTTGCTCCCGGGAGATGTCGAAACCGGTGCTGCGATAGCCGGTTGTGTCCACGAAGACGGTCCGGGCCGTTACTTCCGGGTCGTTGATGTGAATGCTGTCCCGGGCGTTGACCAGGGTCGCCATCACCGATACCGCATACTGGAATGTGCTGTGATTGGGCCGCCACCCGGTGCTGGCGGTCTCCTGCGCGGAGAGCTTGACGCCGATGGTGGGCCAGCGCGGGGGCAGGAGGTCCGTGCGGTCGAAGATGCTCACCGGGAACCGGGACAGCAGTCCGCCGTCCACGCCCAGCACCGAGCGGTGGCCGACCACGCGGGGGTCCGCAGGCAGCCGGCGAGGTCGGAAGAAGAACGGGATCGCGGCCGAGGCGTAGAGCGCATCGGCAACGGGTTGGTCATCCGGGTCCACGCCCAGCCGCTCTCGGTAGTCCCACGGCAAGCGCAGGACACGGCCGCGGGAGATGTCGGAGACCACGACCACGAGCTTGTAGCGCTGGTCCGGGGTCAGCGAACTGCCGGGGTCCTCCTGACGCAGGTCGGCCCACGTCCGCACTCCGAGGTCCGCGAGCAGATCGGTGAGGAACGCATGCAGTGCCCTGCCTCGGTACATGCCCTGGTGCAGCAGCAGCCCCTCGACACGGCCCAGTGCGGGGACGTATCGGAACAGCGGAGTGACGTCCTCGAACTCGGTGAAGTCCTGGCCGAGCATCGTCTGCTCCATGAACTCGACCGAGGCACCCGCCGCGGTCAGCGCTCCGACGATCGCACCCGCCGAGGTCCCGGCAACGCGCTGGAACGTGTAGTTCCCGGGATCTTCGGTGAGCGCGCTGATCGCCCCGATCAGGCCGGGCAGCTTGGCGCCTCCGCCCTCGAGCACCAGATCCGCGAGCGCCATTGTTCCTCCGTCCGTGAGCCGGGATGACAGTCAGTATGCTACGGGGCGACTTCGAGGGGAATAAACCCTTCCACGCCAGGGTTGAGTAGAGTAGACTCAATTTAAATGAAGGGTTCGGGCGCATGCATGCGGTCCATGGTTTCTAACCCAAAGAAACATCACCTAAACAAGACAAGGAGATGCTGTGGACACCAAATTCACTACCAAGTCTCAAGAGGCACTGGCCGCAGCGGCCACAAATGCCTCAACTGCGGGTAATCCGCAGATCGAACCGGCACACCTGCTCAAGGCGCTGATGGATCAGCGCGAGGGTGTGGCCGTGGCCGTGCTCAACGCCGCCGGCGCCAATGTGGACGCCGTCTCGGTGAAGGCAAGCACCATCATCAGCCAGCTACCCAGCGCATCGGGGTCGAATACCGCGCAGGCCCAGCTCAATCGGGCGGGGCTCCAGGCGCTGCAGGCTGCCGAGAACTACGCTCGTGAGCTGGGGGACGATTACGTTTCCACCGAGCACCTGCTGTTCGGTATTGCCTCCGGTCACGACAAAGCGGCCAGCGTGCTGGCGGACGCCGGGGTCGGACCGGAAGAGCTGCGCCGGATCATCCCCTCGGTTCGCGGTGACCGCCGCGTGACCAGCCCTGACCCGGAAGGTACGTTCCAGTCGCTGGAGAAGTTCGGTACGGACCTTACCGCCATTGCCCGTGAGGGCACGCTGGATCCGGTGATCGGTCGTGATTCCGAGATTCGCCGCGTGGTGCAGGTGCTGTCGCGCCGGACCAAGAACAACCCCGTCCTGATCGGTGAGCCCGGCGTGGGTAAGACCGCCGTGGTCGAGGGGCTGGCTCAGCGGATGGTCGCCGGTGACGTGCCGGAGTCCCTGCGCGGTAAGACGCTGATCTCCCTGGACCTCGGTTCGATGGTTGCCGGAGCCAAGTACCGCGGTGAATTCGAGGAACGGCTCAAGGCCGTACTCGATGAGATCAAACAGTCCGAGGGTCAGATCGTGACCTTCATCGACGAGATCCATACCGTGGTGGGCGCGGGAGCTTCCGAGGGCTCCATGGACGCGGGCAACATGCTCAAGCCCATGTTGGCGCGCGGTGAGTTGCGTTTGATCGGGGCCACCACCCTGGACGAGTACCGCGAGAACATCGAGAAGGATGCCGCGTTGGAACGTCGCTTCCAGCAGGTCTACGTGGGCGAGCCGTCCGTGGAGGACACCGTGGCGATCCTGCGCGGGCTCAAGGAACGCTACGAGGCCCACCACAAGGTGCAGATCGCGGACTCCGCCCTGGTCGCCGCGGCCACGCTGTCCAACAGATACATCCCCAGCCGACAGCTGCCGGACAAGGCCATTGACCTGGTGGACGAGGCCGCTTCGCGGTTGCGCATGGAGATCGACTCCGCTCCGGAAGAGATCGACCAGCTGCGCCGTCAGGTGGATCGCTTGACCATGGAGGAACTGGCCCTGGAGGGCGAGACGGACCCGGCGTCCGTCGAACGCCTTGCCGCGCTGCGCCAGGACATGGCGGACAAGAAGGCCGAACTGGATGCGCTCAATGCGCGCTGGGAGGCCGAGAAGGCGGGGCTGAACCGCGTGGGTGACCTCAAGGCCAAGATCGACGATCTGCGCTCACAGGCTGAGCGCGCCCAGCGCAACGGTGACCTGGGTGAGGCTTCGCGGCTGCTCTACGGTGAGATCCCGGGCCTGCAGAAGGACCTCGATGCCGCGCAGGCTCAGGAGGAGGCCGGTGAGCACCGCGAGGACACCATGGTCTCGGAGGAGGTCTCAGCGGATGACATCGCCGAGGTGATTTCCGCGTGGACGGGCATTCCCGCGGGCAAGATGCTGCAGGGCGAGTCGGAGAAGCTTCTCCACATGGAAGAACTGCTCGGCAAGCGCCTGATCGGTCAGAAGCCCGCGGTCACTGCGGTTGCAGATGCCGTGCGTCGTTCACGTGCCGGGATCTCGGACCCGGATCGCCCCATTGGTTCGTTCCTGTTCCTAGGACCCACGGGTGTCGGTAAGACGGAGCTGGCCAAGTCCTTGGCGGACTTCCAGTTCGACGACGAACGCGCCCTGGTCCGGATCGACATGTCCGAATACTCGGAGAAGCACTCCGTCTCACGTTTGGTCGGGGCTCCTCCGGGGTACGTGGGCTATGACGAGGGCGGCCAGCTGACCGAGGCCGTGCGGCGTCGTCCGTATTCGGTGGTTCTGCTGGACGAGGTGGAAAAGGCCCACCCCGAGGTCTTCGACATCCTCCTGCAGGTCCTCGACGACGGGCGGCTGACCGATGGCCAGGGCCGCACCGTGGACTTCCGCAACGTGATCCTGATCCTGACCTCGAACATGGGTAGCCAGTTCCTGGTGGACCAGAACCTGGATCTCGAGGCCAAGAAGGAAGCGGTCATGAACGTGGTCAATGCCTCGTTCAAACCCGAGTTCCTGAACCGCTTGGACGACATCATCATGTTCGATCCGCTGTCGGTGGAGGATCTGGCCAAGATCGTGGACATCCAGGTTGCGCAGCTGGCCAAGCGGCTCGAACAGCGCCGCCTGGCTCTGGACGTCACCCCCGCGGCCAGCGAGTGGCTGGGCCTGGCCGGTTACGACCCGGCCTACGGCGCCCGCCCGCTGCGTCGGCTGGTCCAGCGCGAGATCGGTGATCGCCTAGCCCGCGGCCTGCTCGCCGGCAACATCACCGACGGGGACACCGTCCGGGTGGACGTTAATCCGGACGTCGCCGCGGACGGTCTCACGGTCACGTCCTCGCACGACGACGCCGCGGGCTCGCCCTCCGTCGGCCACGACGACATCGTGGATGCGGAGATCATCGACGACTGATCCGCCTGGGTGAGGCTGCGGCATCGGCCCGGCCGGCCCGATACAACTTGGCGCCGGTGGCTGCCCTGACCGGGGCAGCCACCGGCGCCATGCTGGGTGGGGACCTTACCGGGAATCGTCGTCCTCCACGTACCGATCTTCGCGGTAGTCGTAGTCCACGGGTTGATCGTCCTCGTCGGTGCGCTGGTACCAGGCGCTCATGCGCTCCGAGGTGGAGTCCACGTCGTGACCGGCGGCGGTCGGGCCCTTCTCGCGGCGGATCTCGATGGCGAAATCGTCGCCGTGCTGGTCCATTCCCTGGCGCACCGCGTTATCCAGTGCCTTGCGGGCGTAGCGGTGGCGCAGGCTCATGGGGTCGGTGCTCAGATCCCGCAGGAACGCGGGGATCAGGGCCAATAGGATGACCGCGAACGGCAATGCCGCCACGGTCACCAGGTCCTGAAGCCCCTGCAACGCGTCCGAACCCCCGACCAGGAGCATGATCGAGGAAACACCGGCCAACGCCAGGCCCCAGAAAATGGTGATCCTCCTGTCCGGGTGGGGTTTGCCCTGCTGGGACATGGAGGCCATGACCAGGGTCGCGGAGTCCGCGGAAGTGATGAAAAAAACGGCCAGCAGAATGATGATCACGATGGGCGTGATCTGGCTGAGGGGCAGCGCGTCCAGCATCAGGAAGAGCATCGCCTCGGGAGAGGCGGCGCTGGCGATGTCCGCGCCGGAGCGCTGCAGCCAAATGGCCGTGCCGCCAAAGATGGAGAACGCGAGCACGCAGATCAGAGTGGGCGCCAACAGCACCACGCTCACGTACTGGCGTAGGGTGCGGCCGCGCGAGATGCGAGCCACGAAGGTGCCGACGAAGGGTGCCCAGGAAACCCACCAGGCCCAGTAGAACAGGGTCCAGCTGCGCATGAATTCCTCGGCCTCCGGGCCCCAAGAGGCGGACATCGAGATCATCTGAAACATCTCACCGAAGTACGTGCCCACCACGGAGGGAATGAAGTTCAACAGGAATACGGTGGGGCCGGCAACGAACAGGAAGAACGCCACGATGGCGGCCAGGACCATGTTGAAGTTGGAGAGTCGACGGATGCCCTTGGCCACTCCGGAGACGGCCGAAATCAAGAACACGCAGGTCAGAATCGCGATGATGGCGATCAACAGGCCATTGCCCACGTCGCTCATTCCGGTGATGATCTGCAGACCGCTGCCGATCTGCAGGGTTCCCAGGCCCAGGGACGCCGAGGTTGCGAACAGGATGCCGATGATGGCAAACGTGTCGATCAGTCGGCCACCCACGGTCAGATGTGCCCGCTGGCCGAAAATAGCGGACATCAACAACGGGCGACCGCGGCGGTAAGCGGCGTACCCCACGGCGGCACCCACCAGGGCGTAAATGGCCCACGCCTGCAAACCCCAATGGAAGATGGTTTGAGCCATGGCAGAGTGCATGGCATGGTACGTCTCCGCTTCCGCGCGGCCCGGCGGGGGAGTCATGTAATAGGTGATCGGTTCATAAACACCGAAGAAGATCAAACCCACGCCCATCCCGGCGGCGAACAGCATCGCGATCCAGGACCCCATGGAGTAGGCGGGCGCTTCACCGTCCTTGCCCAGGGGAATTTTGCCGTACCGGGAGAAACCCACGTAGAGCAGGAACAACAGCACCACGGCGGCCAGCAACGTGAAGATCCAACCGCCGTACGTGACGACACCGGTCAGTGCGCTCGACGCGACCCGGGTCAAGGTTTCGGTGGACACCGCACCCCACACCACGAAACCGATGATCAGCGCCCCGGCCACACCGAATGTGATCTTGTCGGTGCGGTAGCGGACGCGCTGCTCCTCCACGGAAACACCCGGAACCAAACCCGGGTGAGTGTCGTGGGGATAGCGTGCGGTGGCGTCGTCGGACCCGGCAACCGGGCGGGACGAGGATCTCATGACGGAACCTGCGTTCTGAACTGAAGATGGCGGCGTCGGCCGCCCGGACCGTAACACCTTAGCGGGCAGCCGCCCGCGGTTGGGCCCGCGAGGGTCGCCCGAGAGACACGTGAGTTCGCCAACACAGTGGATTCGGTGCCCAGAGTGGTGGATTTGCCGTGCGTTTGCAACGAGCGAGACCGTGTAAAGAGATTCTTGTCATGTGATGAAGCGCTCGTCAGCAAGGGCGGGTAAAAGCATGTAACCTGGACCTACGAAAAACTGACAAGATACTCCGGGGCCGTACTGTGTGCGCAGTGCGTTGATACGGTGCCGCCCATCGGACACGAGACGCAGAGGGGGTCACGCCATGGGGCGCGGCCGTCAAAAGGCGAAGGCGACACGGCAGGCGCGGGAGATGAAGTACTTCAGCCCGCAAACCGACTACTCGGCGCTGCAGCGCGAGCTGCGGTCCAGCAAACCGTCCTCCCGAGCCGTAGACCACGAGGATCGTCACGAGGAAGAAGATGATTACTCGGCCTACGCGGAGAAATACTCCGACTACGACTGACCTGGTTCACGCGGAAACCCACTGAGGCCCGCGTCACCGCCAGCACAACGCATGCGTCACGCGAACGTGGAGCACCATGTTTCGGGTCCGAGCACGTTGTCCTTGACAAGCAACCGCCCCACACCATAAGTGGTTGGGGCGGTTGCTTGTGCGCACTTCCTGTTGATACGTAGGACCGGGAACGATCAGTTGGCGTAGGTGCCCGTCATGAGCACGCCGCCGCCGTCCACGCCCTTGGCTCCTTGCACCCAGTCCGGCCCTGCGTGCTTGGCGCCGGCGTCCACGGGGCCTACTTCGCCCATGAGCCAGGAATTCACGCCACGCTTGTTGAGGTGCTCCACGGCGGCATCCGCCACCGAGGGATCCACAATGGCAACCATGCCCACGCCCACATTGAGGGTGCGCTCCAGATCCGGCAGGGGAACATTGCCCAGCTGACCAACCAATTGGAAAACGGCCGGCAGCTGCCACGTGGAACGGTCCACGGTGGCTTGCAACCCCGAGGGAAGCACGCGGGCCAAATTGGCGGCCAAGCCTCCGCCGGTCACGTGCGAGAACCCCCGGACGCCGTGGCCCGTCTGCCCGTCCTCGCCGTTGACGGGGAAGGCCCGGGCCAGGTCCAGGACATCGGCGGTGTAGACGCGCGTGGGCTCGAGCAGTTCCTCGCCCAGGGTGCGACCGAGTTCGGAGACCTGACGTTCCAGCTGCCAGCCGGCCACATTGATCACCCGGCGCACCAGGGAGTACCCGTTGGAGTGGATGCCGGAGGAAGCCATGCCGATGATCACGTCACCGGCCCGCACACGGTCCGGTCCGAGTAACTCATCCGCCT
Source organism: Kocuria sp. cx-455 (assembly GCF_057707085.1). Taxonomy (NCBI): domain Bacteria; kingdom Pseudomonadati; phylum Acidobacteriota; class Terriglobia; order Terriglobales; family Candidatus Korobacteraceae; genus Candidatus Sulfotelmatobacter; species Kocuria sp. cx-455. Next base: position 300,951 of record NZ_JBYIPM010000003.1, on the reverse strand, counting down.
CGACCACGCCGGTGGCCGCTCCGGCCACGTCGTACTCGTCCGGAGCCAGCAGGCCCGGGTGCTCGGCGGTCTCGCCACCGACCAAGGCGGTCCCGGCGGCGTCGCACGCGGCCGCAATGCCACGCACGATGTCAGCGATACGCTCGGGAACCACCTTGCCCGTGGCGATGTAATCGGTCATGAACAGCGGTTTGGCGCCCACCACCACGATGTCGTCCACGACCATGCCCACCAGGTCCCAGCCAATGGTGTCGTGGATGTCCAGGCTCTGGGCAATGGCCACCTTGGTGCCCACGCCGTCCGTGGAGGTCGCCAGGTACGGTTTGCGGTACGTGGTGAGTTCCGAGACGTCATAGAGCCCGGCGAATCCACCCACGCCACCGATCACGTTGGACGAGTGAGTGGCCTTGACCGCAGACTTCATGAGTTCCACGGCGCGGTCACCGGCTTCAACGTCCACTCCGGCGCTCGCGTAGGTCACGGACTGGGCACCGGCGCCGTCTTGGATGTTGCTCATGCGCTGTTCTCCTGGGTGGCAGGGATCTGGGGTACGGTCTGGTTCGGCTCGCGCAGCTTCGCCGGCGGTGCCGTGCTGCCCGGAGCTTCGAGAACGGCCTTGCCGAGCCTGTCGGCCTCGGGCAGGGGAGTGGGGTACATGCCGGAGAAGCATGCCGTACACAGGATCTCCCGGGGCTGCTTGGTGGCTTCGACCATGCCGTCATGGGAGATGTACCCCAGCGAATCGGCACCCAGGGATGCCCGGATGTCCTCCACGGCAAGCCCGTTGGCGATCAGTTCCGCGCGAGAGGCAAAGTCAATGCCGTAGAAGCACGGCCATTTGATGGGCGGTGAGGAGATCCGGATGTGGATTTCCGCAGCCCCGGCCTCGCGCAGCATCCGCACCAGTGCGCGCTGCGTGTTGCCGCGCACGATCGAGTCGTCCACCACGATCAGCCTCTTACCGGCCACGATCGAGCGCAGCGGGTTCAGTTTGAGCCGGATGCCCAGCTGGCGGATGGTGTCCGAGGGCTGGATGAACGTGCGGCCCACGTAGGAGTTCTTGACCAGCCCGTGACCGAACGGGATGCCGGAGGCTTCCGCGTAGCCAATAGCGGCCGGGGTCCCGGATTCGGGGGTGGGCATGACCAGGTCCGCGTCGACCGCGTGTTCGCGGGCCAGCTGGCGGCCCATTTCCACGCGGGATTCGTAGACCGAGCGCCCGTTGATGGTGGTGTCCGGGCGGGCCAGGTACACGTACTCGAAGACGCAACCGGCGCGCTTGGCCTCCGCGAAGCGGCGGGTTCGCAGGCCGTTCTCGTCCACGGCAATGAATTCACCGGGTTCGATTTCACGCACCAGCGATGCGCCCACGATGTCCAGGGCAGCCGTTTCGGACGCGACCACCCAGCCGCGCTCCAAACGACCCAGCACCAGTGGGCGGATGCCCTGGGGGTCGCGAGCGGCGTACAGCGTGGTTTCGTCCATGAAGGACAAGCAGAAGGAGCCGGTGAGTTTGGGCAGCAGGTGCATGGCGGCGTCCTCGAGGGACCCGTGAGGGTGCTCCGCCAGCAGCGCCGTGATCAGCGCGGTGTCCGTGGTGTTGCCCTGGGCCATTTCACCGCGGGACGGGAAACCCGACTTGTCGATGAGCTGGTCGTGCAGTTCGGCGGAATTGGTCAGGTTGCCGTTGTGGGCCAGCGCCACCGTTCCGTGCGGGGTGGCACCCAGGGTGGGCTGCGCGTTGGCCCAGTGGGACCCACCCGTGGTGGAGTAGCGACAGTGGCCCACGGCCACGTGCCCCTGGAGCGTGTTCAACGTGGTCTCGTCAAAGACCTGGGACACCAGCCCCATGTCCTTGTAGACCGAGATCCGGTCACCATCGGACGTGGCAATGCCCGCGGACTCCTGCCCGCGGTGCTGCAACGCGTACAGCCCGTAGTACGTAAGTTTGGCTACGTCCTCGCCGGGGGCCCACACGCCGAAAACGCCGCATGCGTCCTGGGGGCCTTTTTCACCGGGCAAGAGGTCATGAGTGAGTTTTCCATCGGATCGAACCACCACAATAGTGTCTCACGATCCGGGGCGGTCACGACTTTCGCGCACGTCATCAATCTGCGCGGTGACATTGCGGCGGCGTTTGACCGAAAGGCGGTCGATGATCAATGACACCACCGAGCCCGCCGCCGCGCCGATCAGAAGGCCGATGACCAGGAAGAATCCCACGATCGCGCCGCGCGTGTAGTACTGGGACTCCGGGCCCAGGAGCCCGAACAGAAAGCCCGCGACCGCGCCCAGAATCATCCCCGTGATGAGGAAGGCGAGCAGATTGGGGGCCCGGCGGATGGTCATCCGTTCCTTGCGCGAAGGCTCGGGGGAAGCAGACTCGGGGGTGTTGTTGGGCACGGAACTCATGGGTGCCAGGCTATCGCGGGTTCACCGGCCCGCGGTATTCGCGGGCCGGTGAGCGCCGGGGATCTGCTGGCACTCACCTCAGTCGAACAGCGGCAGCCAGTCGGAGAGGTCGGTTCTGGTTCCCGACGCCGCCACCGCGCCGTCCGCCACGGCGCTCGCCCAATCGAGTTGGCCGGTGGCGAGGCGCAGCCACGTGAGGGCATCGGTTTCCACCACGTTCGGGGGTGTGCCGCGGGTGTGGCGGGGTCCGGCCATGCACTGGGTCACGCCGAAGGGGGGTACCCGCACTTCAACGGAGTTTCCTTCGGCGCGGGTGGCCAGTTCTTCCAAGCAGTAGCGCACGGCCAAGGCCGTGGTCTTGCGCGGTGACGCATCGGGGTCCTGGCGCCACCGGGCCAGGGCTAGGGTGCCGTCCGCGGGATTGACCTTGCGACGCACGCTCACGGTGCGATGCCTCCAGAAGTAGTAGCGATTCGTTGGCTGGGGATCCGTCGAGCGGAGCCGGTCAGCCGAGCAGGTCCAGCACGGGACGCGCGAGCTTAATGGCACCCACGGGTTTCCCGGCCCCGGTAATGGGGCGCAGCACCTTGTCCAGGACGCGAGCGGCGTCCCCGGTGGAAATGGCACCCACCTGAGCGAGGAGTGTGAGGCCCACCAGCGCGTTGGCGCGGGACGAGCCGTCGAGCATCTTGATGGCCACGGACCAACCACCCCGCGTTCCCAGGCCCAGCACGCCTTCCGCGCCGAGCTTGGTGATCACGTCCAGCTCCTCCATGATCACGGTGTTCGAGCGGCCGGGACCCTGGACGTACTCGGGATAGTCGAGCATGGAGGTCGCCACCGTAGCGGCGCGGGCGTCCGCCTGAATGTTGCGTGCCGCGCGACCCAGCGTGGAGTACATGCGGGCCAGCCCGGTCAGGGTGAGCGCCGTGAGCGGTGCCCCGCAGCCGTCGATGCCCACGTGCTGGGCCCGTTCGCCGGAAAAATTCTCGATGGTCTCGATCACGAGCTGCTGCAGCGGATGCTGCGGATCCAGGTAGCTGTCCAGGGGCCACTCGTTGACCACGCAGGCCCACAGGAACGCCGCGTGCTTGCCGGAGCAGTTCATGCACATGCGGTTCTTGCCGCGCTCGGTGCGGATCAACCAGGCACGGGTGTCCTCGTCCTGCGGCCAGTCCTGGGGGCACTGCAGTGCGTCCGGGGTCAGCTCTGCTGCTTTGAGGATGGAGCTGACCGCATCCAGGTGATCGAAGGTGCCCGTGTGGGAGGCGGCGGCGATGGCCACCTGATCTCCACGCAGCGGGGCGCCGGCCTTCATGGACGCAATGGCCTGGAACGGTTTGAGCGTGGAACGGGGGAAGATCAGTTCGTCCGGGGCGCCCAAGGACAGGGCCACGGAACCGTCCGGGGCTAGGACCACGGCCGAGCCGCGATGCCGGGACTCCACGAACCCGCTGCGCTCGACCTCTGCGAGATCAACGGCCTGTTCAGAACTGAAAGTGTGCATGCACCCCAGTATGTCAGCGTGATCACGGGAAACGTTGGAGTAGGTGCACCCCGTGCCGATACGCTGAGCACGTGAAGGTTTTGGTGGTGGGCCCAGGCGGCCGAGAACACGCGATAATCAAGTCCCTGCTGAGAGATCCCAAGGTCAGCGAAGTTCACTCCGCACCCGGTAACGCCGGGATCGCCCGGGACGTTCCCGTGCACGCCGTGAACGCCCAGGACCCCCGAGCGGTCACCGAGCTGGCTCGTGAACTGCGCGCGGATCTCGTGGTGGTGGGCCCGGAGGCCCCGTTGGTCGCGGGCGTGGGCGATGCCCTGCGCGGAGCCGGGTTCGCGGTGTTCGGGCCCTCCAAGGACGCCGCGCGCATCGAGGGCTCCAAGGCGTTCGCCAAGGAGATCATGGCCGCCGCCCACGTCCCCACGGCACGCGCCGTGGCCACCTCCGACATGGCAGAGGTCCGCGAGGCGCTCGCGGAGTTCGGCGCGCCGCACGTGGTCAAGGACGACGGCCTGGCCGCGGGCAAGGGCGTGGTGGTCACCAGCGACACCGACCGCGCGGAGGCCCACGCTCGTGAGTGCATCGAGGCTGGCGGCGCCGTGGTGATCGAGGAGTTCCTGGACGGCCCCGAGGTCTCCTTGTTCGTCATCACGGACGGCGAGCGCGTGGTTCCGTTGCTCCCCGCGCAGGACTTCAAACGCGTACGCGACAACGATCAGGGCCCCAACACGGGCGGCATGGGGGCGTACACGCCCCTGGATTGGCTGCCCGAGGGGTTCACGGACGAGGTCGTGGAGCGTGTGGCCCGCCCCGTGGTGGCTGAATTACGACGCCGCGGCACACCTTTCGTGGGTGTGCTCTACTGCGGCCTCGCGGCCACCCGGCGCGGCATACAGGTCATTGAATTCAACGCGCGTTTCGGAGACCCCGAGACCCAGTCCGTGCTGACCATGCTCGAGTCCCCGCTGGGCGAGCTCATGCTCGACGCCGCCGCCGGCCGCCTCTCCGAGGACCGAGCCCTGCAGTGGAAGCCCGGTGCGTCGGTGACCGTGGTGCTCGCGGCGCAGAACTACCCCGGAGCTCCGCGCAAGGGTGATCCCATCAGTGGTCTGGACCGGATCGACTCCGTGGCCGAGACCCACGTGATCCACGCGGGCACCGCCGCCGACACCGCGGGAGACATTGTCTCCGCCGGTGGCCGCGTGCTGGCCGTGGTGTCCCACGGTGCAGATCTCCAAGAAGCTCGCGAGCGTGGTTATCGTGGAATGGAATTGATCTCCCTCCCCGGTGGGCATTACCGCGGTGACATTGCGCTCGCTGCCGCCGAGGGGCGCGTCACGCTCCCGACCACAGCTGAGGAACAAGCATGAGTGAGCATTCCGTACCGCCCGAGATTCCCGGCTGGAAGCACGCCTATACGGGTAAGGTCCGCGAACTGTATGTACCGGACGAATCCCGCCTGCGGGCCACCGGGGTTGCCATCCACGACAACGCCGAGTACCGCGCCGGGTCCGTCCTGGTGCTCGCGAGTGACCGGATTTCCGCGTTCGACCAGGTGCTGCCCACCGAGATCCCGGACAAGGGCATCATCTTGAATCAGTTGTCCCTGTGGTGGTTCGAGCAGCTCACGGGCATCCCCAATCACATTCTCACGACCGACGTTCACGAATCGGTGCGCGGCCGTGCGGTGATCTGCAAAAACCTGTCCATGTTCCCGGTCGAGAACATCGTGCGCGGTTATCTCACCGGCTCGGGCCTCAAGGATTACAAGGCAACGGGATCGATCTGCGGCGTGGAGTTACCCGAGGGGCTGAGGGACGGAGATCGGCTGGAGAGCCCCATGTTCACCCCGACCGGTAAGGCCGAGCTGGGTGAACACGATGAGCCCATCACCTTCCGGGAAATGTCCGATGTGGTGGGTAACGCAGTGGCGGACCGCTTACGTGAGCTGTCGCTGACCATTTATTCGGAGGCCGAGGAGATTGCACGCGAGCGCGGTATCATCGTGGCCGACACCAAGATGGAGTTCGGGCTGGACTCCTACCGAGGTGCCATCACACTGGGTGACGAGGTTCTGACCCCGGACTCCTCCCGCTTCTGGGATGCGGAGACCTACAGACCGGGTCAAGCGCAGCCCTCGTTCGACAAACAGTACGTCCGTGACTGGTTGCGTTCCGAGGAGTCCGGGTGGGACGGTAACGGCCCCGTTCCGGAACTTCCCGAACACGTGGTCGAGAAGACACGCGCGCGGTACGTGGAAGCCTACGAGCGGCTCACCGGGCGGGTGTTCGAGCCCAAGGGCCCGTTCTTCGAGGTCGCGGGTCCCGCGGAGTACTGAGGCCGGGGCTTTCCACACGGGGTGTTCACTGCCTTGGGTCCGAGAAGAATTCCGGGGGGTCGTCCCAGCGTGCGGTTTGCATCGCCACCTGTACGAGGTGGGCATCAGAGTTCTTGAGCGGGGTTCCTTCCGCCAGGTAGTGCTCGCGTGCCGCGATCTGGAGGTGATCCGGCAGGGAACCGTCCGCGCGCACGATCCGCCACCAGGCGACGTCGTCACCGGCGAGACCGCGCGAGAGGATGCGAGCGGCCAACCGCGGGGAACTCAGCCCGGCGAGTTCGGCGAGATCGCCGTAGGACAACACCCTCCCGGATGGCATCGCGAGCACCACACGGCGGACGGCTCGTGCGGCGTGATCACCGGAGAGGGGCGCCGCTGGCTCACGCATTGGCGAACGGGATCCGCACGTCCAAGACCCAGCGACCGTTGTCCGGTCCATAGGTGACATCCCCGTTGAGCAGCGCCACGCGCTCCTGGATGCCGTGCAGCCCGTAGCCGGACGTGAGGGGATATTCGTCAGGACCGACCTCGTAGGAGTGCTGGAGCTGGTTCTCCGTACGGATGAGCATCACGTTGGTATCCAGGGCGAGGAACAACAGGCAGTCCGAACCGGCGGGCGCGTACTTAATGATGTTGGTAGTAGCTTCCTGCAGAATGCGCGCTGCGGTGCCGCGCACGGTGGTGGGCAGCTTGTCGAAACCGTCATGGGCGTTCACGGTGACCCTGAAGCCGGCTGCGCTGAGACTCGCACTGAGGGAAGCCATCAGGTTCTTCAAGGAGCCGGTGGTCAGACCGGATGAGCTGTCGTTCCTGGTCACGGCCCCCGGAGACTCGCGCAGAATGTGCAGCAGGGTGCGCAGTTCTTGGAGGCCGGACCGGGCCGCGTTCTCGATGGTGGAGATGGTCTCGTGCAGTACTGCGGGATCCTCCTGCCGGTGGGAACCCGCAGCCTGCATGGTCACGAGAGTGAGTTCGTGAGCCACCACGTCATGGAGGTCACGGGCGAGTTCCAGGCGTTCCTGTTCACGCAGCTGCTGGTGTGCGGCCTCCACACTTCTCAAGCGAGCCTTGTTCTCCCGATGCTGGATGACCAAAAACCGTAGGGCTACGCCGATCATCACCCCGACCACCAACGGTGTTCCCATGATCCACAGGGCGTCCGTGGTGCTTTCCACCACGACGGCCGTGATGGTCCAGGCTGCGAGGGCCAAGCTGTAGACCATGGTCAACAGGCGTGGCAACATGCTCACGGTGGCCACCGTGACAATCACCGCGCAAATAAGGGTGGAGGCGTAGTTGTGGGTAAGCAGCGCCAGAACCAGAGGAACTGGCATCAATGCACTTGCAACGCCCGGTCGCCATGCAATCAGAGCCAACGACACGTAGCCGAGTGTCATCTGAACGGCCACGAGAATCATCGTGGATGCAGCATATGTCGCCGGGTCTAGTGCTCGGAGATCGTCAAAAAGTCCAATTGCAGCGAAGAGAACCAATGTGACGCGAAGCCAGACAGGCAGTGGACTGGTGCGGCTGAAGCCCTCCCGCACGGAGGTAGATCCGGTCGGTGTGGCGATTACCACCCGCCGCAGAGCTGGGGGATGTAACGGCAAAGGGCGCTGCCCGGGCCCTTTTCGGCGGCACCCTGCTGAGCGGTCAACGCGGGGCCCCCCACGGTGAACAACAGGGAGCAAGCAATCAGAGTCGCTGCGAGAGCCTGCTTGAAACTCTTTGCGGCTCCGGTTTGGTCAGTATGGCGGGGGGACATGGTGTGAGGTGAGTTCATGGGATCAGTTTATGATCAGAATATGGATTCGTGCACCCTTATGTTGGTCGATGACCACCCGCTCATGCGCGATGCACTGCGAAATCTATTTGATGCCGAGCCAGGATTCCAGGTCTTGGGTGAAGCGTCCGAGGGAGCCGAAGCCGTTCAAATGTGCTTGGAGCTGGATCCCGATGTAGTGCTCATGGACATCCGGATGCCCGGAATGGACGGGATCGAGGCCACCGCGCAAATCGTCCACCAGGCGCCCCGCAGCAAAGTTCTCGCACTCACCACTTTTTCTACGCTCGAGTATGTCGTGCCAGCACTTCGGGCGGGGGCCTCCGGATATTTGGTTAAAGATGCTCGCCATGAAGAAATAGTTTCTGCAGTGTTGCAGGTACGAGAAGATGAAATGACGCTGTCGCAGTCCGTGGCGAATTCATTGGCGAACAATGTGCTGGGTGATGTGCCGGTCCCCTCGGTACGCAAAAGTTGGAATGAACCGACCAATACCCCTCCGGTGGAGTCATACGGCGCGGCGAGTCGGCAGTCCTACGTCCCGGAGCTGACGGCCCGCGAACTGGACACCCTGCGGTGGATCGCCAAGGGACTCAACAACAACGAGATCGCGGAGAAGATGAAAGTCTCTCACGGAAGCGTCAAGGCGTACGTGTCGCAACTGTGCGACAAACTCGGCGCTCGGGACCGGGTCCAGGTGTTGATCGCGGGTATCCAAAGCGGCTTGGTGAAGCCGGAACTGACCGAAGATCTCACCCGGTGAATTGGTTCACAGGCTTTTCACAGGTCGGGGGCCTCAACTCTGGCCATTTGGCCATGTTCACCCGGCGGTGCGGTGCGGCACAGTAGTACATGAACGCGACGAAAGAAGTGTTCACCGGCTCAGGTTCTTGGGTGAGGCAGCAAGTGTACGGTGCCGCCAATATATGCCTGGGTCACGCTGAACTCGCGGCGGGGGTCTTGTTTGGCCCTCCCCGGTTAGAGCTCCGGAAGACTTGGATCACCTTGCGTGATGCTCCGAGACTCCCGTCGCGTCAGCACCGTAGAAGTAAGATGCGGCCCCTCTCGACTAGGAGGGGCCGCATTTCTGCTGCCGCACGTTGTGAGGCTACCGCGATGGATTCTGGGTGCGCGGCACCAAGCTGTAGAACCAGTTGATGTGATCGCGCAACAATCGGGTTGCTCGCTTGCCGTCGCGCTCGGTGACGGCCGCGAGAATGCCACGGTGCTGGGTCTGCAACGAGGAACGGATACTTGCCCAGTCCTCCAAGGTGGCCACGGTTTCTTGAACGTAGCCAATGGTGGCGTCACGCAGCGACACCATGACGGTCTCCAGCACCACGTTACCCGCCAGGGAGGTCAGGAGCAGGTGGAACTGGGCGTCCAGGGCGTGGAACTCATCGTTGGGCATGGCGGGGTCGTCCATGCGGTCCAGCATGTCGTGGGCCTGGGTCAGAATGGCGTCCCGGTCCGTGTGATCATCGTTGTCACCCGACGCCGCATCCCACGCCGCTTGGGTTTCCAACATGAGACGTGTGGTGACAACGTCCTTGACCGGTAGCGCCTGGGTGGCAATGTGCATGCGGAGGGCCCAGCCGAGGGCGGCGGAAGGTTCGGAAATCACCGTGGCGCCGGCGTGGGAACCGGAGCCGGTGCCCGAACGCAACAGCCCCATGGCGTCGAGGATGCGGATGGCCTCACGTACCGACGCGCGAGAAATGGAGAAGTGCTCCGCCAACGCTCGTTCCGCAGGGAGTTTGTCACCCACGCGAATCTTCCCATCGCGCAACTGCTCCTCGAGCCAGTTCAACACCACCGTGTAAGCGGGGGTGGAAACCATGTGGTCCTCCTGCGGGTTGTTGAAAGAAAACCGCCCGTCACCCGTGATGCACGAGTGGCGGGCGGTTTATGCATCGTCAAGTCTATGCCGCGGGAAGCATCCAGGCGAGCACGTTGGACTGCAGAAACACCAGGCAGCACAGCGCGAGCAGCAAGCCAATGGACCATGGAATCACCGAACGGAAAATCTTGGACTCCTGACCTTGCATGCTCACCGCGGTTGCGGCAATAGCCAGGGACTGCGGTGAAATCATCTTGCCCACCACGCCACCGGACGTGTTGGCCGCGGTCATCAAGTAGGGGTCCAGACCGGATTCCAAGGCCGCGGTCTTCTGCAGGTTGGCGAACAGCGCGTTGGCGGAGGTGTCCGAACCGGTCACGGCGGTGCCCACCCAGCCCAGCACCGGAGAGAAGAACGCGAACGCCGCACCCAGGCCGGCCACGAACGTTCCGATGGAAATGGTCTGGCCGGAGAAGTTCATGACGTAGGCGAGGGAGAGTACGGAGGCAATGGTCAGAGCGGAGAAACGCATCTTCCATGCACTGCGGCCGATCTCGGCGAGTGCGTTGCCCACGGTGAGCTTGAAGCGGCCGTGATTATTGAACACCGAGTAGATGATGGCGACCAGCAAGCCGGAGATCAGTAAGAGCGTGCCCGGGCTGGACAGCCACTGGAAGTTGTACACGGAACCAGAAATGGGCTCACCGGCGGAGTTCAACAGGTGACCGTGCAGGCCCGGCCAGGGGATCTTGATATCGGTCGCTGCGAGAGCCTGGGGGACATTGACGCCCCAGGTCCACAACTTGGCGATACCGAAGACCGCGACCACCAGGATGTAGGGCAGCACTGCCATCCAGGCGCGCACCGGCGTCAGGCCGTCCACGCTCTGGGGCCGATCGATGCCCAGATCCGCACGAACTTCCTCGGCGCCCTTGGGTTTCCAAAAGCGCATGAGAATCACCGCCGCAGCAAGGCCCGCGAGGGATGCCACCACGTCCGTGAGTTCGTAGGAGAAGTGTGTGGCGCACCACCACTGGGCAATGGCAAAGGTGCCGCCCACGGCCAGCGCAGCGGGCCAGGCCTGCCTGAGGCCACGTACGCCGTCGACAATCATGAGCAGGAAGAACGGAACCACGAACGCGAAGAACGGGGCCTGGTGACCGACCACGGCACCAATGTGTGCCGGGTTCAGGCCCGTGAGCACGCCGGCGGTCGTGATGGGAATGGCGATCGCGCCGAACGCGACGGGCGCGGTGTTGGCGATCAGTACCACAGTGGCCGTCTTGAGCGGCTTGAGGCCCAGCGCCAGGATCATGGTCGCGGTAATGGCCACGGGCGCACCGAAACCGGCGAGGGCCTCCAGCAGACCGCCGAAGCAGAACGCGATCAGCATGGCCTGGATACGCAGGTCACCGCCGCCAATGGTGTCGAAGATGGTGCGCAGGTCCTCGAAGCGCCCGGACAATACCGTGACCTGGTAGAACCACAGCGCCATGACCACGATCCACACGATGGGGAACAGGCCGTACACGGCACCCTGCGTGGCGCTCAGTGCGGCGAGCTGGGCCGGCATGTTGAAACCGAAGATCGCCACGAGCAGCGCGGCACCCAGCGCGGTGAGGCCGGCCACGTGGGCGCTGGTCTTGAAGGCCAACAGCATCACGAAAAAGGTGAGCAGAGGGATGCAGCCCACCAGGGCTGAAAGTCCCACACTGCCACCCACGGCGTCGGTCATGGCGGTAAATGTGGTCACGCTGTCTCCTGCGGGCTCCGGTGGGTCCGTTCATATGGTCCGACCACTATGGTCAGACCACGAAGCATACATGATCCTCGTCACACTGCACAGTCAGTTCGGACGCGCCTCCGCGGGGCTGACACGATAAGCCTGGTTGTGTGATCGCGTTCACTCACCTAGCATGGTCAGACCACAGGAGCCAGAGGTATCGGAGATCAAGGTTGTGAGAATCGCACTGTTCGCCACGTGCATCGTGGACGCTATGTATCCCAAGGTTGCGCTGGCCACCGTGCGCGTTCTGGAGCGGCTCGGCCACGAGGTGGTATTTCCCCAAGGACAAGGTTGCTGTTCGCAAATGCACGTCAACAGCGGCTACTTCGAGGACGCCCTGCCCGTGATCCGCAATCACGTCAAGGCCTTCACCGAGGTCGAGTACGACGTGGCCGTGGCGCCGTCCGGCTCGTGCGTCGCGTCGCTGGGCCACCAGCAGCCGATGGTCGCGCGAAAGTGCGGGGACGACGTGCTGGCCGAACAGGCCGCGGATGTCGCCGCCACCACGTATGAACTCTCCGAACTGCTGATCGATGTGCTGGGCGTGACCGATGCCGCCGAGCAGCTCGGCTCCTGGTTCCCGGAAACCGTGACCTATCACCCCTCGTGCCACGGCATGCGCCTGCTGAACCTGGGGGACCGACAGAAGGACCTGGTGAAGTCCGTGGGCGGTATCGACTATCGCGAGCTGCCGGACGCGGAGGAATGCTGCGGTTTCGGCGGCACCTTCTCCTTCAAGAACCCGGACGTCTCCGGTGCCATGGCCGAGGCCAAGCTGCGCAACATCGAAACCTCGGGTGCTTCTCTGTGCACCGGCGGTGACTCGTCCTGCCTGATGCACCTGAGTGGTGCCGCGTCCAAGTGGAAAGCCCCGGTGCGCACCGTGCACCTCGTGGAGATCCTGGCCTCCACCAAGGAGAACCCACTCGTGGTGGAGGGCCCCGTGGAACTGTCCATCCCCGCGCAGGGTGCGCGGGCGGCGTCGCACGCTGGAGGTAACCGATGAGTATCACCGATCTGGGCATGCCCGCGGTGCGACCCGTGCACGGGCAGGGCAATCTGCACGCGCAGGTCGCATTCCCCAAGGCGGCCAAGGAAGAACTCAAGAACGATCAGATGCGCGCCAACATCCGGCACGCAACCCACACCATTCGCGGCAAACGGGCCAGCGTGGTGGGCGAGGTTCCGGACTGGCAGCAACTGCGCGATTCCGGATCGGCCATCAAGGAACGCGTGATGGCCAACCTGCCCGAGCTCCTCGAGGCATTCGAACAGAACGTGATGGCCCGCGGCGGCGTGGTGCACTGGGCGCGTGATGCGGACGAGGCCAACCGGATCGTGACCGAGCTCGTGCGGGAAACCGGCACCACGGATGTCATCAAGGTCAAGTCCATGGCCACTCAGGAAATCGGCCTGGACGCTCATCTCGAGGAACACGGCATCACCGCGACCGAAACGGACCTGGCGGAGCTCATCGTGCAGCTGGGCCGCGACAAGCCCTCGCACATCCTGGTCCCGGCGATCCACAAGAACCGCGAGGAGATCCGCGAGATCTTCCGCCGCGAAATGCCCGGAGCCACGGACGAGCTCACGAGCGAACCGCGCGTTCTAGCGGAGGCTGCCCGGCAGCATCTGCGAGAGAAGTTCCTGACCACGCGCGTGGCGATCTCCGGTGCGAACTTCGGCATTGCCGAGACGGGCACGCTGTCCGTGGTCGAGTCCGAGGGCAACGGGCGCATGTGCCTGACCCTGCCGGACACCTTGATCACGGTGATGGGTATCGAGAAGCTGTTGCCGGCCTACGAGGACCTCGAAGTCTTCTTCCAGTTGCTGCCGCGCTCCTCGACCGGCGAGCGGATGAACCCCTACACCTCGCTGTGGACCGGGGCGACACCGGGTGACGGGCCGCAGAATTTCCACGTGGTCCTGTTGGACAATGGTCGCTCCGCGGTGCTGTCCGACCCGGACGGCCGTTCGGCGCTGCATTGCATCCGCTGCTCCGCGTGCCTCAACGTGTGCCCGGTGTACGAGCACGCCGGCGGTCACGCCTACGGTTCCACGTACCCGGGGCCCATTGGCGCGATCCTCTCGCCGCAGCTCACCGGCATCACGTCCGAGAAGAACGCCTCCCTGCCGTACGCCTCCTCCCTGTGCGGCGCGTGCTACCAGGTGTGTCCGGTCAAGATCAACATTCCGGACATCCTGGTGCACCTGCGCGACGAGGATATTCGCACCCAGCACGGTCAACGCACCCAGGACGACGCCGCTGCGGCTCCCGTATCGCACGACCCCGCAACGGAGTCTGCGGACGACTGGCGGTCGGAGAAAGCACTGACGGGTCATGCGGATTCCGACCGCACCGATCCGGGCTCGCGGACACCGCGCGCCGCCACCCGCGGAGCCGCGAGTGACGTAGTTGCATCCGTGCGATCCGCCGGGCGCAAGATCGCCCAGTCCGCGCCGGCCCGGAAGATCCCCACGCAAATGGACGCCATGATGAAGGGCGCCTCGTTCGTGATGTCCTCGGGTAAGCGGATGTCACTTGCGGAAAAGGGCCTGCCGCTGGGTCGTGTGGTTGCGGGTCGTGATCATGCAATCGGTTGGCTGCCCGGTGTGGTGGGTGGTTGGACCGACCAGCGTGACGTTCCAGAACCGCCCAAGCAGTCCTTCCGCAACTGGTGGAAGAAGCACGAAGGTGAGACCGAGCAGCGGCTGGCCCAGGACGGCGTGGTCGCTTCCGACCCCAGCGACGGTTCTGCGGACGGGCCCGCGACCGAGCCGCCCCAGTCCAGCAACGGCAACAACGATCAGGACGGAGCGCAGCGATGAACGCGGACGCCAAAACCGAGATCTTGGCCCGCATCCGCGGCGCACTGACCGACCAGCCGGTTGTGCCGGAGACGCCGCGCGCCTACCGGAAGACGTCGGAGCTGTCCCGCGAGGAGATCGTGGAGATGCTCGAGGACCGGCTGCTCGATTACAAGGCGAATGTATTTCGTGAAACGGCGGAGTCCGTGGCCGAGCGCATCGCAACCCAACTGGGCGCATCGGCTCGCTACGTGATTCCGGAGGGATTCGATACGGCGTTCCTACCGGAGGACACGGCCGCCCGCCGTGTGATCATGGATCCCAATGATGCCCGTAAGGCGTCGGCTCTGAGTGTGCGGGAACTGAACCAGGTGGATGCGGTGGTGACATCCTCCACGGTGTCCTGCGCGCAGACGGGGACGATCTTCCTGTCCGGTCGCCCGGATGAGGGCCGCCGCGCCATCACGCTGGTTCCGGATCACCACATTTGCATTGTGCCGTTGGACTCGATCGTGGAACTGGTCCCGGAAGCCATGGCGCGGGTGGAACCGACCGCACCCACCACCATGATTTCCGGCCCGTCCGCCACATCGGACATCGAGTTGGAACGAGTGGAGGGCGTCCACGGTCCCCGCACCCTGGACGTGATCCTGCTGGGTTGATCCGCAGGGCCGCCCGCGACGGATCGGGCGGCCGTGCGGCTCACCAGGAGGAGTCGCCGCGGGTCAGTGCGTCGTAGCCGGAATCCACGAACAACACCTGACCGGTGATCTTGCCGGCTGCGGTGGAGGTCAGGAAGCAGATGGCGGCGGCGATGTCCTCGGCGCGGGCCGGACCGTTCAGGGGAGAGGGCATGCCCTGCTCCATTTGCTGGCGGCCCTCTTCGGTGGCGAAGAGCTGCTCGGTCATGGGCGTGATGACCACACCGGGAGCTACGGCGTTGAGCGAGATCCCCGCACCGGCGAACCCTTCGGTGGTGGCATTGCTGCGGATCCAGCGGGTCACGGCCTGCTTGGAGGAGGAATAGTTGAGATAACCGGCCATTCCGCCCGCGGCCACCAGCTGCTCGCCGATCGCTGCGGCGGTTGCACGGTCACCGTTGAGCATCGCCTCGAGGAGGTCGTCATGGGCTGGGTGCAACGACGCCGCGCTGGCGGTGATGCATACCCGCGGCGCATCCGACTGGTTGAGCAGGGGGAGCAGGCCCTCTACCGTTCCCACCGCGCCGAAGAAGTTGACGGCCACGTCCAGGGGAGCCTGCAACGAGGTTCCGGCATTGGCGATCACGCCGTCCACCACGGAGGTCAGTTGCGAGATCTCTTCCGCCATCCCGGCGATGCCCTCCTCGGTGGAGAGGTCCGCGACCACTTCCGTATTCTTGAGATCAACGCCGATGACCCGGTGGCCTTCTTCGATGAGCTGAGCGGCAGAGGCCTGACCGATGCCGGATCCGGCTCCGGTGACCACATAGACGCGAGGGGCAGCAACTTCAGTGTTGGGCACGATCTCTCCTCAGTGACACGGCCGGCCCCAGTGACTCGACCGTCAGTTTCATGGTGACACGTGTGACTGTTAAGGCCCCGAGAAGCTCTCCATATCGTCGATCTGGGCAGAACCCCTCCCACCCTGAAGTCTGGTGTGAGGTAACTGCAGCGGCGCAATCTGGTGTGAGGTCAGTGCAGAATTCTGGCCCACATCCCGCATTTGCCTCCCTTGAAACTGCCGGCAGCGTTAGTAGCGCGGCAGTGACGGGTCCACCTGGTCGATCCAGGCGAGCACACCGCCGTCCAGGTGCTTCACCGTGTCCTCCCGCAGCGCGTAGTCCCCCCGCAATGCACCGAGAGCCTGAGCGGAGCGCACTCCCGCCTTGCAGTGCAGAATCACATTGCCCTCCGCCGAATCCGGCAACGCGGACACACCGCGGTCCAGGATTTCCTGCAGCGGGACCTGTATTGATCCCGGGATGGAGACCAGATCCCGTTCCCAGTCTTCACGCACGTCGATCAGCGTGAAGGACGTTTCACCCAGGGAGCGGGAGGTCAGCAGCCCGGCCAGCTCCGGGGCGGTGACGGTTTCGTGGGAGGCGGGGGCGGCGTCGTCGGCGGGAGGGACCCCGCAGGCCACGGCGACCTGCGAGAGATCGGTGACCGGAGGGCGATCGGGATCCGGTAGAACGGTGAGTTCGCGCCAGGTCTGGGCGAGGGCGTCGTGGATGAGCACACGCCCCACCAGCGGGCGGCCGACACCGGTGATCAGTTTGAGCGCCTCGGTGACCATGACCGACCCGATGGTGGCCGGGAGCATGCCGAGCACGCCGCCCTCGGCGCAGGAAGGAACCTGACCGGGTGCCGGTGCCTCCGCGAAGAGGTCGCGATACACCGGGCCGTGGCCGGACCAGAACACGGACACCTGCCCGTCGAAGCGCAGGATGGACCCCCAGACCACCGGGATCCCCACGAGTTCGGCGGCGTCGGACACCAGATACCGCGTGCCGAAGTTGTCCGCGCCGTCCATGACCAGGTCGTAGCCGGAGATGACCTCCACGGCGTTCTCGGTGCTCAGGCGCTCGCCGTGCGTGATGACGGTGACCAGGGGATTCAGGCGAGCCACGGCGTCAGCGGCGGAATCAACCTTGGCGCGGCCGATGTCGGGCATCCCGTGTATCACCTGACGTTGCAGGTTGGACACGGAAACCACGTCGTCATCGACCACACCGAGGGTCCCCACTCCGGCCGCCGCAAGGTATTGCAGGGCGGGTGCCCCCAGGCCTCCGGCGCCGACCACCAGAACGCGCGCGTTCTTCAGTCGCCGCTGGCCATCGACTCCGAGTTGCGGGAGCGTGAGGTGGCGGGAATAGCGTTCGAGTTCATCGCGGCTGAGCTCTGGGGCGGGCTCGACGAGGGGCGGGAAGGGGGACGGTGCGGTCATGAAACGTGCGACTCCGAGTCTGACGGGGCGGGTGAGGACAACGGTGAAGACGACGAGACGGGGGAGGGCGCCGGCCAGTCCCCGCGGGGCACATCAGCTCCAGAGGTAGCGGACCCGGCAGTATCATTCCCCGTGCCGATCCGTCCGGCCATCGGTGACGACGCCACAGCGTGCGTGCGGCGTGCGATTCGGCCCGCTCCGCGCGCCAACCGCCCGGCATCCACCGCGTACCGCATGGCCTGAGCCATAGCCACGGGGTCCTGGGCGCGAGTCACGGCGGAGGCGAGCAGCACGGCGTCGCAACCCAGTTCCATGGCCAGTGCCGCCTCGGATGCCGTGCCGATCCCCGCATCCAGCACCACGGGAACGCTCGTCCGAGAGGCGATCAGCTCAATGTTGTGGGGGTTCAAAATGCCCAGTCCGGTTCCGATCGGCGCGCCCAGCGGCATCACCGCGGTGGCCCCGGCCCGTTCGAGGTGCAGCGCCAGAACGGGGTCGTCCGAGGTGTACGCGAACACTTTGAAACCCCGCGCCACGAGTTGTTCGGTGGCGTCGAGCAGTTCCACGCCGTCCGGGAGCAGGGTGTCCTCGTCCGCAATGACCTCCAGTTTCACCCAGTCCGTTTCCAGCGCTTCCCGCCCCAGCTCCGCGGTCAGCAGCGCATCCCTGGCGGTGTAGCAGCCGGCCGTATTGGGCAGCACCTTGATGTCGTTGCGGTGCAGGATTCCGTAGAGACTGTCCCGTGGCGACGACGCCGCGGCCCCGTGGTCGGCAGCATTGGTTCCGTTGCGCGGCGCCACCTCTTCAGCGTTCCGGCCGGCGCGGCCGGTGCCCGCGCCAAGGCCCGATCCGGGCGCGTAACGCCGCACCGCCACGGTGGTCAGTTCGGTGCCCGATGCCAGGAGCGCACGCTCCAACATCGCCAGATCCGTGAGACCGCCGGTGCCCATGATGAGTCGGGAGCCCAGGCTCACGCCGTCGATGATCAACTGATCGCTCGCCATCTCAGCCTCCCTGCACCGCGGTGACGATTTCCACGGTCTGGTTGGCTTCGAGCATGGTGTCGGACCAGCGGGCCCGGGGGATCACCGCGTGATCGAGCGCCACAGCAATGCCCAGCGGCTTGCCGTCGGCCGCGCGGCCCGCGGCGGTGATGTCGCGGCCGGTCAGGTCGGCCACGGCATCGGCCACCGACAGGCCCTCTGTGAGGGGTACGGGGTTTCCATTGACCAGGATGGTGTCCTGCGGGGCGGTATTCATGGCGTCACCTGCTACATCTCGGGGTGCGCGGGAGAATGCCGCGCGGGGTCTGTCGAGGTCAAGAAGTCGTGGTCGCGTTCGTGGCTGACGACCGGGTCCAACTCGCCGGTGGCCAGTTCGGCGGCGAGCCGTGAAGCCACGGGCGTGAGTAGGATGCCGTGCCGGAAGTGGCCGGTGCTGATAATCAGCCCGTTCACGGAACACAGCCCCACGTAGGGCAGATCGTCCGGGGTTCCGGGGCGGGCGCGGGCAATCATTTCCAGGACATCGCAGTCGTCCACGGCGGGCATAATTGCTCGCGCGTCCCGCAATAATTGATGCACGCCGCCAGCCAGCACCGAGTCGCGGCCGTCCTCACGGCTCGTTGCGCCCAGCACCAGCGTGCGGTCCGCGCGGGGCACCAGATAGACGGGCCGCCCGCCGACCCGCCCGCGCACCGTTCGCGCGATCAGGTTCTCCTCGCCCGGCAACAGCAACGAATCGGGTACCCGGAGCCTGAGAACATCGCCGTACACGGGGCGCAGTCGCAAATTCAAGTCAGGCGGCAGCTGTCCGGTGTCACCGGCGTTCAGACCGGTCGCCAGGACCACCGCGTCGCCCTCGACCGTCTCGCCGCCGTCCAGGAACACTCCGCTCACCCGGCGTTCGGGTCCGCGCGTCGAGAGAACCCGGTCCACCCTCGCATGGAACCAGCGCACGGGGCCGGGATCGGTGGCACCGTTCAGTGTGTCGATGACGGGCGCATCGAGCGCGTGCATCAGCGAGGCCGCGAGTAACCGGGGATCCACCTGGTGATCCGTGGGAATCCTGATGGCAGCGGCGAGATGCGGTGCGAGAGCGGGTTCGAGTTTTCGGGCCTCGCGGGCGGTGATGTTGTCCACCTGCATGCCGGCGGCCCGCTGATGATTCGTAAGATCCTGGAGGCTCTGCGCGTCCGCGGAATCCGCCCCGACCACCAGGGTCTCCTCCGTGCAGTAACCGCTGGGTAGTCCCGATGCCGCGGAGACACGCTCGATGAACGCCGGATACTCCACGGCCGAGGCGGCCATGAGCGGGTAGAGACCCTCTTGCCCGTACTGTGTTTCGGCAATGGGAGCCAACATGCCGGCGGCTGCGTAGGTGGCTCCCGAGGCAGGTTCGGGATCGGCGAGCGTCACGGCAACCCCGCGGCGTCGTAATTCGAAAGCGGTTGCCAGGCCGATCAGGCCGGCGCCCGCGACCACTGCGTGCCGTGGCGCACCGTGGTGACCAACGGGTGGCATAAGTACCACTTCACTCCCTCCGGCGGCATGATCCGCATCAGGTTTCCGGTCGGCGGCTCACGCCCTCTCAGCCCGCTGCGGTGGTTGCCGAGACAACAAGTGCGGACTCCCGTGGAACTACCGGCCGTGCGACCGATACCTGCCAGTGTAGCCGTGACCCGTGGCACCATGGCCACATGAGTGAGGAGCAGAATCTGGGAACCCGCAGGCGTGACGCGTTCGCGAAGGCCAAGCTGTACGTGTGCGTCACCGCGCGGCAAGACCGCGGCGACCTGCGGGAATTCCTGCATGCCGCGTACGAGGGCGGCGTGGACATCATCCAACTGCGTGACAAGACCCTCGAGGCCGCGGCCGAGATCCGGGCCATCGAGGTGCTCGCGGACGTTGCTCGGGACCACGGCAAGCTCTTCGCGGTCAACGACCGGGCGGACGTCGCCCTGCTCACCGGCGCGGACGTTTTTCACGTGGGACAGGGCGACCTCACCACCCCGCAGGCGCGCCGGCTACTGGGTGATGACGTGATCATCGGCCGTTCGTGCCTGTCCCGCGAACAGGTGGACGGCGCCATCGCGGATGAAGGGCTCGATTATTTCTGCACCGGGCCCGTGTGGGAGACGCCCACCAAACCCGGCCGAGCGGCCGTGGGCCTGGAACTGCCCACGTACGCGGCGGAGCACGCGGGCGACAAGGCGTTCTTCGCCATCGGCGGGATTGACGCGCAGCGGTTGCCGTCCGTGCTCGAGAGTGGTGCGTCTCGGATCGTGGTGGTTCGGGCGGTCACGGACGCCGCCGATCCCGAAGCTGCCGCCCGAGAGCTCCGGGCATTCTTGTAATTACGTGGTTCTGGTCGAGCATTGCCCCGGATGCTGCTCGCACCACGGAGTCACACCGGGGAACTTTCCGCGGTGGTCGGCAACCCACTGGTAGACACGATCCTGAAGCATTCGCGCCGGCGGGACGCGATACAGCCGGCCGAAGATGCGTGTGCCGAGGGCGGTGTCCAGGGTGGCGGCCACGGCGGCCGCGCCGGCTGTTTTCGTCTGGCCAGCCACGGCCCAAACTGCCGCGTGCGCTTGTGATTCGGTGAGACCGAAACGTTCCAGCACGTCCGGTTGTTGGTACGCGTGGGTGGTGATGCGGCCGTGCCGGTCGAGGATGCGTACCCACCCCACGGCGCGGGTGCAGAAGCCGCAGCGGCCATCGAAGATCAGGTCCAGTTCGCCCTTGCCGGGTCCGCTGTGCCGGTCGCTCACAGCAGCGCCGATCCGCTGATGCACGTGGTGCAGTGCCCGCCCACCCACACGGTGTCCTGGGCGTCCGAGGTCGCGGTCACACGCCCGCGGCGTCCCATGGCCGTGCCCTGTTGAGCGACGTACGACGACGGCGCACGGCCGGTTCTCATGAGCCACTGCGCCAGACTCGCGTTGAGACTCCCCGTGACGGGATCCTCGTACCCGCCGGTGCCGGTCACGAAGGCGCGGACTTCGAACTGTTGCGGGCTGCCCTCCGGATAGGGGCCCACCACGCCGATCTTGTAATTTCCCAGTGCCGGGTAATCCGGTTCGATGGCCAGGACGTCGGCGGCGGAGGGGAGCAGAACGGCTGCCCAGCCCGGTCCGTTGTCGACCCACTGATGAGCCACAATTTCCTCGTCATCCAGGCCCAGCCCGGCCGTGACTTGTTCGAGCATGGCCGGGTCGAAGCTCCCCGTCCGCGAGGTGGGCGGCGCGGCGAAGGTCAGCGCGCCGTCGTCGGTGGCTCGAATCTCGACCAGTCCGGCGGCGCATTCCTGCACGATGACATTGCCGGAGCGGGCGGCGTTTCCCGCCTGGAGCCAGGCGTGCGCCGAGCCGAGCGTGGGGTGACCCGCGAAGGGGAGTTCGCCGCCGGGGGTCCAGATCCGCATCCGGTAGTCAGCGTCCGGCGAGGTGGGTGGCAGGACGAACGTGGTTTCGGACAGATTGGTCCACCGGGCGAACCGGGCCATGTCCCGATCGCTGAGATCCGTGCCGTCGAGCACCACCGCGACCGGATTGCCCATGTGGGGCTCGCGGGAGAAGACATCGACCTGGGCGAACGGACGCCGGCGTTGCTGATCAGTCATGGGTTGATTCCATCACATGCCGATCCGGGACCGCGCCAGCCGTCGCAGCGGATGCGTCCCGGGCGGCCAGTTGGGGAACCTGCTCTTCGTCGCGGCAGTCCCGCGGGATGCGCACGGAGGCCTCCGGACATGAAAAATCCCCTTGCCGTCACGGACAGTGATGACAAGGGGAAATTTGGTCGGGATGACAGGATTTGAACCTGCGACCTCGTCGTCCCGAACGACGCGCGCTACCAAGCTGCGCCACATCCCGATGTTGGCAGGCGTACCCGCAAACAACTGCTCCAGCATAGCGGGACTCAAGTGTGATTGTGAAATCCACGTTTGGCCATGGTGGGCGACCCGTGGACGACTCACTATCTCCAGTGTCGAGCATCACAGGTAAGGTCTCCACTATGACTGCGCGGCCCGCCATCGGTGACAAGAACTCCCCGTCCCGAGGCGGCGCCATGACCTCTCGCACCTGGATCCGCGTGGGACTCGCAATGTTCGCGGTGGGGTTCGGCACCAACCTGTTCGCGCCCATGCTCAAGGTGTACCGCGATCAGGACGGCATCTCCGAAGCCTCCGTGACGGCGATGTTCGGTATTTACGCTGTCGGTCTGGTGCCCGCGTTGCTGATTTTCGGTCCCGTCTCCGACCACTACGGCCGCCGGGCAGTGGTGCGGTCGGCGCTGATTCTGGTCGCTGTGGCCTCGGGCATTCTCGCGGCCGGTAGTGAGGCCCCCGAATGGGTGCTGTACGTGGGCCGCTGGATCATGGGCTTCGGGGTGGGCATGGCCATGTCCTCGGGGTCCGCGTGGATCAAGCAGCTGTCCGTGGACCGCCCAGCGGCCGGCCCGCGACGTGCCACGATCGTGCTGTCCGCGGGCTTCGGTGGAGGACCCCTGATCGCCGCGCAATTCGCCCAGTTCGTGCCCGCCCCCCAGGTCACCCCGTATCTGCTGCACATTGCCCTGGTCCTCGTGACCGTCCCGCTGGTGTGGGGTGTCCCCGAAACGCAGTTCCCCGGTGAGGGGCGCATCAAGCGGCCACCTTTGGTGCCGCGGATCGCACTCACCGGCCGCTTCTTCTGGGCGGTCGCCGCGTGGGCACCGTGGGTCTTCGGCACGGCCACGGTCGCGTTCACGAGCATCCCGGGTTTCGTCACGGACAACGTCGCGTATCCGGTCGCCTACCTGGGCCTGATCTCCGGCGTGGGCATGTTTTCGGGTATCTTCATCCAGCCGGTCGCCGCGCGACTCGCCTCGCACGGCTGGTTGCCGTTGTCGGTCGTGGGCCTGGGCACCGCGAGCGTGGGTCTGCTGACCGGTGGCATCGCCGTCGAGCTGGACAGCGCACTCCTGGTGGTTCCCGCCGCCATCATTCTGGGGTGCAGCTACGGCATCATGATGGTTTCCGGTTTGCGGGAGGTGGAGATCATCGCCGAACCACACGAATTGGGCGCGCTCATCGGCGTCTTCTACACCCTGACCTACACGGGTTTCGCGGTGCCGTTCGTTCTCGCGGTGCTGGGCCCGTTCGTGGGCGAGATCCTCGGGATCGGCCCGGTCAGGGGCTTCATCGCGTGCTTGGCTGTCGGCGTGGTCGTATGCCTCGTCTCGGCCGTCCCCGTGGCGCGGGCCGCCTCCCAAGCCGTGCCGCACCCGCGCCGTGAGGTTTGACCGCGCCGTTCTGAACTGACCCGGCCGCCCGTCACCTGCTCGCACGCTCGAGTACCTGCAACACGTGCTCGTAGGGCTTGCCGGTGGCTTCGGTCATGCCCTGTTCGCACGTGCGATTGAGAGAGACGTAGGCGTCGTAGTGTGTGGCGTTCACCTCGGCGGCTTCCGGAGCCGTGGCCGCAGCCGTCAGTTCCGGGTGCAGCATGCCGCGGTCACCCGCGTAGCCGCAGCAACCCCAGGCAAAGGGCACGGTCGCCTGCTCCGCTGCGGCGTTGGCCAAGCGCATCAAGTGGTCGTTGATGCCCAACTGCACGGAGGAACAGGTGGGGTGCACGGCCACCGAACGCACCCGCTCGGAGACGGTCAACCGATCCAACACGTGGTCCGAGACGAACTCCACGGCGTCCACAAAGCGCAACGGCGCGTACTTCTCGGTCTCCCGCGCCAACTGCTGCATGGTTTCCAACCCCTCGGTGCACGATGACGCATCGCACACCACTGGCAGCCGGCCGTGATCGGAGGCCTCCCACAGGGTCTCCAGCGTGCGGTGGGACATGGTCTTGTAGCCGGTGGGTAGTCCCTTGGACTTCCACGGCGTGCCGCAACACGTGGCCGTGATGCCCTCGGGAATGCTCACTCCCACGCCCGCCCGCCGGCACAGCTTCAGGAAAGCTTCCGACACGGACGGGCCGGCGCCCTCGACCGTTCCGAACATGGCCCCGATGCACGCGGGGAAGAACACGGCACGGGCCTGTTCCGCAGGAACGTCCGCGGGCGACGTCGTCAAGAAATCCCGCGAGCGGCCACCCGCCGGAAGTTGAGGCTTGTACTGCGGAACGTTGTCCGCGCCCAGAGCCGCCCGCGCCACCGCGGTCGCGCTGACCGGCAGCACCGCGGGCAGCCGTTTGGCCACGGACAACGCAAAGGCGGCACCGGGAGCCGTCACGGACCAGGACCGCGCCAGACCCGCCCAGACGGCATCCGCGACCCTGGAATGATTTTCCGCGCGCAACCGACGCACCAGGTCGCCCGTGTTGATGTGCACGGGGCAGGCGGTCACGCACATGCCGTCCACGGCGCACGTGTCCAGGCCGGCGTAGTCGTACTCGCGGGACAGCCGGGCGGCCAGCGCCTGGTTTCCGGCGTGCTCCGCCTCCGCGATCTCGCGGCGCCCCGCAATCCGCTGCCGCGGCGTGAGCGTGAGGTTCTGCGAGGGGCACACGGGCTCGCAGTAACCGCACTCCACACAGCGGTCGACCTCTTCCTCCACGGTGGGCGCCGTCTTGAGGTCACGCAAGTACGCGGTGGGGTCATCGGTGAGGATCACGCCCGGGTTGAAGCGATATTCCGGGTCGATCAGGCGTTTGAGCTCGATCATCACCTCGTAAAGTTCATCGCCGTACTGCCGCCGCACGAACGGCGCCATGATGCGCCCGGTTCCGTGCTCCGCCTTCAGTGCGCCGCCGCGATCGAGGACCACATCCACCATGTCCTCGGTGAACCGTTCGTACCGCTTGAGTTTTGCCTGGTCAGTGAACTGCTCGTTGAGCATGAAGTGCACGTTGCCGTCCTTGGCGTGCCCGAAGATCACGGAATCCTCGTAACCGTGCGCGTCGAACAGCGCGGTCAGTTCCTCGCACGTCTCACCCAGTTGTGGCACCGGCACCACGATGTCCTCGAGCAGCGCGTTGGAGCCGGTCGGCCGGTTGCCCGCCACGGTCGTGTACAGGCCCTTGCGTACGGTCCACAGACTGGCGCGTTCCTTGGGGTCGGTGGTCAGTTGCGCGGGGGTTTCGAGTCCCAGGTCCGCGAACAACGACGACGCCGCCCGGGCCTGGTCCCGCACCTCGGCTTGCGAATCCGCCTGGTACTCGACCAGCAAAGCGGCCTGCTGATCCACGGCAATGTCCATGATCACCGGGGGAGCCTGGCCGGTGCGCTGGGAAACCTTCAGCGAGGTGGCGTCCAGCAACTCCACCGTGGCGGAGTGGGCGTCCACTAATTGCGGAACGGAGCTGGTGGCCGCCACCACCGTGGGGAACACGAGCAGGCCGGTGGCCACGAAGCGATGAATGGGTACGGTGCGGAACACCGCCTCGGCCACGAAACCCAGCGTGCCCTCCGAACCGATCATGAGGTGCTCGAGGATCCGCACGGGTTCTTCGAAATCGACGAACGCGTTGAGCCCGTAACCCATGGTGTTCTTCATGGCGAACAATCGCTCAATGGTGCGCACCGACTCGGGGTTCGCCACAACGCGTTGCCGCAACCGGAGCAGCCCCTCGTGGAGCTCGGGCTCGGCGGCGCGCAACCGGGCGTCCGCGTCCGCATCGGCGGTGTTGATCACCGTTCCGGAGGGCAGCACCACGGTCATGGATTCAAGGGTGCGGTAGGTGTTGAACTCGGTGCCGCACGCCATACCCGAGGAGTTGTTGGCCACCACGCCACCCACGGTGCACGCGGCCTCACTGGCCGGATCCGGGCCCAGCTTGTACCCGTGGGGCGCCAGGCGGGCGTTGACCTGACGGATGGTGACCCCGGGCTGAACGCGGGCCCTGGCGCCGCCGTCCAGTACTTCGACATCGCGGAAGTGACGGCGGGTGTCCACCAGAACCTGATCGGTGACGGCCTGCCCGGACAGTGACGTACCGCCCGAGCGCAATGTGAGTTCCACTCCGTAGCGGGCTGCAGCGGCAAAGACATGGCCCACGTGCCCAGCATCTCGGGGGCGCACCACGGCTTGGGGTTGCAGCAGGTAGTGGGACGCGTCGTGGGCCAGAACCCGTCGTTCTAGCTCACTCTCGGCAACCGATCCCGCGCCGCACGCCTCGCGTACCTGCGCCACGAATTGCTCGGTGGTAGTGCTGGACTGTTCCTGGACGGGTGCGCTCATGCGATGCTCCTGCGGGGTGTGAGGGTGCTAACACCCATGGTAGGACCAGAGGCCGACAACCGCGCGGAAGAGCTGCTCAGTCCGTGAGCGTCATGAGAACCGCTTGGGGCGGGCAGAACAATCGCACGGGGGCGAATCGTGATTCGCCCAACCCCTGGGAAATATTCACCGGAACACCGTGGTGATCGATCAGACCCTTACAGATGGCGGGATCCAGATCGCAGTTGCTCACCAGGGCGCGGCCACCAGGAAGGCAGACCTGACCGCCGTGGGTGTGACCCGCGAAAATGAGATCCGCGCCGTCTTCAACGAATCGGTCCAGGGTTCGCAGATACGGGGCGTGCGCCACGCCGATGCGGAGGGTGGCGACGTCGTCATCGGAACGTGTCTCCGGGAAACCGGGGTGACGATCATAAGCGAGGTGCGGGTCGTCCACGCCTGAGAAATCGAGCACGGTGTCCCGCACGCGCAGGTGATCGTGGCGATTGATCAGGCCTGTCCACCCGGCGGCGTCGAATGCGCGGTGCATGTCTTCGGTGGGTAACCGCGTGGTGTCCGCCGGATCTTCGCTGGCCGTGGTCCGCCACAGGTACCGGAGAGGATTCTTGGGCTGGGGTGCGAAGTAACAGTTGGAGCCCGGCACGTACACACCCGGGAACTCGAACAACGGCTCCAAGATCTCCAGCAGATACGGCAGTGCTCGCAGGTGCGAGAGATTGTCCCCGGTGTCGATCACCAGGTCCGGCCGCAGCGCCGCCAGTGACTGGACGAAACGCTTCTTGGTCTCTTGGCCGGGAACCGTGTGCAGGTCCGAAATGTGCAGGATGCGCAGCGGCCTGGAACCGGCGGGCAAAACCTGCACCCTCTCCTGCAGCAATTGGAACCGACGCCGCTCCCCGAACACCGCCCACGCGGCGGTGCTCGCGCCCGCAGCTGCTATCCCCGCGGTCAGTACTGCGGCTGCGCGGGCACCGCTACTCATGGAACTCATTTATTGGTGGAGAGCACACTGGACGGCGGATCCGAGAACTCGGACGTGTCGTAATCCCGGGCCACATCGTTCATGAAGTTCTGCCACTGTTCACCGGCGTACGTGGAACCATCGACCCAGTCGGTGCCGCTACCTCCCGTCCGGCCACCGATCGACAGGCCGTTCAATGACCGCGAGCCGAGCTCGTAGTTACCGACCCAGGACGCAGTGGACAGGCCCTTGGTGTAACCCATCATCCACGTCTGGGTGGAGTTGTCGGTGGTGCCGGTCTTGGCCGCGGAAGCCCCGGGCAGACCGATGTCACGCTGATAGCCGGAACCTCGGGTCAGGACTTGCTCCAGCGTGTAGTTCACGCCCTGGGCAACTTCTTCCTTGATGGCACGTTCACACTTGTCCGCGGGAATATCGTAGGTTTTCCCGGTGAAGTCCTCGACCTTGGTCATGGAACGAACCTCGCACAGCACGCCGTCGTTGGCGAAGGCCGAGAACGCACGGGCCATGGTCATGGGTGCGATGTCCACGGAGCCACCCAGCAAGGAGGACAAGATGGTGGTATCCACCGGCTCACCGGTCTTACCGTCGTGGATGCCCAAGTCCTCAGACATTTCTCCGATGTCGCACAGGTCCAGATCCGAGGCCATCGCGTACAACGCAGTGTTGATCGAGTTGTACAGGCCGTAGTCCACCTGCATTTGACGCTCATAGCCGCGCGTCGCGTTCTGGAACGAGAGGCCGTTTCCGTCATCACCGGGCTCGTACTTCACTCCGCCGGGCAGGCAGGAAGCCCGCCACTTGTAGTCGGCAGGGTAATTCGTGCGACGTGCATCAATGGTCGCCTTCACACCCTTGCCGGCGTTGATCCACTGGGCCAGCGTGATCGGCTTGTAGGTGGAGCCCACCTGGAAACCACCCGCACCACCCATGGTGGTGTCCACATTGAAGTTGTAGGTGGTGTTTGAAGCGCCCTCTTCACCGGAGTAGAACGTGTTTTGGGCCATGGCGGCGATGTGCCCGTTCTTGGGCTCCAGGGACACCAGAGCGGTGGAGACGTTGTCGGGGTTGTTGTCGCGCGGCTGGGTCCTGTTGACTTCGCGCTCCGCGGCACGCTGGGCGTTCATGTCCAGCGTGGTGTGAATGGTCAAACCGCCGCGCTGCAGGGTGGCCAGGCGCTCGTCGGGGGTTGCACCGAAGGCCTCGGACTGCATGACCTCGTTCTGTACGTAGTCACAGAAGTAGGGCGCGGTCGCGGCAGCGGAACAACCGGAATTGCTGGTGTGGATGTCCAGGTCCAGGGGAGCCGCGGCAGCTTGATCATGTTCCTGCTGCGTGATGGCACCGGTCTGCACCATGGTGTCCAACACCAGGTTGCGGCGCTGCTCGGAAGCTTCCGGATTGACCTGCGGGTTGTAGTAGTTGGGGGACTGCACCATGCCGGCCAAAGTGGCGGACTGCTGGATGTTCAGCTGCGAAGCGGGGATCCCCCAGAAGTACTGGGCGGCGGCTTCTACGCCGTAGTTCTGCCCACCGAACAACACGATATTTAGGTAGCCCTCCAGGATCTCGTCCTTGGACATTTCTTGTTCCATGGACAGGGCGAGCTTGATCTCCTTGATCTTGTCCACCACGCCCTTGTCCGCTCCAATGGTGCTGGCCTGTTCGCCGGCGCGCACCTGTTGGTCGATCAGCAGGTTGTTCACGTACTGCTGGGTGATGGTGGAGGCGCCTTGGCGGGCGCTGGGGCGCAAGATGTTGTTTCCCATGGCGCGAACGATGCCGCCGGTGTCCACGCCGCCGTGTTCGTAGAAGTCACGGTCCTCAATGGCCAGGATGGCGTGTTGCATGTCCTCGGACATGTCCTCCAGCGCAACCGGTTCTCGGTTCTGCGCGAAGAACGTGGCGAGCTTGGTTCCGTCGCGAGCCACCACCGTGGAGGAACGGGACAGCGGCCCCATCTCCATCTCGTCGGGGAGGGACTTGAACCAGCCAATGGATGCGTTGGCTGCCATGCCGGCTGCTGCTGCGGGGGGTACGAGTAGCCCTGCCGCCACGATGCCTGCGACGACTGCGGCGGCGAAGAAAGCCACAACATTGCCGAAGACCGAGGCGGGCTCGGAGTCCGAGTTCTTGCGTGATGCCATTGCGCCAGTGTACAAGCCGGGGCTGGAAGCGAGGGTGCTCCGGAGAGCACAGTCACAGGGGGTGATCAGGAACCGGTGAAGGGACACAACCCGGGGCTGGCACTAGGGTGGTGACCATGACCACTTGGGAGTACGCAACCGTTCCACTCATGATTCACGCTACTAAGCAGATCCTCGACAACTGGGGTGACGACGGCTGGGAGCTGGTGACCGTCCTGCCGGGCACCCAGGCCGCGGATGTGCCGGCCGCCAACGTCAATGCACCGGTCCAGACCAACCCCATTGCTTATTTCAAGCGACCCAAGAACTGATCGATCCGCGCCGAAAGGGCCCGTCATGACAACGAGCAGTTCCATTGATGACCGTATTGCAGAGCTGGGTCTCACCCTGCCCGAGGTCGCCGCGCCCGTCGCGGCGTACGCCCCGGCAGCGGTCTCCGGCAAGTACGTCTTCACGGCCGGCCAGTTGCCGTTCATCGACGGCGCTCTGCCCGCCGCCGGGGTGGTCAGTGAGACCGAGGGCGAGAATCACGTGAGCCCGGCACGCGCCCAGGAATTGGCCGCGCGGTGCGCGCTGAACGCGGTGGCCGCCGTGAAGGCGCAGATCGAAGACCTGGACCGCGTGGTCCGGGTGGTGAAGGTGACCGGTTTTGTGGCCTCCGCCCCCGATTTCTACGGCCAGCCCGGAGTCATCGACGGCGCGTCGACCCTCCTGGGGGACATCTTCGGCGAGGCAGGTCGACACGCCCGCTCGGCAGTGGGCGTGAGCGTACTGCCGTTGAACTCGCCCGTGGAGGTCGAACTGATTGTCGAGTTCAGCTGACCTAGCTGCCCGCGGATCCTCCGAACGGCTGTTTCACGTTCCGCTGGCTCACCGGAAGGCCGCGTTGGCCTGGCTGGACCGGGGTGTGGGAATCCACGGCTCGGCTCCCAGGCACGCGGCCTCCGTAGTGGTGGTGCGTGACGGTGAGCACGGCGTGGAGGCCCTCATGATCCACCGCCCGGAGCGGCCTTCCTTGGGGCAACTGTCCTTCCCGGGCGGCCTCCTGGAACCCAGCGACGACGAGCCATTGGTGTGGTCCGGGCCCGGCCCCACCGAGTGGGCCAAGCGGCTCGGCTCCGAGGACATCGGCTTGTCACGCCGCTCGGTCGTGGCCGCGGCGCGCCGTGCCTTTGTGGAAACGGGGTTGCTCTTCGCGGGTTCCGAGGGGGACGTCGTGGCGGAGAACGTGGACGGGGCGGACTGGATGCTGGCTCGTGAGCAGCTCTGCGCCCTGGACATCTCTTTCGCGGAGGTGCTCGCCAACAGGTTGTTCGTTTTCCGATCAGAGCTGTTGAAACCCCTCGCCCGGTGGATGACTTCCGATTTCGTGCACCAGAGGGTGGACTTGAGGTACTTTGCCGCCGTGCTCCCCGTGGGCCAGCGCTGCGCACCCCTGCAGCCCCGCGGTCAGGGTCCCTGGCTGGGGTGGGTGGATGCGGCGACCCTGCTGGAGAATCCCGGCGAATCACCGGTGTCAGCGCTCTTTGCGGGGGAGGGTGACTCACACCAGGAATTCGACCTGGGTGAGGTGGCGAACCCGGGGGTCCAGGCGATCCTGGAGATGATCGCGCAGGCGGGTTCCGCGATCGCGTTCCTCAGCGCTCGCCGGGACATGACCGTTCGGACCCCCACTCTCGAGGTGCGTGACGGAGACCCGGTCCTGGTGCTCAGGACCTGATCACCGATGCTCATATGCTGCCCCGTAGGGGCGGACAGCACCGAATCAACGACCACGGTCCGCCTCACCTTTTGGGAAGGCTGCATCCGAAACGCCGCGGCACCCGAGTGGGTGCCGCAGCATCGTCGGTGAGGCAGCGCGTCAGAGGCGACGCGATGCTGACGTCTTAGCGTGAACGCTGCTTGAGGCGCTGCAGGTCCAGGATGACCACGGCGCGAGCTTCCAGGCGGATCCAGCCGCGCTGCACGAATTCCGCAAGGGCCTTGTTCACGGTTTCGCGGGAGGCGCCCACGAGCTGGGCCAGCTCTTCCTGGGTGAGCTCGTGAGCCACCAGGATGCCGTCCGTGGCGGGGCGGCCGAAGCGGTCCGCGAGGTCCAGCAGGGCCTTGGCCACGCGGCCGGGGACATCGGAGAAGACCAGGTCGGCCAGGTTCTCGTTGGTGCGACGCAAGCGGCGGGCCAGAGCCTGCAGCAACTGGGCGGAAACCTCGGGTGAGCGGGTGATGACCTTGCGCAGGTTCTCATGCTTGAGACCTGCCAGGCGAGTTTCGGACACCGCGGTGGCGGAGGTCGACCGGGGGCTCGGATCGAACAGGGCCATCTCGCCGAAGATCTCACCGGGTCCCATGATGGCCACCAAGTTCTCACGGCCGTCGCTGGCGGTGCGACCCAGCTTGATCTTGCCGGAGACGATGAAGTACAGCTGATCCCCGGGATCGCCTTCGTAGAAAAGGGCGGAGCCGCGGGAGAGGTCAACCTCGGTGATCTCCTCGGTCAGCGCGGCAAAAGCCTCATCGTCCAGCGAAGCAAACAGTGGGGCGCGGCGGAGGACGTCGGTATCCAAGGTGGTTCTCCTCAACAGTTGGGGGTGCGCCGATCGAAAGCGCTATTTAGCACCATCGTAACGAGTTTCACACTTCACGGGGCTGACAAGCTCTTGCGCTGAGTGTGAACGTGACGTTTGACGGTTTTATGACGGTCTGTGATTAGCGTAACGCACGGTCCGGTTTCACGATTTTCACAGACCTGACCCCTAAGCTCACTAACTACTTGTTGACCGCCCGCGGTCTGCGGCGCGACGAAGAAGGACATTCATGAACCTGGCCCTCAACCTGCTGGACGTCATCTTGGTGATGGTGTTGGTGGGCTACTTGATCGCCGGGCTGTCCAGGGGTTTCTTTCGTTCCCTCGCCTCGCTGGCGGGTTTCGTACTCGGCGCCGTGGCCGCATTCTGGGCGGGGCCGTGGATCTCCGCACAGGTCGGTTCGGAACTGCGGATTCCCTTTGTGCTCGTCACCGTGTTGGGGTTGCTGGCCCTCGGGCAAATCGTGGGTGGCATCGTCGGAAACTTTCTGGCGCGACTGACCGAAAAGACAGGTTTGGGGATCTTGGACCGCCTCGGCGGTGGGGTCCTGAACGTTGCGGTCGCGGCCATCGTGCTGGCTCTGCTCGGTTCCCTGGTGGGCCAGTTGGGTATTCCCTCGCTGTCTCAGCAGGTGGCGGGCTCCTCGGTGTTGCGCACCATTGAGAAGTACACCCCCGAACCCGTGCGCGAGGCCATGACCCACACCCGCGACACGGTCAGCGGCTCACAGGGGATCCGCCAACTCGACTCCTTACTGTTCCCGGCCGAGGAGGCCCCCGAACCTGAACAGGCCTCGGATTCCAACGCCGTCGAAGCCGCGGGCCAGTCGGTCGTGCAGGTCTACGGCACCGCCGATCGGTGCGCCCAGAACCAGACGGGTTCCGGTTTCGTGGCCGCGTCCGGCCTGGTCGTCACCAACGCCCACGTGGTGGCCGGTGTCGATGAGCCAGTGGTCCAGACCCGCGACGGTCGCGTCTACCCGGCGCAAGCCGTCCAGTACGACGACGCCGCGGACCTCGCCGTGCTCTACGCCCCGGATCTACCGGAGGCCCCGCTGTCGCTGAGCAACGCCGTGGAACGCGGCCAACAGGTCTCGTTCGCGGGCTACCCCCTGGGCGGCCCGTACACGGTGCGTCCGGCCACGATCCAGGGTGAAGCGGTTGCGCCCGTTCAAAACGTGTCCACCGGTGAGACCTTGTCGCGCAGCATCATCCAGATCGCCGGTCGCGTGGAACAGGGCAACTCCGGCGGGCCCATGTTGGACGCCAACGGCAACGTGGTGGGCGTGATTTTCGCCAAGGCCGTGGAGGGCGAAGCCGGCTACGCGATCCCCATGGAACAGGTCACCAACATCCTCGAAGCCACCGGCGGGTCAACCGCCCCGGCGTCCACCGGCGAGTGCGTGCTCTCCTGATCACACGAACCAGGCGTTGACCGTCTCCGGGTTGCGTTCCAGCCACTCCCGGGCGGCTTCCAGCGGATTCTTGCCGTCGAGGTTCACGGCGCGGTCCATCTCGTTGACGGCGGCCAGGGGGTAATGGATCCGGGACACCACGCGGCGGGTTTCTTCCGGCATGTTCTCCCAGCTCTTTCGGTGGGCCAGAAGCGAGGCGCGATCCGGGGCGGGGAAGGCGCCGAGCGGATCCGCCAGCGGGCGCAAATCATAGACGTCGTTGAGGTACTGCGGCTGCCACAGGGGAGTGGCGAACCAGTCACCGGCAGTCATCCGCTGGTTCATGGTGTCGATGATGGCCTGCAGGTCCCCGATGTTCTGCTGCCACCCGACCGTGGCCAAACCGTAGGACTCGATGAGCTTCTCCGAACGCATGGTCAGACCCGCCCCCGGGGTGGTGCCCTGCACCGTGAGCGTGGTCATCCGGTCGGCCACCTCCGGGTTGGCCAGATCCTCGAGTGACGAGATCAGGCTCTCAGGAATGTAGGCCGGGACGGCCCAGTAGAACATGCAACCCTCGTAAAGCACCGCGGCCTCCACGGCAGTGTCCCTGACCTGTTCCCAGTACACCTCGTGTCCGCCGGGCAGCCACGCGTCCGCGAACAGGTCCATGTCACCGGCGGCCAGTTGCGGGTACATCTCCGGATGCGGTCCCTCGACCACATTCACGGTGTGGCCCAGTCGCAGCAGAACGTCCTCCACCACGGCGGCGGCCACCTGATGGAAGGACTCGTTGATGCGCCCGTAGCCCAGGGTGAGGGGGAAACGGTTTTCAGCGGAGGTCATGGGGAGTCCTAACTCGTGGACGATATTTTGCGCAGTTCGTTGGCCACTACGTGCACGCCCAGCTCATACCCGAGCACGCCGGCCCCGGCGATCACGGCAGTGGCCTGCGGGGACACGTACGAGACGTGCCGGAAGGATTCCCGCCGATGCACATTGGAGATGTGGACCTCCACAATGGGGATCTCGCACATCTCCAGTGCGTCGTGGATGGCGATCGAATAGTGAGTCAGGGCTGCGGGGTTGATCACGATCCCGCAGGCCTCGGTGCGTGCCCGCTGAATCCATTCGACGATCTGGCCCTCGTAATTGGACTGTTCGAACATCACGTCCAATCCGAATTCTGCGGCCTTGGCCCGCACCTTGGCCTCGACGTCGCTCAGCGTGGTGTGCCCGTAGATCTCGGGCTTGCGCGTTCCGAGGGTGTTGAGGTTGGGGCCGTTCAGGACGAAAATCGGGAGCTCGCTCATGGGTCCATTCAACACGACTACAAGATGACGACGCCGCCCGGTGGCCACTTCGAGCGAAAGGCCACCGAGCGGCGTCGTCGGTCGGTCTGCACGATCGGCTACTTGGCGCCGAGCGAATCCACGATTTGCTGCATGACCGTCTGGTCCGCCAGCGTGGAGACATCGCCCACGGGGCGGTCCTCGGCGACGTCCTTGAGCAGACGACGCATGATCTTGCCGGAACGGGTCTTGGGCAGTTCCGGAACGATCAGGACCTTCTTGGGTTTGGCGATCGGGGAGATCTCCTTACCCACGTGTCCGCGAATCTCCTCGGACAGCTCGGTTTCATCCCGACCCTCGGTGGTGGCGTGATCGGAGAGGATCACGAACGCGAACACGGCCTGTCCGGTGGTTTCATCCGCGGCCCCGACCACCGCGGCCTCCGCCACGGACGGGTGTGAGACCAACGCGGACTCGATCTCCGGGGTGGACAGGCGGTGACCGGACACGTTCATCACATCGTCCACGCGGCCCAGGATCCACACATCGCCGTCCGCGTCTCGCTTGGCTCCGTCACCGGCGAAGTACTTGTCCCCGAACTGAGCCCAGTAGGTGTTGACGAATCGATCGTCGTCGCCCCAGATGGTGCGCAGCATGGACGGCCATGGTTTGCGGACCACCAGGAAACCGTCGGTCTCGTTCGGCAGGGACGTACCGGCGTCGTCCACGACGTCCACGGCGATACCGGGCAGCGGGATCTGCGCGGAACCCGGCTTGGTCTCGGTGACGCCCGGGAGCGGGGAGATCATGATGGCCCCGGTCTCGGTCTGCCACCAGGTGTCCACGATGGGGCACTTCTCGGCGCCGATGTACTTGCGGAACCAGGTCCAGGCCTCCGGGTTGATGGCCTCGCCCACGGTGCCCAGCAAGCGGAGCGAGCTCAGGTCGAACTCTGCGGGGATTTCCTCGCCCCACTTCATCATGGTGCGAATGGCGGTGGGGGAGGTGTAAAGGATGGTCACCCCGTACTTCTGCACGATCTCCCAGAACCGGCCGCGGTGCGGGGAGTCCGGGGTGCCCTCGTAAATCACCTGGGTGGCGCCGTTGAGCAGCGGGCCGTACGCAATGTAGGTGTGCCCGGTGACCCATCCGACGTCAGCGGTGCACCAGTAGACGTCCGTTTCGGGCTTGAGGTCGAACACGTTCTTGTGGGTATACGCGGCCTGGGTCAGATAGCCACCGGTGGTGTGCAGGATGCCCTTGGGCTTACCGGTGGTGCCGGAGGTGTAGAGGATGAACAGGGGATCCTCGGCGCCCTGCTCGGACGGGGTGTGTTCCGTGCTCGCGGCCTCGAGGGCTTCGTGCCACCACACGTCGCGACCGTTCTCGAAGGGGACATCACTACCGTTGCGCTTGACCACCAGCACGTGCTTGACGCTCTCGCCGCCCTTGGACAAGGCCTCGTCCACTGCGGGTTTGAGCTGGGTGGGCTTGCCGCGGCGGAAAGAACCGTCCGCGGTGACCACGAGCTTGGCCTCGCCGTCATCGATGCGCGAACGCAGCGCGTCCGCGGAGAAACCGCCGAAGACCACGGAGTGGATCGCTCCGATGCGAGCGCAGGCCAACATGGTGATTACGGCCTCGGCGATCATGGGCATGTACACGGCCACGCGGTCACCCTTGGACACACCCAGGGCCTCCATGGCATTCGCGGCCTTGGACACCTCGTCCTTGAGTTCCGAGTAGGTGTAGGACTTGCTGTCCCCGGGCTCACCCTCGAAGTGCAACGCCACGCGGTCGCCGTTGCCGGCCTCCACATGGCGGTCCACGGCGTTGTACGCCGCGTTGAGTTTGCCGTCCTCGAACCACTTGGCGAACGGTGGGTTGGACCAGTCCAGGACGGAGTTGAACGGGGTGGACCAGCTCAACAGATCGCGGGCCTGGTTCGCCCAGAACTCCTCACCCTGCTCCTCGGCCTGCTTGTACAGGTCCGCGGTGGCGTTTGCTTGCGCGGCAAATTCCTTACTGGGTGCGTACGTGCGCTGTTTCGTTGAGTTCGAGTCCTGAGGCATGGCGCTCCTTAGTGTGTCGCTTCATGGCTAGAGGCCCCGCAAGTATTCCCTGCGTGGCGCAGTTCACATTTGAATCCAGCGTAGTAGAGATTTCGGCGCCACATCGAACCGAATCGCGGGCACGAAATATCAAGTCGTGGTGTGACCTCCGGGGTCGTCGCACGGGTTTGACCCTGGTTGCCCGGCCCAGCATGATCGAGACCATGGACAACCCCGCAGCTGCCGAGCACATTCGCTACGTGTCGCCGGATGAGGCGGCCACGGCGGCCGCGCGGCGTCGTCGGGCGGGGCAGCAAAGCCGCTTGTCCGTGACCCGGCGTGCGCGCAAGATCCAGCGGATTCTCGCCGAAACCTACCCGTACGCCGTGGCCGAATTGGATTTCGACGACGCTTGGCAACTTCTCGTGGCCACGGTGCTGTCCGCGCAGACCACCGACGTGCGCGTGAACTCGGTGACGCCCATCCTGTTTGCGACCTTCCCCGGGCCCCGAGAACTGGCCGAGGCCGAGTCCGAATCGGTGCAGGAGATCGTGCGGCCCCTGGGCTTCTACCGTTCCAAGGCGCGCTCCATCCAGGCACTCGCCAACCGGGTGGTGGACGAATACGACGGCGAGGTGCCCGGAAAGCTCAAGGACCTGGTCACGCTGCCGGGCGTGGGGCGAAAGACCGCCAACGTGGTGCTGGGTAACGCGTTCGGGGTGCCAGGTGTCACCGTTGACACGCATTTCGGGCGCCTTGCGCGCAGACTGGGCTGGACCACCCAGGAGGACCCGGTCAAGGTCGAGAAAGATGTCACCGCACTGTTCCCGGCCAAGGTCTGGACCGAGCTGTCCCATCAGCTGATCTATCACGGGCGGCGCATCTGCCACTCCCGGAAACCGGCCTGCGGGGTGTGCCCGATCGCGGACCTGTGCCCCTCGTACGGTGCAGGACCCACGGACCCGCACGTGGCGCGCAAGCTGCTGGCTTACGAATTGAAACCCGGCCGTGAGCACCTGCTGGACCGGTACATCAACGGGGCCACGCGACGCGAGCTGCGGGCCCAGGGGCACACGCTCAGCGCGTGACCCGCGAAAGGATAACCATGAAACCCACCTCGCCCGGCACCGAGCACGCGCGCGAGCAGTTGTTGAAGCTGGCCCAAGAGGGGCACACCGTGTACATGGAGGACCGCGAGCCCTGGCGGATCGGAACGCTTTCCGAGGACTACCGGCAATCCGCGGTGTTGATTCTCTTCGGTGCTCTGGACGAGATCCCCTCCCGGTACCACGAGCACGGTGAAGGCCCCGGCCGGGACCTGGACGTGCTGCTCGTGCAGCGCTCGGCCACCCTGCGCTCACACCCCGGGCAGGTAGCTTTCCCGGGCGGCCGGCTGGACCCGCCCGACGGTGAACCCGGCGAAGTCATGATCGTGCCCGGCGGCGAGGTGAGCGCACCCCACGTGCGCGGTGCGCTGCGTGAGGCCCACGAGGAAACCGGGTTGGATCCGGAGGGTGTGGAGGTGCTCGGAACCCTCAGCCCCGTGCCGCTGCCGGTCAGCAACCATATGGTTACCCCGGTCATTGGGTGGTGGCAACGCCAGTCCGAGGTGGACGTGGTCGATCACGCGGAATCCTCGCTCGTATTCCGGGTCCCGGTGCTGGACCTGATCAACCCGGCCCACCGTTACTACGCGACCGTGACCCGCGGGAACCAAACGTACAAATCCCCGGCGTTCGATGTCCGCGTGACGGAAACCGGGGAAACCGTTACCGTGTGGGGCTTCACGGGCATCGTGATGGATCGCATCCTGGAGTGGCTTGATTGGTCCGTCGACTGGGACCGCAACGACAAACGTCCCGCGCCCCTGTGATGACCCATTGTGCCGGGATTGGTTACTTGGCGTCCGCGTAGCTGGTAACCACGCTGGTCGTCACCGGAACCTCGACCGGCACTCGGCCGAACACGGTGCGCACCGCCTGCTCAGCGGCGTCCAGGACCACCTGCTTGACCCGTTCGGACTGGTCCTGGGCGCAGTGCACCATGACCTCGTCATGCAGGAAAAAGACCAGGTGGGCATCCAGACCTTCACGGTGCAGCCCATGCCGGATGTGCCCCAGCCAGGCCAGAGCCCACTCCGCGGCCGATCCCTGCACCACGAAGTTGCGGGAGAAGCGCCCATGGGTCCTAGCCGCTTGGGCCGCGCGGCGCTCGCCGGCGGCGGTGTCCGTGGCGCGCTGAATTTCGAACCACTCCGGTTCCGGCAAGGGCGACCAGCGCCCGAGATAGGTACAGACCTGCTCTCCTCGTTCGCCCACGCGAGCGGCGTGTTCCACATAGCCCACGGCCCGGGGGAACATTCGGGTGAGGTGCGGCATGAACCGGCCCGCAGCCCCCTGGGTGGCGCCGTACATGGCACCCAGCAGCGCGACCTTGGCGTGAGGCCGTTCCTTCAGTTCCGAACCCCGTTCCAGGCCCTGCTGGGCCATGGACTCGTAGAGGTCCCGATCCCGTGAGGCCTGGGCCAGCGCATCGTCGCGGGCCAGGATGGCGAGCACGCGGGGCTCCAGTTGAGCGGCGTCGGCGACGACCAAGGTGCGGCCGGGATCGGCGCGGACGGCGTCACGAATGAACTTGGGGATCTGCAGTGCTCCGCCGCCGCGAGCGGCCCAACGGCCGGTGACCACGCCGCCCACCACGTACTCGGGGTGAAAGCGGCCGTTGTCGACCCAGGTGTCAAGCCAGTGCCAGCCCGTCGCGGAGAAAATGCGGGACAGTTTCTTGTATTCGAGCACGGGGGTCACGAGTTCGACCCGGTGCGGATCGGGTTGGCCCGCGACCATCGCCCAGTCCTTGAGCACCCAGGCGCGGGTGGATGCAATGTCGATGCCCGCGGTGCGCAGGGCCTTGAGGAGCTCATGCGGGGAATCGGGATTCAGCGTGGGAGCGGCCAGAACCCGGCGGATGTCCTCGGCCAGTTCTTGCATGCGGGCGGGACGCTCACCCTCCTTGGGGCGGGAACCCATGGCGGCAACGAGGATCTGCTCGTGGATGTCCGGGTCCCACGGGATCCCCTGATGTCGCATGGTGGCGGCGACCAGTGCGCCCTGAGATTCGAGGCCCAGGAGCATGTCCAGCCGTTTGGGATTGCGGGCCGTGCTCACGGCGCGGATCTGCTCTGCCAGTTCGGCGACCAGATCGTCGAGCCCCGGCCCGCGGTCCGTGGCCATGGCGAACAGTGAGGTTTGCGAGTCCGCCACCGGGCGTGGGCGCGGTCCCGGAACATGTCGGGGGTCTGCCGGGTCGATCACCGGGGTGTAGCGCATGGGCCGGGGCTCACCGGAGTTTGGGTCCGGTGCTCCGGAACCGGGCGCGTCGGAGGCGGTGGCGAGGATGGTGGCGCACAAACCTAGATCGCGGCATTTGGTGGCCCATACGTCAGCTTCGCAGAGCAGCGCGGCGGGTACGGACGTGTCCATCCAGGTCCAGACCGGCGGCTGCACGCCCGCTTCCAGTGCGGCGGCTTCTCGCTGGGCCACGACGCCGGGAAAATCCTGGTCCGTCACCGTGAGTGGTTGCCCCGCCCGCCGGCCGTTGGCCGTGACCACCTGCAAGGTCCAGCCTCCGGCCCCGGTCTCCGCCGGAGCCACCACTATGTGCATGCGCTCATTATCCCGTGGGGCACCGACATGCAGTGGGTGGGGTCCGCGCTGCGCCGCTTCCTCAAGCCGGCGACGCCGCACCGTCCAGTAGGTCCGCGACCTTCCGGACGGTGCGCATGTTCCGGGCGGTGATGGTCATGTCCGGCAGCTGCCTACCGAGTGCGACCGGCAGTTTGGACGCGTGGATGCCCTTGTCGCTGCCGTACCAGACATAGATTTCCGAACCGTTGACCACGATTCGTTCGTCCTGGTGGATCGGGAGTGCGGCCAGGTCCAGCTCGAGCACGGGGCGGTCACAGAAGTGCACCTGGTACAGCTTGTCGTCGGTGGCGATCTGACGCAGCGGGTCCGCGGCGAGCACGGCCGAGAGATCTTCGAGTGTCCGGTGAATGACCGGGCTCCTGACGCCGAATTCGGATTCGATGGCGGCTGCAAGGTCTCCCGCGAATTCCGCGGGATCGCCCGGAGGAACACACACCACATTGCCGCTCTGCAGGTAGGTCGTCACCTGGTGGGCACCGAGCTGCTGCGTCAGCAGAACCCGCAGTTCCACCATCGGAACCCTGTTGTTGACCCCCACGTTGATTCCACGCAAGAAGTACGCCGTGGGCTGGTTCATGGCCACATCCTACGACCCGGGGGTGCGCCGCTTCTTGTTCCCCACGGGCGACACCGCGCGGTCCAGAACGGACTTCACCGCAC
Organism: Kocuria sp. cx-455; assembly: GCF_057707085.1. Lineage (NCBI taxonomy): Bacteria > Pseudomonadati > Acidobacteriota > Terriglobia > Terriglobales > Candidatus Korobacteraceae > Candidatus Sulfotelmatobacter > Kocuria sp. cx-455. The sequence goes on along the minus strand of NZ_JBYIPM010000003.1, from coordinate 259,555 downwards.
CGTGGATGGGCGGATAAATGACACCCAGTGTTTCCGGTTTCAAGGGTTTGGAGAGCACCGCGCGTTGGTGGGTGAAGGTGTCTCGTGACCATGTGCCGTGATATCTTCCTTGGCCGCTGGTGCCTTTACCGCCGAAGGGCAGGTAGGGGCTGCCCACGTGCGCGACCGGGACGCCGATGCTCACACCACCGGACGGGACCTCAGCCATGATGTGGTTCCGTACTGACGTGTCCTCCGCGAAGATGTAGAGGGCCAGCGGAGTGTCCCGGGCGGTCATGCGTTGTACCGCCTCTTGCGGCCCGCGCACCGGCAGGACGGGCAGCACCGGACCGAAAATTTCCTCGCCCATGACCGGATCGGATTCCGCCGCGGGATACAGGACGGTCGGGGCAATGTAGCGATTTTGCCTGTCCACCTGGCCACCACAGACGACGTTGTCCGAGCCGACCGGCGGGATCATGGCACTCACACGGTCCACCGCGCCGGTGTGAATCATGCGCCCGAAATCCTCGGATTCCTCCGGCCGCGCGCCAAAACTCTCGCGCACGGCAGTCGCGATTTCCGCGGCCAGGGCAGCCGCAATGTCCTGGTGCGCGTAAATGTGATCCGGTGCCACGCAGGTCTGACCGGCATTGATGAACTTGCCCCACGTGATCCGACGGGCAGTGGCACGGAGGTCCACGTCATGGTGAACATAGGTCGGGGACTTCCCGCCTAGCTCGAGCGTGACGGGAACCAGTTGGCGCGCCGCGCGCTCGGCCACGGCGGTGCCGGTGCGAGTGGAACCGGTGAAAAACACGTGATCGGGACGGGCGTCGATGAGGGCGGTGGCGGCGTCGGCCGGGCCGGTGACCACCGCGATGGCTTCTTGATCGAAGTAGCGCGGGGCCAACTCGGCAAACAGCTGTTCCACGGCAGAACTGACCTCACTGGGCTTGATGACCACGCAGTTACCCGCGGCCAAAGCTCCGATCAATGGGGAGAGCTGCAGTTGCAGAGGGTAGTTCCACGGGGAAATGATGACGACCACACCCAGCGGGTCGTAACGCACCCACGAACGGCCCGGGAAGAACTGCAGGGGGGTGCGGACCGGCTGGTCCTTGTACCACTTCTTGAGGTTCCGGCGGGTGTGTTTAAGCTCGGTGATCACCGGATAGATTTCGGTCATCGTGGCTTCGAAGGCGGACTTGCCCAGGTCCTGTCCCAGCGCGATCTGCCACTGCTCGCGATGGTTGACCAACATGGCCTCCAGCGCGTTGAGCTGGCCCCGGCGCCATTCCAGGGGCCGGGTCCGTCCGGTACGGAAGGTACTGCGGAGTCTGGCCACAACGTCAGCGTTCATGGATCCAGGCTACGGGTGGTCCCTGACAGGCATACCGCAACGACGGCTGTGGGGAGTGTGGCTGCCGCGTGGCACAGTGGAAGGATGTCCGAGCAGATTCCCGATGACCACGACATTCCCTGGGCCATGCAGCTGGTGGTGCACCGGGATCGGCAGTCTCCCGCGCGGCAAGTGGACGTGGCCGAGGCCGCCGCGCGCGCCGTCGTCGCCCTGCTCGCCGACCCACGGTGCGCACCGGACGGGACCTGGTACCCGGCCATGAAGTACTGGCGGGACGCGCGCATTCGCAAACTGGTGCGGCGCGCGGACGGCAAGCGATGGACCGATGTGCAGCAACTGCCCGGCGTGACGGTCACCCAGCAGGGCAGCGGCGAATTCGGCGACGCCGCCGTGCGCGCCTTCGTGCCGGGCCCGGTCAAACCGCTGCCCAGGGAACTGAACAAACTTCAAGTCTCGGGCACGACTTTTCCCGACGACGGCGCCTCGCACTCGAGTGACGCCATGGTCACCGTGGAGGTGCGGCCGGGGCTGGAGATGACCAGCGGCAAGCTCGCGGCCCAGTGCGCCCACGCCGCGCAATTGGCATGGGAGACCATGTCGGATGCCGATAAAGAGCGGTGGCGGGACGATGCGTTCCGTGTGCGCGTGGACTACCCGAGTCAGGAGGAATGGGCCGCCATCACGCGTCCGGTTGCGGTTGTCGACGCCGGACTCACCGAACTTGACGGGCCCACCGAGACGACCAGGGCGTGGTGGTGACCGGGCAGCATCCGGTCATGACCGTTCTTGGTCAGTCTGGCTCACGGCTGACCGCCCCGCGAGGGTGATAGCTCGCGGTGACGCCACTGCACAGGCTCGAGCCATTCCGTGAAGGGGTGGGTCCGGCTCCACAATCGGAGCCCGGTTAACCCTCGGCGCGGCTGATCCGACGACTGTAAGGGCATGACCCCTTCAACGCACAGGTCCCCGGACACGGTGGTGATTCCGCGGACCCGCAGAGCCCAGCGCACCGCCATCGATCGTGCGGTCGTCGATCGTCGAGGCTCCGCTGAGCCGGTGTCTGGCCTGACCAAGACGGTCCACCTATTGAGCGAGGATCCGCAGCTCATCGAAGCCGTGGAGGCCGTGTGCGTGAGCTGTCGCGTGGAGCTGGCCGCCGTGGAAAATCTCGGGGACGCCAAAGACGCGCAGACGCTGCTGATCGATGCGACCGCGGAGGTGGCACACGCCCCCAAAGGCGCCATGATTGTGGCGCTGTCCTCCCACACCGCAGCCTGGGAGCTTGCGGCGCGCAGCGCGGCCAGCGCCGTGGTTGTCCTCCCCGACGCCGCCGAGTGGCTCGCAGAGATGCTCTCCAGCGATGACCACGATGCGAACGCGGTTGACCTCGGACGCGTCATCGGCGTGGTTGGTGCCGCCGGCGGGGTGGGAGCGTCGACGTTTGCGTGCTGGCTCGCCCAGGAACTCTCGGGGACCGGCGCGCCCACGGCGGTGGTTGATGCGGATCCCGGCGCGGCGGGTCTGGACCTGGTGCTGGGCACCGAATCGGAGGAAGGTCTGCGGTGGCCGGAACTGCAGCAGTTCTCCGGTGCTGTAGCTGCGGACCAATTGTGGGCCGCTATGCCGAGCACGGGACCCCTGCGTTACCTCTCCTGGGATCGCCACGGCACACACGCCACCAGGGTGCCCGTGAGCACCGTGATCCACGCGCTGCGACGTGCGGCGAGCTATCTGGTCGTTGACCTGACAGCGGACTGCCTCGAGGAACAAGCTCGCTGGTGCTCCACCGTGCTGGTGCTCACGCCACGCACCGTCAGGGGAGTGTTGGCGGCAACACTGGCGGTTCAGCGCTGCGGTGACATTCCCGCCATGACGGTCCTGACCGGGCTCAACGTGGCGGACGTGGATACCGCTCTGGTGGAATCGGCGTGCGGAGTCGGGTGTGCCGGGTCACTGAGTTTCGACCCTCGCCTGCCGCAAGAACTCGACAACGGTGCCGCGCTGCAGCGGGGCCGGCGCTCCAAGCATGCGAAAGCCGTGCGCGCCATCGCCCAGAGGCTGGAGGCGGGCTCATGAGCGGCACGGAACTCGATCCCCGGTTCCTGGACGACGTCCGCAACCGCTTGCTGCAAGAAGGTGGTGCCCTCACCGATACCCGGATTGCCCGCGCCATCCGGGACACCGGACGGGTGCTGGGCGCGGTGGGATCCATCAGGGCCGTACAACACGTCAGGGCCGAACTCACCGGGCTCGGTCCGTTGGAACCACTCTTACCCACCACGGGTCTCAGCGACGTGTACGTCAACGGGCACGAGAACGTCTTCATCGAGACCCTCGGGGGTGTGCAACGGGTCCCCTCACCCTTCACAGCGGAGGCTGAGGTTCGAGCGCTCGCGGTGCGTCTCATCACGGCCGCGGGACGCCGGCTCGACGACGCCAATCCGTGCGTCGACGTGCAGACCGCCACCGGGCTTCGCGTTCATGCGGTGATCCCGCCAGTCTCCACGAGCGGCACGTTGCTGTCCATCAGATTCCGGGCACCCCAGCGTTTGTCCCTGTCCGACCTGGTGCTCCGCGGGGCCATCCATCCGTTCATGGCGGATGTGCTGTGCTCGGCCATGAGAGCGGGGGCGAACCTCATGATCAGCGGGGCCACGGGATCCGGGAAAACCACGGTGCTCTCCGCGCTGCTGTCCCAGAGCCGCCCGTCGGAACGTCTGGTCCTCATTGAGGACGCCGCCGAGCTCGATCCCGACCATCCTCACGTGGTGGGGCTGCAGGCCCGCCATGACAACGTGGAAGGCAGCGGCGGCGTCGACCTGGCGGAGCTGGTGCGGCAGGCCCTGCGCATGCGACCCGACCGCCTGGTGGTCGGGGAATGCCGCGGGGCCGAGGTACGTGAGCTTCTCACGGCCCTGAACACCGGCCACGCCGGTGCCGGCACCGTGCACGCGAACTCCGCGCAGGCGGTCCCTGCTCGATTGGCGGCACTGGGATCCCTGGCGGGTATGAACCGAGAGGCCGTTGACCTGCAGGCATTCAGCGCCCTCGATCTGATCGCCCATGTCAGCAGGGGACCCCAGGGCCGGCGACTGGAGACCCTGTGCACGCTCGAACTATCGAGCGGGCGACTCAGCACCCGGTCCGCCCTGACCTGTGTCGATGGAGAACCGGTCAAGGGTCCGGGGTGGCCACGTGTGGCGCAGCTGTTGTCGAGCGCTACAACTCACGTGAGCGCACCCGAAGCTGCACGTACGGCCGCTGCGAGCGCGCGAGGTGCGTCATGATTCTTACGCTGGCCGTGGGAATCCTGGTCGCCGCAGCCGGTCTGATCTGGGCCGGTGGGACCGGGGACCGCGCGCTCGTCCATCACGGCGCTGCGGTGGCGAGGAACCATCACAGAGCACACGGGGGAACGACTCTGGCCCTGAGGTCTTTCGTGTCCCGGCGGTGGCGTCGGGACCGCGCGGCCGAAGCAGCCCAGTGGGTCACGCTGGTGCGGCGGCTGGCAGCCTTACTCAGCGCCGGGCGCAGCCCGTCCCTTGTGTTCGGCCATGCATCCCGGGCAACCGGTCACAGTCACGCCAACCCCACGGCGGTGTGGATCGACCGGTTGTGCAGAGAGGTTCACGCAGCATCGGAGCTCGGCGTTCCAGCATCGGGCACGCTGGGTCGCGTTGCCCACACCGCGCCGGACGTGTCCGACCATGAACTGGCCCGTTGGGCCCGCTCCGCCAGCATGCAGCTCGCGGCCTGCTGGGAGATCTCCGAACGATCCGGCGCCTCACTGTCCAAGACCCTCCACGGGTTGGCCGACTCCGTGGAGTCCCAGATCGACGCCCAAGCCGCGCGAGAGAGCGCGCTCGCCGGTCCCCGTGCCACGGTCCGGGTGCTGGCCTGGCTGCCGGTACTCGCCCTCGGGCTCGGCATGCTCATGGGAACCGACCCGATCACCACGTTGATCACCACTCCGTGGGGACGGATAGCTCTGGTCGTGGGAGCCGTTCTCACCGTGGCCGGCCGGTTGTGGACCCGCCAGCTCATGCGCCATGCCGAGGGGGTGGACGGGCCATGATGGTCGCCCTCAGCGCGGGCCTTTGTCTGGCCGCAGCGTTTTTCGTCTGGTCCTCTCCTCGGCTCGTTGGTGCTTCCGTGGTCACCGCTGCCACCTCACGAGCAGGCATGTCCGACGACGCCGCCGCGTCGCCTCCGCCAAGTAAGTCTCCCGGGTTGCCGGCGGCCACACTGGTGGAACTCACCGCCACGCAGCTGGATGCCGGGCTGCCCCTCGCGGAAGCCGTGTCGATCCTGGCCCACAGCACCGCGGGTTCCGGTTACCCGGAGCTGCGGCCGGTCGCCGCTGCGCTGCGGTTGGGGCTGGACTGGGACAGCGCGTGGTCCTCGGCCGACGGGGCGTCTGGAGCGTTACTGGATTACCGCGATGCGCTCGAATTCACGGCCACGTCCGGGGCGGCCTCGGCATCGGTCCTCCGGGGCCAAGCCGAGCAGGTGCGGCGCGCCCAGTTCCGCCGGGCAGAACGTGCGGCGGAGGCGCTGTCGGTTCGGCTGGTCCTGCCGCTGGGGCTGTGCTGCCTCCCCGCCTTCATGTGCTGGGGTGTGCTGCCCGTGCTCATGAGCCTGTTGCCCAAGGTGTTCGGATCATGATTCGCAACCGAGCGCCGCCCGGGTGCGGCGACAACACGTTCGTTCAGCCATCACCCCACACCTTTGAACCACAGGAGAACCCCATGTCCACCATCGTTGCCTCCACTTCCACCCCCGCCGCACCTCCAACCATCGCGCCCGACGCCGTCCTGGAACCTCACGGCACGGACCTCGCCTTACGGGCGGATCACCCCGACCTCGGGGCGTCCACGGCGGAGTACGCGGTGATTGTCCTGGCCGCCGCCGCCTTCGGCGGTGTGATGGCAGCCGTGCTGTCCTCCGACTCGGTCTCGGGACTGCTGCTGGGCATCATCCAGAAGGCGCTGTCGGTGTAATCCGATGGGACGCCCCGTGGGGCGCGTGTCCACCACGAGGCGCGCCCCACGGCCCCTCGCGAAGTCTCGGAAAGGTACCGACATGCGACCACATCACATCGCGACCGCGCGCTTCTCACACGGCTGCCGGCCCGGACGCGGAACCCCGGACGGGCGGGAGAGGGGAGCGGTCACCGTGGAAACCGCGGTCGTCATGCCCGCACTCGTGCTCCTCCTCGCGGTCATGTTGGCCGCCGCCGCGGCGGGGATGACACTGGTCCGTTTCGAAGAGGCGGCTCGGGCATCCGCGCGGGCGGCCGCCCGCGGCGAATCCGTGGCCGTGGCCCAGGACAGGGCGCGTGAGATCGCTGGCGAAGACTCCGCGGTGACCGTGGCTGCCGGGGCGGACCGTGTGACCGTGACCGTCAGCGGACCCGCGCCCGGGATCCTGGGCACATGGAGTCACTGGACGTTACAGGCGGATGCCATGGCCGTGACCGAAGGGGCGAGGAACGCAGATGCGGGCCACTAACCGTCGTTCAGCTGCCCCGAATCCCCCGAGATCCGTGCTCGGCGGGCCCGCCGAGCACGGTCATCCGGACGAAGGGTCGGGAACCGTCCACGGCATGAGCATTGCCGTGCTCATGTGCGCAATGCTGATCGTGATTCTGCTGCTCGGTCAGGCCGGGATCTCGATGCACCGTGCTGTCAAAGCCGCGGACCTCGCGGCGTTGGCGGCGGCGGACACGGCCCGCGGATTGGCCAGTGGCGTGCCGTGCGATGTGGCACGTGCCGTGGCTGCGGAAAACGGTGCCGTCATGGATCACTGCGAGCTGGCCACGCGGGAACAAACCACGGTGGATGTCCGCACGAGCATTGCGTTGTTCGGTCCGCTGGAGCCACTCGGTCCGGCCATGGGTGTCTCACGCGCCGGCCCGCCGCCGGGAGGGCCGTGATTGATGGCGGGAATCCCTTGGTACCGTCCGCCCGTGACTACAGCCGTGTTGTTCGCGCCACTATCATTGCCCAGCCATGACATCCGGGGCGAAGCGCAGCACCCCGTTCAGCAGTTTGAGCGCGCCGGCCTTGTCCAGCGGATTGTTGCGGTTCCCGCACTTGGGGGACTGCACGCAGGAGGGGCAGCCGGCCTCGCATTCGCACGCGGCAACGGCGTCCCGGGTGGCGGTGATCCAGCGGTGGAACATGTCGTAGCCGCGCTCGGCGAAGCCCGCTCCGCCGGGGTGGCCGTCATGGACGAAGATGGTGGGTAATTCGGTGTCCACGTGCAACGCCGTGGACAGGCCACCCACATCCCAGCGGTCGCACGAGGCCAGCAGCGGGAGTAAACCGATCATGGCGTGTTCGGCGGCGTGCAGTGAACCGGGGATGTCCGGCTCCTCGATCCCCATGGCGGCCAACCGGGGCTGATCCACGGTGAACCACGTGGCGGTGGTGGCCAACTGGCGGGGCGGTAGCTCCAGCGGTTCTTCACCCACCATCTCGTTGGAGGCCGTGAGCTTTCGCTGAAAACTCGTCACCTGAGTCGTCACGTCCACCCCGCCGCGGTGAATGGTGATGGGACCCCAGCGCTGGGTGTCGGCCACGGAGCGCACCCGCACCTCGGTCACATCGCGGGCCACCGTGTAGAAATCCGGGAACGCGTGCCGCACGGATGCCACGTTGAGTTCCTGGTCCAGGTCCTCGACCAGGTACGTGCGGCCCTGGTGCACGTACACCGCCCCGGGGTGCGCCTGGTAGTGGGACTGGGGCGCGCCCATGGTCCCCAGCACAACACCGGTTTCCGACTCCATGATCTGCACGGGCCCGCCGTCACCCGAACGAATGGAAATCATGTCGGCCGGGTGCTCGGATCGGCTCCAGAACCACCCGCTGGGGCGGCGCCTGAGGTGCCCTGCCGCCTCCAGCGACTGCACCACGTCGTGCGCCGTGGGACCGAACTGGTTGAGCTCCGTTGCACGAAGGGGCAGTTCGGCCGCCGCTGCACACAGATGCGGTGCAAGCACGTACGGATTGGACGCCTCGAACACCGTGGCCTCCACGGGCACGTCAAAAATGGCCTCGGGGTGATTCACCAAGTAGGTGTCGAGCGGATCATCGCCGGCGATCAACGCTGCCAGAGCATGCTGGCCCGCACGCCCAGCACGGCCGATCTGTTGCGCGAACGAGGCACGAGTGCCGGGCCACCCCGCAACCAGAACGGCGTCGAGCCCGGCGATGTCGATGCCCAGTTCCAGGGCGGAGGTACTGGCCACCCCGAGCAGCCGACCGTCCCGCAGGGCCTGTTCCAACTCGCGCCGTTCCTCGGGAAGAAAACCCGCGCGATAGGCGGCCACCCGGTGCGCGAGCGAGGGATCAACCTCTTCGAGTTGCCGGCGGGCGATCTGCGCAATGGTCTCCGCACCCCGGCGTGAACGAATGAACGCGATCGTGCGGATCTGTTGCAGCACCAGATCGGTGAGCATGTCCGCGGATTCGGCGGTCACGGTACGCCGGGAGGGCGCATCGTTTTCCGATCCGCCCGGCGATTGCTCCGGCTCCCACAACACGACCGTGCGCGAACCATGGGGAGAGGTATCGCGCTCCACGGCGGTCACCTCGGCGGGGGAGACGCCGATCAACCGCGCGAAAGAATCCTGCGGGGACGCACTCGTGGCGGACGCGCCGATAAAGATCGGATCCGCGCCGTAATGGGCCGCGACCCGTGTGAGCCGCTTCATGAGCACGGCCACGTGAGAGCCGAACACCCCCCGATAGGAGTGGGCTTCGTCGATGATCACGTAGCGCAGCCGCCGGAAGAACCGCGACCACCCCGTGTGATGGGGCAGCACCCCGTGATGGAGCATGTCCGGGTTGCACAGGATCACGTCAGCGTGGTCGCGGATCCAGCGGCGTTCACCGGTCTCGGTGTCGCCGTCGTAGGTGGCCGCGCGCACGCGGTCGAACCCCAGGGAGCGCAGCGACGTCAACTGATCGGCGGCGAGTGCCTTGGTGGGCGACAAGTACAGCGCGGTGGCTTCCTCGGGGTGGTGCAGCAGCCCGGGACGCGAAGCGATGGCGATCTTGCCACGGTGGACCGCATTGAGAACCAGCGATTGGTAGACCAGCGATTTTCCGGAGGCGGTCCCGGTGGCCACAATCGTGTGCCGCGGTGCGGTCATGGCGGCCACCTGGTGGGCGAAAGGCTCGTGAATGCCCAACCGCTCGTACGCCGCACGAACGTCCGGATGAATCCCCTCGGGCCACGGCGCGTACTCGGCCTCACGCGCGGGCAGTTCGCGGACGTGACGGACCTGCTCGGGCCGCGGTCCGCGGCCGAGCAGGTTGACCATCTCCTGGGAAGAACTCACGATCCCATTCTCCCGCACGCGGCCGCACGCGGGCATCACTCACTGGCGCGCACTGGCCGCCGACGCCGCCGCCCCGGCCGTCACCCGTGCCGCTCGCCCTCCACCGCAGGCCCCAGCGCGTCATGGGACCGTGATCTGCGCCTTTTTGGCGGTGGTCTCCCCGCGAACGCAGCGCGCATGGAATTATGAAGACATGAGCACTCCGGAGCAGGGACACCCCATGAACATCGCCAAGGCCCACGACGAACAGGACGAACCCAAGCAGCCGCCCATCCAGGAACTGTCCGAACAGGAGAGTTGGGATCTGCTCAAGCAGGCGCGGTTTGCCCGGTTGGCCACTCGAGACGGCGATGACATCGACATCACCCCACTGAACATCGTGACCGATGGTGAGCGACTCTACTTCCGCTCGGCCAAGGGCACCAAGGTGCTCCAGTTGCAGCTGAACCCCAGCGTGACCCTTGAGATCGACCGCGCCACCGGTTCCGAGGCCCACTCGGTGGTAGTGCGCGGCACCGCTCGGATGCTGACCGAGACCGCCGACACCGAGCGTGTGGAGTCGTTGGGGCTGCGCCCGTGGCTCGAGACCGAGAAACTCGAATACGTGGAGATCACACCCACGCGCATCACCGGTCGCAAATTCCGCCTGGGCCACTGAGCGTTGGCTGATTCCCCCGCCGCTGCCGCGCCGTTCAGCGCGGTGGCTAACTCGCCGCGCTCGCAGGAACCCCGGGCGGTCCTGGACCTTCACCGGGATCTGACCGACAGCAATTTCACCGTGGACGGGGTCACCGACTTGCTCGGTGATCGCGCCATGGACGCGTGGCTGCGTGAACAGCCGGTCCCGGCCCGCGTGGCACTCGATCGCGTGGGTGCCACCCAACCGCGGCTGGCCGCCATGATCGCCCTGTTCCTGCTCGGGGATCCCGTGCCCGCCGCGGCTGTCGACACCGCACTGCCGACCGTGGGCGCCTCGGGCCTTGCTCGCCTGGGACTGCTGGAGGACGGTAACGGCGGTGATGATGCAACGGTGCGCGCCGCCGTGGACCTGCGCCCCTATTCCACTGATGTGTCCGGCGAGCTTTACGTGGTCAGTGACCTGGGCGCTTTCCAACGTCCCGGCGTGCTGCGTCATGATCATGTGCTGGGTATCGGAGGCGCCTCACTGACCCTGGTCCGCGCCACTGAAAGGCGAGAGGTGGAAACCGCCCTGGACGTGGGGACCGGGTGCGGGATCCAGACCTTTCACTTGCTCTCCCACGCCCGCCACGTCACGGCCACGGATCTCTCGGAGCGCGCGCTGGCCACCACGCGGTTCAACCTGCTGCTCAACGCCCGGGCCTTGGGTCTGGACCCGTTCGACCTGGAGGCTCGCGTCGCGCTGCTGCACGGCAGTCTCCTGGAACCGGTCGCGGGCCGGACCTTCGACCTGGTGGTCTCCAATCCGCCGTTCGTCATCACCCCGCGCCGCACTCGCGAAACGGACGAGGATCGTTTCACCTACCGCGACGGCGGTAAGGCGGGCGACCGGCTCGTGTCCGAACTGATCACCGCACTGCCCAGCGTGATGGCATCCGGGGCGTCCGCCCACTTACTGGCCAACTGGGAAATCCCGGACGCACCGGGCACGGACCCGACAAAGACCTGGTCGGAGCGCGTGGAACAGTGGTTGACGCCGGGTACGGGCGCATGGGTCATTCAACGCGAGATCCAAGACGTGTGCGAATACGCCGAGACCTGGTTGCGGGATGCCTCGCAGCAGCGCGATCCTGAGGCCTACGAAGCCGCCTACCGCGATTACCTGGCCGACTTCGCCTCCCGCGGTGTGGGCGCCGTCGGTTTCGGTATGGTTCGGCTCGCGCAGCCCCAACATCCCAGCCCCGACCACGACCCCCTGAGGATTTTCGAGCACATCGACCATCCCATCCAGCAACCCATTGCGGCGACCTTGGCGGCGGAGTGGCACCGCGCGGACGTCATGTTCCGGGCGAAGGGCGCGAGCGGCGTCGTCGCGGGCGCGTGGCAGGACAAGCATTACGACGTCGCTCAGGACGTTACCGAGGAACGTCACGGTCGCCCCGGCGCGGAGGATCCGGCCCTGATCCTGCTGCGTCAGGGCGGGGGACTGCGGCGAACGGTGGTGCTCAGCAGCGAGGCCGCGGGATTCGTGGGGGTGTGCGACGGAGAACTCAGTGCGCGTCAGATCCTGACGGCCCTGGGATCGTTGCTGGGTTGGCAGGGCGGTCCGTCGGAGCAATTATTACGTGAAATCAGGGCGCTCATCACCCACGGCCTGTTGGTGGAAGTGTAAGACTGATGGCATGAGCACCGGCGAAACCTACAATCCGATTCTGCCCCTCGACAGCACAGCGGTGTGGGAGCTCTTGGGAGAACTCCCGTTCGGGCGATTGGCCGTGCAAGCCGCAGGCATCGTTGACATCTTCCCGGTCAACTATGTGGCCAAAGACCGTAAACTGTATTTCCGGACCGCGCAGGGCACCAAGCTGGCGAGCCTGGTGGTCAACAACCAGGTGGCCTTCGAAGTGGATCGCGTGGTCGGGGATCACGTGCGCTCCGTAGTGGTACACGGTCGCGCGCGGCGGTTGGAAACCCAGGCCGAACGAGAAACTGCCGAACAGCTTCCGTTGAAGGCTTGGGCGCCCACGTACAAGTACCACTTTGTGGTGATAGACGTTGACTCGGCCACCGGCCGGGAGTTCACCATGACCACCGAGCCGGATCACGATCCGGCCTAAGCATCGAAACGCGTGGTAAAACCTTTCGTGTGAGACGGTTGTGACCACGGGGCATCCGTGCAGCCCCCAACCGGAAGGACCAGACCCGCTCGAATCCACGGGTCATGACGAGGAGTACCGTGCCAACTAAGGCCACCAAGAACGCTGAGACCGGCAAGAGCCTGCTGATCGTGGAGTCACCGTCCAAGGTGAAGACCATTGCGGGTTACCTGGGTGACGCCTACGAGGTCGAATCCTCGATGGGTCATATCCGGGACCTGCCGCAGCCTTCTGAGCTGCCCACGGACATGAAGAAGGGCCCGTACGGCAAGTTCGCGGTGGACGTGGAACACGGATTCGACCCCTACTACGTGGTCAACCCGGACAAGAAGAAAAAGGTCACCGAGCTGCGTCGCAAGCTCAAGGATGCGGACGCCCTCTACCTCGCAACCGATGGCGATCGCGAGGGCGAGGCCATCGCGTGGCACCTGATGCAGGTGCTCAAGCCCAAGGTCCCGGTGTACAGGCTGACCTTCCCGGAAATCACCCGTGAAGCCATCGAGCGCGCGTTCGGGCAGCTGCGCGAACTCGACAAGGACCTCGTGGACGCCCAGGAGACCCGCCGCATCCTGGACCGTCTCTACGGCTACGAAATCTCCCCGGTGCTGTGGCGCAAGGTGTCCTCGGGCCTGTCCGCCGGCCGCGTGCAGTCAGTGGCCACCCGCCTGGTGGTGCAGCGTGAACGCGAGCGCATGGCGTTCGTCCCCGCTGATTACTGGGACCTCACCGGCACGTTCGCCCGTCCCGAGGGCCAGGACGCAGGCCGCGGGTTCACCGCTCGGTTGTCGTCCCTGAACTCTCAACGCGTGGCCACGGGCAAGGATTTCTCCGATCGCGGCGAACTCAAGAGCGCCCGCGGTGGCACCATGGCTCACCTGGACGAGGCCTCAGCCACCGCGCTGGCCGCCGGGCTACAGGATGCCGAGTTCACGGTTCGATCGCTCGAGACCAAGCCCTACACCCGCCGCCCTGCCGCGCCGTTCACCACCTCCACGCTGCAGCAGGAAGCCGCGCGCAAGCTGCGTTTCACGTCCCGCACCACCATGCGGGTGGCCCAGCGGCTGTACGAGAACGGCTACATCACGTACATGCGTACGGACTCCGTGGCGCTGTCCGACCAGGCCGTCAATGCTGCCCGTCGCCAGGCCAAGGAGCTCTACGGCGAGGATTTCGTGCCGGGCAAGCCACGCGTGTATTCCTCCAAGTCGAAGAACGCGCAGGAAGCTCACGAGGCCGTGCGACCCGCGGGTGACTCGTTCCGCACCCCCTCGCAGGTTCGCTCGCAGTTGTCGGTGGACGAATACAAGCTGTACGAGCTGATTTGGAAACGCACCGTCGCGTCCCAAATGGAGGACGCGAAGGGCTCGACCGCAACGGTCAGGTTGGGTGCCTCGGCATCTCCGGCCGCCGGTGAGCTTGCGGGCGCCGACGCCGAGTTCTCCGCTTCCGGTACGGTCATCACCTTCCGTGGCTTCCTGGCCGCGTACGAAGAAGGCAAGGACGAGAACCCCGAGACCGCCTCCGGTCAGGGCAAGGACGAGGACAAGCGGCTGCCGGTCATGGCCGAGGGCGATGCCCTGGACGCCACGGACGTCACCGCGGACGGTCACACCACCACCCCGCCGGCCCGTTACACTGAGGCCTCGCTGGTGAAGACCCTGGACGAGCTGGGCATCGGCCGGCCGTCCACTTACGCGGCCACGATCTCCACGATCATGGACCGCGGGTACGTGCAGGTGCGCGGATCCGCGCTGATCCCATCCTGGCTGGCGTTCTCCGTGGTGCGGTTGTTGGAGGACCATTTCACGGACTACGTGGACTACGACTTCACGGCCGAGCTCGAAGACGACCTGGACCGCATTGCCCGCGGCGAGGAAGAACGGGTCAAGTGGTTGACCGGTTTCTACTTCGGCGACGGCCAGAAGGAACCCGGGCTCAAGCCCATCGTGGAGGATTTGGGCGAGATCGACGCCCGCGCGGTGAACTCGATCCCCATCACGGACGAGATCACCCTGCGCGTGGGTAAGTTCGGCCCGTACCTGGAGGTGGCCGGAACCGTTGATCCGGAGACCGGGGAGGTCACCGACCCGGTGCGCGCCAATGTTCCCCTGGACCTGGCCCCGGACGAGCTGGACGCGGCCAAGGCCCAGGAACTCATGGAAGTCGGCAAGGCAGACGGCCGGGAGTTGGGGGTCGATCCGGAGTCCGGTCGCATGATCGTGGCCAAGGACGGCCGTTATGGTCCGTACGTGACGGAGATCGTCCCCGAGCCCACTCAGGAAGAGCTCGACGCGATCCCCACCGAGTACTACAAGAACGGCAACCCCAAGCCAAAGAAGGTCGAGAAGCCCAAGCCCCGCACGGCGTCCTTGTTCTCGTCCATGAAGCTGCAGGACGTGACCCTGGACGACGCCCTCAAATTGCTGTCGCTACCGCGAGAACTGGGCGCGGACACGGACGGTGAAACCATCACCGTGCAGAACGGTCGCTACGGCCCGTACCTGAAGAAGGGCTCGGATTCCCGTTCGATCGGTTCCGAGGATCAGATCTTCACGATCACCCTGGACGAGGCCAAAGCCATCTACTCCCAGCCCAAGCAGCGTGGCCGCCAAGCGGCCAAACCACCGCTCGCGGATCTGGGCGCGGACCCCATCACCGAGAAGCACATGGTGATCAAGGACGGTCGCTTCGGTCCGTACATCACGGATGGCGAAACCAACGTGACGGTTCCCCGCGCGGAAAGCATTGAGCAAATAACCAATGCGCGCGCCTCCCAGTTGCTGGCCGAGAAGCGCGCCAAGGGCCCCGCTCCCAAGAAGACGACCACGCGCGCCCGCTCCACCAAAACCGCAACGAAGTCCAAGACCTCGAGTAAGGCCAAGGCGGGGACCAAGGCAGCGACCACCCGCAAGGCATCGGCCAGCAAGAAGTAATCCACCGCGGATCACGATCCGCGGTGGAGTAAAGGAACCACATGCGGCTCTCAGTCCTGGACGTCGGCTCCAACACGGTCCATTTGCTCCTGTTAGATGTGTATCCGGGGTCCAAACCGGAACCGTACGCGTCCCACAAAATGGCCCTGCGGCTCGTGGAACACCAGGACGAGCAGGGGCGGATCACCGATCACGGGCGGGATCTGCTAACGGCATTCGTCATCGAGGCGCGAAACTTCGCGGTGGACCACGACGCCGAGGATCTGCTGGCCTTCGCCACATCTGCCATTCGCGAGGCCGCCAACGGTGGCGATGTGCTGGACCATGTGCAGTCCCGGTCGGGGGTCACCCTCACGGAGATCTCCGGCGATCAAGAATCCGCGATCACCTTTTACGCCGTGCGCCGCTGGTTCGGCTGGGGTGTCGGGCGCATCATGGACTTCGACATCGGCGGGGGCTCGTTCGAGATGGCCGTGGGCACCAACGCCCTACCCACCGTGGCCACCTCGGTCCCGTTGGGTGCCGGGCGGATGCACCGAACGTTCCTGGGCAGCAGCGACGCCGCCTCGCCGGCAGACGTGAAGAAGTTGCGCCGGCATGTTCGCACCACACTGAAGCCCGCGGTGGAGAAGATCGAGAGGGGTGGCCGCCCGAACCTGGTCGTGGGAACGTCCAAGACGTTCCGGTCACTGGCGCGAATCTGCGGTGCGGCGCCGTCGGCCCAGGGGCCGTACGTACCGCGCACCATGCACGCGGAAGACCTGCGGTTGTGGACCCGGCGGATGGAGGCCATGACCGTCTCCGAGCGCGCCGAACTGCCAGGTGTCTCCGACCATCGTGCGGCCCAGGTGCTCGCGGGCGCTATCGTTGCCGAAACCGCAATGGATATGCTCGACATCGGAACCCTGCATATTTCCCCGTGGGCGTTGCGCGAAGGGCTCATTCTGCGTCGACTGGACCGGTTGACCACCGGGGCAGCGATCCACACCGTCAACCCCAAGAATTTGGTGGCCAAGTGATGTCCCAGAACGAGGATCCGTATCGCCCGCACGTGGCGCTGTCCACCAGTTCGCTCTATCCCAAGGGCGTGCCCGAGACGTTCGACGCCGCTCGGCGCCTAGGGTACGACAGCGTGGAAGTGCTCGTCACCCATGAGCGGATAAGTCAGTTGACGCACCGACTCCTGAATCACATCCAGGAGTACCAGGTGCCCATCTCCACGATTCACGCGCCCACGTTGTTGTTCACCCAGCAGGTCTGGGGCAAGGCCTGGACCAAGGTTCAAATGGCCGCCAAACTCACCGAGCAGGTGGGCGCCGAGGTGGTCGTGGTGCACCCACCGTTCCGATGGCAGGCCAAGTACGCGCGCAACTTCGTGCAGGGGGTGCGCGAGGTGTCCCGGATGACGGGCATCAAGATTTCGGTCGAGAACATGTACCCGTGGCGTGTGGCGGGCCGCAAGGCGGTGGTGTACTCACCGCACTACAGCCCGCTGGGCCAGGACTACGACTGGGTCACCTGGGACTTCTCCCACGCGGCCACCGCGCACATGGATTCCCTGGCGGCAGTGCAAGAACTGGGCTCCCGCCTGGGCCATGTGCACCTCACCGACGGTTCGGGGGAAACCATGGCGGATGAGCATCTGCTGCCCGGGCTCGGCGTGCAGCCGGTGGCTCAGACACTGCAGTACTTGCGCGACACCCGCTGGCAGGGAGTGGTGGGCGTGGAAGTGTCCACCCGGAAAGCCAAAAATGCCGACGAGCGGGACGCCTGGTTGTCCGAATCCTTGGCGTTCGCTCGCCGGCACATGGAGGAAACGAACTAGGGGACCGTTTCCTGTTTTATCCACTCGCACCAATCGAGGTGGAATCAGCATAAGTACCCGGGTGGGGAACGAGCAGGGCGCAGCCTGATGATCCTCTGGCAACTGCGGGCCGTGTTCGCCGGGAACGGTTCCCACTCGCGTTTCCAAGGCCTCCGCCGGCGCGATACGGTCGAGGAAAACCCAGATTCTTCAGCGAAAGGAGCTTTCGCATGAGCGAGCTCGTCCTGTCTTTCCTCGGTACGGGATCCATGAACGGATCCATCCTGCGCGGCGTCCTGGCCGGTGGTACACCCGCCGAGCAGGTACGCGCAACCACCAAGTCCGCCGCATCGGCTGAAACATTGCGCGAGGACACCGGTGTCACCGTGTTTTCCGGGGAGGAGAACGAGAAGGCCAACCTCGAGGCGGTCAAGGGCGCGGACGTGGTGTTGTTGGGAGTCAAGCCCTACGCCATTCTGGATCTCGCCCGTGAGATCGCTCCCGCGCTGGAGCCCAAGACTGTGGTGGCATCCGTGGCCGCGGGCATCACCCTCGGCGCACTCGAGAAAGCGCTGCCCGAAGGCCAACCCGTGGTGCGCACCATGCCCAACACCCCCTCCAGTGTGGGCCGCGGTGTCATCTCCGTGACCCCCGGAACCCACACCACCCGGGACCAGCTGGACGCCGTGAAGGAGGTGCTCTCCTCCGTGGCCACCATGGTCGAGGTTGAGGAGCACCTGGTTCGCGCCGTCACCGGTGTTTCCGGATCCGGCCCGGCCTATGTCTTTTACCTGGCCGAGGCCATGCAGCAGGCGGGCGAGAAGCTCGGGTTGCCCAGCGACGTCGCGCGTGTGCTGGCCAAGGAGACCGTCGCGGGCGCGGGCGTGCTGCTCAGCCCCGACGACGCCGATCCCGCCGCCCTGCGCAAAGCCGTCACGAGCCCCGGGGGCACCACGGAGAAAGCCATCAACACCTTTGACGAGCGCGGTCTCCGCGACGTGATCGCCGCCGGTGCCACGGCTTCCGCCGAGCGCGGCGACGAGATGGAACAGGAATACTGCGGGCACTGATGCCCGACACTCACCCCGTCCGGCACGGTGGCCGGGGGCGGCCGGACGGGCTAGGGTCGCGCGGCGAAACGCTCGATGAGGTCCACGTGGCCCGAGACGATCAGTAGGTCTCGCGAAGTCACCATGGTTTCCGGGCGGGCGTAGGTGAAGTCCTCGCCGGGGGATTTCACGCCCACCACGGTCACGCCGTACTTGGAGCGGATGTCCGATTCACCCAGCGTGAAGCCCTGGGTCTCGCGGGGCGGGTACATTTTGACGATCGCGAAGTCGTCGTCGAATTCGATGTAGTCCAGTAGCCGCCCGGACACGAGATGTGCGGTGCGGCGGCCGGCGTCGGCCTCGGGGAAAATCACGTGATGAGCGCCGATGCGCGCCAGGATCTTGCCGTGGGCTGGGGAGATGGCCTTGGCCCAGATCCGGTCGATCCCCAGGTCCACCAGGTT
Source organism: Kocuria sp. cx-455 (assembly GCF_057707085.1). Taxonomy (NCBI): domain Bacteria; kingdom Pseudomonadati; phylum Acidobacteriota; class Terriglobia; order Terriglobales; family Candidatus Korobacteraceae; genus Candidatus Sulfotelmatobacter; species Kocuria sp. cx-455. Next base: position 240,821 of record NZ_JBYIPM010000003.1, on the reverse strand, counting down.
GGCGGTGATCAACACGGACGATTCAATGGACGTGCCCACGCCCACGACGGCCGCGGTGAAATCGGTGGCCCCCACCTGACGTAGGGCGTCGATATCGGTGGCTTCCGCCTCGACCACGTGCGTCAGCTGCCCGGACATCTTCTGGACCAGGGTGGCGTCCCGTTCGACTCCCAGGACTTCATTGCCCTGTCGCACCAGCTGCATAGCTGTGGCGGACCCGAAACGACCCAGACCGATCACCATGACCGGTGCGGAGTGGGATGAGTTCTTAGCCAATGATGGGCCTTTCTTCCGGGTAGGAATACAACCGACGCCGTGAGCGCAGCGCAAGTGCCGTGGCCACCGTGTTGGTGCCGATACGGCCGATGAGCATGATGACCGCCAGAACGTATTTTCCGGCATCCGGGGCGTCCGCGGAAACTCCCACGCTGAGTCCGCACGTCGCGTAGGCGGAGATGACCTCGAACAATACGTGGTCCAAGGGGCGGCCGGTGAGCCCCACCAGGATCGCGGAACCGGTGAGCACCACGGTGGCGCCCATCATGATCACGGAGATGGCAATGCGCAGCACGGAATCGGGGATGGTGCGGAAGAACGCGATCACGGATTTATCACCGCGTGCTTCGGCCAGGATTGCCAGAAACACCACGGCCAACGTGGTCACTTTGATGCCGCCGGCGGTCGATGCAGAACCGCCACCCACGAACATCAACGCGTCCGTGAGCAGCAGGGTCACCTGAGAAGTGTCGGGCATGTCCACCAGGTTGAAACCGCCCGAACGCATCATCACGGACGCGAAAAAGCCATGGAAAATGCGTTCGCTGGCGGGTTTGTCACCGATCGTGGCGGTGTTGTCCCACTCGAAGCTCGAAAACAGGAGCCAGCCGACCAACAACAGGATCCCGGTGGTCAACAGCGTCAGCTTGGCGTTGAGATTCCAGCGACTGAACCGGAACCCTGCCTCGCGCAACACCAGGATCACGGGGAAACCCAGCGAGCCGATGAACACACCAATGCAAATGGGAAACAGGATCAGCCAGGAGTCCAACCCGGTGTGGTCATAGGGCACCAGGCCGTCACTGTGCGGAGTGAACCCGGCGTTGTTGAAGCTCGAGATCCCGTAGAACGCCCCGTGCCACAGGGCGGTATGAAGTGGTTCCCCGGCCACCAGGAAGCCCACGGTCAGCACCACCGTGAGAGCCGCTTCAATGGAAATGGACGTCACCACAATGATGCGCAGCAGCGAACCCACCTCGCCCAGCCGGCCGATGTTGAGCGCCTCCTGGGTGATCAGTTTGGATTTGAGGCCCAGTTTGCGGCCGATGGCCAGGGCCAAGAGGGATGTCATGGTGAGGGTGCCCAGACCGCCGATCTGGATGGCCACCAGGATGATCACCTGGCCGAACAGGGACCACTGATCCGCGGTGGACACCGTGGTCAACCCGGTCACGGTCACGGCGGAGGTTGCGGTGAATACGGCGTCCGCTACGCCGGTGTCCTTCCCCGGAGCGGCCGAGACGGGCAACCACAACAACGCGGCAAAGGCCAGATCCACGATCACGAAGACCATGACCGCCAGTCTCGCGGGGGAGGAGTTGGCAATTCCGTCCACGAAATCCCGTACCCCGAGTGCTATCCGCGTGGGGAACGGGTCACTATTGGACGGGGGGTGTTCCGGGGCCGGATCGGCCTCTTCCAACTCGCTCACCGCACCTCCTCCAGCGTCGCATTCCGATGTATTGATAGTGGCCCCACACACGAGCGGTCAGCACATTATTGCCCTAAATCCGCCGTCACAGTGCAAACCACGGCCCGGTGAGGCGTGGTCAATGATCTAATGGTCGTGTGAGCCCCGCAACAAACGGTGAAGGCGCCGTGTACCCCACCAGCGTTTATTGGGATCCCCAGTTGCTCCAGTACAACTTTGGGGATTACCACCCCATGCGCCCGTCCCGGTTGGACGCCACCATGCGATTGGTGCAACAACTGGGTCTGGACACCGCAGAGAATGTTCGGGTCGAAATCCCAGAAGTCCCGGATGACCAGGTGCTTCAACTGGCTCACACCGCGGATTACGTGAAATCGGTGCACGCAGTATCTGCAGATCCCACCAAAGAGATTCCGGAATGCGGGTTGGGGACCGAGGACACCCCCGCGTACGAGGGCATTCACGAATCCAGCGCCAGACTGGTGGGAGGCACCTACCAGGGTGCCGTGGACATCCTCGAGGGCAGGGCCGTTCACGCCGTGAATTTCGGCGGCGGCATGCATCACGCCGCCAGGGACAGGGCCAGCGGGTTCTGCGTGTACAACGACTGCGCCGTGGCCATTCAGCACCTCCTGGACAACGGGGTGCAGCGCGTGGTGTACATCGACGTGGACGGCCATCACGGTGACGGCACCCAGTCCATTTTCTTCGAGGACCCTCGGGTCATGACCATTTCTCTCCACGAGACCGGGTTGTCGTTGTTTCCCGGAACGGGCTTCGCCAACGAGATCGGGGAGGGCCAGTGCGCGGGTACCTCGATCAACGTGGCCCTGCCCACACGAGCGGACGATTCCCAGTGGCTGCGCGCGTTCGACGCCGTGGTGCCCCAGCTGGTGCGCGAGTTCCGTCCCGAGGTGATCGTGTCCCAGCACGGCTGCGATTCCCACTTCCAGGACGAACTGACCCACCTGCGCGTGAGCGTTGACGGGCAGCGGCAGGTCGCCCTGGCGGTCTCCCATCTCGCGGACGAGGTGTGCGAGGGTCGGTGGATCGCCACGGGCGGGGGCGGCTACGACTGCCACGACGCCGTGCCGCGCTCGTGGGCACACCTGGTGGGTATTTCCGGCGGTCATCCCGTGGCGGTGAGCACTCCCGTTCCGCAGGAATGGCGCACGTACATGAACGAGAAGTACGGCGGCCACGCACCCGAAATGATGGGTGACAACGTGGACCTGTGGTGGCGATCGTGGGAGATCGGATTCGACCCCAACGACGAGACCGACCGGTCCATCATGGCCACCCGCAAGGAAGTCTTCCCCCACTGGGGCCTGGACCCCTGGTACGACTGAGGCTGATTGGGGCCTGATCGGGGTTCACGATTAGGGTGAATCCCATGGCCAACGACTCATATTCAGCTCTTTCCGACCCCACTCGACGCCGGATCCTGTCCGCATTGCGCCATGGCTCCCGTCCGGTGGGAGAGTTGGTCGAAGAACTGGAAGTCTCCCAGCCCACCGTGTCCAAACACCTCAAGGTGCTGCGGGACACAGGACTGGTGGCAACGCGCGCCGAGGGACAGAAACGCTTCTACAGCGTGCAAGCGCAGCCCCTGCGTGAGGTGGTTGTCTGGATCGAGGATCTGCTGTCGGCGGCCGAAGTCCCCGTGGCCCCCGATACCGGTGACGAACCACGTCATCTTCCCTGGTTCGGCGCACCAGAGGCCGTGGAAGAACCTGCGCAGGATGCCGGGCAAACCGTCACCAACGAAATCTCCGAATCCATGGAGCTCGACTCCGAGATTGCAGAAACTCCCGTGTTTGGTGTGATCTCGGATGATAACGAAACTTCGGAGCGCGAAAACGTGCAAGAAACCCCGGAAGAACCCGAGGTGTCGGACACATCAAGCCTCCCCGATGCCGTTGCCTTGGGCGCGGAGGTGGAAGTCACAGGCGCTAGTGTGGAAGCCAACACCGACGTTACTTCCGCTGAGCCCAGCGCGGATTCAGTCGAGTCCGATGGTTCGAACACCGTGAAACCCGAATACGGGATTCCACCTGTGCGCAGCGGAGGCGCACACCGGCGTCAGAGTGGTCTGCTGTCCACTCTCACCGGGTTCCGGCGTCGTGGGCGGAGCTCGCGGCGATGATGGCACGGTGAGCATGTACAACCGATAGACGGCAGGAGACCCATGCACGAGAATCTGATTCCGATTCGGCAAGCAGTGATTGCTCGCAACCCCGGAGAGTCCGAGTTCCATCAAGCAGTGGACGAAGTCTTTGAATCCCTGGGCCCCGTGGTGGCGCGCCACCCCGACCTACTCGAATCGGCCATCCTGGAACGCATCTGCGAACCCGAACGACAGATCATTTTCCGCGTGCCGTGGACCGATGACAACGGTCAGGTGCATATCAACCGCGGTTTCCGGGTGGAGTTCAATTCAGCATTGGGCCCCTACAAGGGTGGCCTGCGGTTCCACCCGTCGGTCTACCTGGGCATTGTCAAGTTCCTGGGCTTCGAGCAGATCTTCAAGAACTCCCTGACCGGCATGCCCATTGGCGGCGGTAAGGGTGGTTCGGACTTCGATCCCTCCGGGCGCTCCGACGCCGAGATCATGCGGTTCTGCCAGTCCTTCATGACCGAGCTGTACCGCCACATCGGCGAGTACACGGATGTTCCCGCCGGTGATATCGGTGTGGGTGGACGTGAGATCGGCTACCTGTTCGGCCAGTACAAACGCATCACCAACCGCTACGAATCCGGTGTCCTCACCGGCAAGGGCTTGGCCTGGGGTGGTTCACTGGTGCGCACCGAAGCCACCGGCTACGGCACCGTAATGTTCGCGGAGGAGATGCTCAAGACCCGCGGCCAGGACATGGACGGCCGGGAGATCATCGTGTCCGGTTCCGGCAACGTGGCGATCTACGCCGTTGAGCGCGCGCAGTCGTTGGGTGCCAAGGTGCTGACCGCCTCCGACTCGAGCGGGTACGTGATGGATCCCGACGGCATCGACCTGGATCTGCTGAAACAGGTCAAAGAGGTGGAGCGCGCACGCATCAGCCAGTACGCCGAGCGCAAGGGCGGTCGTGCACGATTCATCTCGGACGGTTCCGTGTGGGACGTTCCCGGCTCCGTGGCGTTGCCGTGTGCCACCCAGAACGAGCTCAACGGCCGTCAGGCCAAGAAGCTGTTGGCCAACGGGGTGGAGGTCGTGGCCGAGGGGGCAAACATGCCCACCACCGCCGAAGCGATCCGCCTGTTCCAGGACGCGGACGTGCTCTTCGCTCCGGGCAAGGCTGCCAACGCCGGCGGCGTGGCCACATCCGCTCTGGAAATGCAGCAAAATGCTTCTCGCGACTCGTGGACCTTCGACTACACGCAGCAGCGTCTGCAGGAAATCATGCGCGGAATTCATCACCGTTGCGCAGAAACGGCCGATGAATACGGAATGCCCGGTAACTATGTGGCCGGCGCCAACATTGCGGGATTCATCAAGGTGGCGCGCGCAATGTCGGCCCAGGGTCTAATCTGATTTCTCGGCGATACCCAGTAAGCTCATGAGTCGAAGCACATGCTGTGATTGGCACGTGCTCGACACACGACTTTAGGTTGGTGACCATGGCAACGCATCGTGAGGTTCTGCAATGGCTCGAGAACGAGCTGTTCGACGGCAACCTCGTGCTGGGTCAGCAGTTGCCCATCGACAAAGACCTCGCAGCAATCTTCAGGGTCTCCCGTAACTCCATGCGGGAAACCCTGAAGGGGCTGGAAGCTCGGGGGATTGTCAAGTTGTTCGACGGCCCGCACCGGTCCATCCTGCCCATTCTGGTGCGAGAACCGGCCGCCTCCGCCGGTCCCGCGTTGCGACTGCACATGGCTACTTCCGAGTATCCGCTGCGGGACATTGTTCAGGCGCGGGTGCAGTTGGAATCCTGGGCATTGGAAAACGCTACAAGAGCCAATGTCCCCATCACAGAATTACGATCCATCATGGTGGAAATGGACCGAGATGATGTGGGGCTGAAGCAATTCCACAACTTATACGTGAGCTTTCATATTGCTCTGGTGAAGTCCTGCGGTAATACGGCCCTCACGGCTCTGTTCACGGCGCTACGCGATTCCATGTACGAATACACCATGGCCCTGGTCGGTCATGTTCCGTTGTGGTCCACCACGTCCAGCCGCATCCGTGCCGAGCACCGTGCGATCTGCGGCGCGTTGGAAGCGGGTGACTTCCACATGGCATCTCGCTTGACCACTGAACACATCATTTTTCAGTACCGGGAAGCCGGGCTCGATCCGGACCGAGGCCGCGACGGTGAGATCGATGATCACGGTGATGCGGCGGAGTCGAGGGACAATCCGCCCGTGGGTCTGAAGCGCGCCCGCCAGGCCAGTGCGTGAGCACCCATTTTCAAGGATTCGGTGCACAGGCGGTAGGGTAGATCAATAGTTTGCCGTTCATGCGGATTTTGCCGTCCGGTTAGCCGGCCGGCGGGGTTGCGTTCAGGCGCGACCCGTTCAAACAGTCATCGTCTACAACAATGCGAGGGATCCTATGGGTTCAGTCATTAAGAAGCGCCGCAAGCGTATGTCCAAGAAGAAGCACCGCAAGCTGCTTCGTAAGACTCGTCACCAGCGTCGTAACAAGAAGTAAAACGACATCGCGGTAGGCCTCGTTCTTCACCGAACGGGGCCTTTTGCGTGCCCGTAGCATGGGTCCATGAGCTCGCCCCAAAAACCCCAGAAACCCCAGAAGCCCCTGTTGTCCGCAGAAAACTGGACGGCGGCCGCCCCCGCGCATCACGTGACGTTGCTCACCAAGGACGGATGCCATTTGTGTGCGGACGCCCGCACCGTGGTCGCGGCCGCGTGCCGGGACACCGGTAGCGAGTTCTCGGAAGTGGACATCACCACGGACGCAGCCCTGCTGCGCGACTACGCGCATGTCATTCCTGTCGTGTTCGTGGACGGGGTCCCGTGGGATCAGCTGCGCATTGACGAGCGGCGCTTGCGGGACGTATTGGGCTGACGGGGGCGGGGAGCAAAGGATCCTCGGCCTTGCAGCGGGCGGGTTCACACGGTTCGCGGGCGTTGCCTTGGAGGCCCCTGAATTGGGAGGTGGCCGGGGTTTTGAGAGACTGTCATCATGTCCTCCGCCACCGTTCATTTACTGCGCCACGGCCAGGTTCACAACCCTGACGCGATTGTTTACGGGCGCATGCCGGATTTCCATTTGTCCGAGCTCGGCGCGCGCATGGCAGAAGCCGCCGCCGCGGACTTCAGGGCCCGCGTGAACCAGGGGGACCGCTACGTCTTGCTGGCGTCGTCCCCGTTGACACGGGCACGGGAGACCGCCGCGCCCGTGGCCCGTGAGCTGGGATTGGACGTGGTCACCGATGAGCGCATCATTGAGCCCCGTAATCACTTCCAAGGTCTGCACGTGGACGAGAAAGTGCTGTCGCATCCCAAGCACTGGCCCTTCATGCTCAACCCGCTGCGTCCCTCGTGGGGGGAACCCTACCGGCAGCAGGTGACCCGCATGGCCGAAGCCGTCCGCGATCTGGCCCGCCGCGCGGTGGGCATCGGTGGCGACGGCGCCCAGGTGATCGCGGTGTCCCACCAGCTACCCATCTGGTTGACACGCTTATCCGTCGAGGGCCGGCCACTGCCGCACGATCCCCGCCGCCGTCAGTGCAACCTCGCGTCCATCACGTCCCTGACCTTCGACGACGTGGCCGAGCCGGGGCTCCCGCGGCTGAACTACCGGGAACCGGCAGCCCACCTCTACCCAGGGGTCAACCAGCTTCCCGGCTCATAATTGCTCCCGAATCCCACTCCGTACCGTCAGGTGACATACCCGTGAAATTGGCCCGAGTCCGTTCCGCTCAAACCGCCCGATCCCGCCGCTCGCGCACGCGCGTGGCGGCGGCGTCGTTGTCCGTGTGCGCCGCGCTGGCGCTGACCGCGTGCGGTGGCTCGGAATCGGACAACCTCGCGCAGCAGGCGAACGAGGGCGGCAGTAAGGGCTATGTGGCCGGCGACGGCTCCGTGAGCGAGTATGCCCCCGAGGAGCGCGGCGAACCGGTCGAGTTCGACGCCAAGATGTTCGACGGTTCCACGGTTTCCGCCGAGCAACTGCGCGGTGAACCCGCCGTCCTGAACTTCTGGTACGCGGGTTGCGCCCCCTGCCGGGCGGAGGCACCGGATCTGGTGAGCCTGGCCGAGGAATATGAGGGCGACGCCCAATTCATGGGCGTGAACCTGCGTGACCAGCAAGCCACCTCCGAGGCCTTCGAGCGCACCTTCGGGATTCCGTACCCTTCCGCGTCCGATCTGAACGGTGAGGTGCTGTTGGCGTTGAGCGACTATGTTCCGCCGCAGGCCGTGCCCACCACTTTGGTACTGGACTCGGAGGGTCGTGTGGCCGCCCGCGTGTTGGGTAAGGCGGACCATTCCACTCTGGACGCGCTCATCAAGGACACGGTGGCCGAGAAAGTATGACGGGCAATCCCTTCGCCGAGGTCATCCTCGACGGCTCACTGATTGCCGCGCTACCGGTGGCACTCATCGCGGGGCTCGTTTCCTTCGCTTCCCCCTGCGTGCTTCCCCTGGTCCCCGGTTACCTGGGGTACGTGACCGGCCTGACGGGTGTGGATCTGCAGGAGCAGAGGCGCGGGCGCGTGGTCTTGGGTGTGGTGCTGTTCGTGCTCGGATTCTCCGCGGTGTTCGTGGTGATGTCCGTGGTGCTGGCCCAGCTGGGGGCATTCGCCTGGTTCCTGGGGCAGCAGTGGATCATGGTGGTGCTGGGCATCCTGGTGATCCTCATGGGCATTGTGTTCATGGGCGGTTTTTCGTGGTTCCAGCGTGACCGCAAAATCGAACGTCGGCCACCTCCCGGTCTGTGGGGTGCGCCCCTGCTGGGCATGACCTTCGGGTTGGGGTGGGCGCCGTGCATCGGCCCCACTTTCGCCGCCGTTCAGGCGCTGGTGTACGTGGACGGTGCCTCCACGGGCAAGGCCGTGATCCTCACGACCGCCTATTGTTTGGGACTGGGCATCCCGTTCGTCCTCATCGCACTGGCCCTGCGCCGGGGGATGGGTGCCATGACATTCTTCCGCCGTCACCGTCTCACGCTTCAGCGTGTGGGCGGTGCGGTTCTCGTCCTGATTGGTCTGGCCATGGCCACGGGCGTATGGTCCGCACTGGTTTTCTGGATCCAGGCCGAGTTCGTTACCGATTGGGTGATGCCGATATGACGCAGGTGCGCGATGACCGCGACCAGAAGGGCAACGGCAGCGATTCCGTTGCGGTGCCCGCACTCGGTCCCCTGGGTATGCTGCGGTGGGCATGGACGCAGCTGACCAAGATGTCCACGGCGTTGGTGCTGCTGCTCATGCTGGCCATCGCGGCCGTGCCGGGTTCCCTGTTCCCGCAGCGGATTCAGGATCCCGATGCCGTCAACAGTTACATCGAGGCCAACCCCACCTCGGGCCCGTGGCTGGAGCGGTTCCAGATGTTCGACGTTTTCTCGTCCTACTGGTTCTCGGCGATCTACCTGTTGCTGTTCATCTCCCTGATCGGTTGCGTCATTCCGCGGGCGATCCAGCACTACAGGGCGTGGCGGGCCAAGCCGCCGCGCACCCCCAAGCGGCTCACCCGCCTGCCGCAGTACCGCCGGGTGTTGTTGGGCGCGCGCGACGGCGCCGCAGCGCCGCTGCCGTCGGAGGCCATCCAGGACGCGGCCAAGGCCTTGAAAAAGCGCGGCTACCGCGTGGACGTCCGTGATTTGGACGGCGATGCACCGTCCGTGGGTGCCGAACGCGGCATGTGGAAAGAAGTGGGCAATATCCTGTTCCACGTGGCGCTGTTGGGAGTGCTGGTCTCGGTGGGAATCGGCTCGTTGTTCGGGTACAAGGGCCAGAAAATCATCGTCGAGGACGAGTCCTTCGTGAACACCCTGGTCGCGTACGATTCGTTCACCCCCGGCACCAATTTCACCGCTGACTGGCTCAACCCGTTCTCGGTGCGCCTGGACAAGTTCCAGGCTGATTTCAACCGTGACACCACGGATCCCGACCAGTACGGGGCTCCCACGGATTTCGAGGCGGACGTGTCCGTGACCGACGAACCCGGCGCGGAGCCCACGAGCCAGAAACTGAAGGTCAACGAGCCCCTCAACGTGGGCGGCACCAAGATTTACTTGGTGGGTAACGGTTACGCCCCGGTGATCCGGGTGACGGACGGTGAGGGCAAAGTGGCCTACGAGGGTCCCGTGGTGACCATCCCGACCGACTCGGTCTATACGTCCTCGTTGGTGCTCAAAGTGCCCGACGCCGCTCCGGATCAGCTCGGTTTCGTGGGCCTGCTCCTGCCCACGGCCGTCATGAGCGAGGGTTCCATGCCCCGGTCGGTGGATCCGGGGTTGAGCAATCCGGTGCTGATCATGTCCTCATACTTCGGGGATCTGGGCCTGGACAACGGTCAAGCCCAGAACGTCTACGTGCTGGATGTGGACTCGCTGACCGAACTGAATTCCATGATGTCCGACAACGGCGCCATTACCCTGGACGGCGCCAACCGCAGCGCCGAGCTACCGGACGGGAAGGGCACCATCGAATTCGTGGACGTCAAGCGCTACGTGGGTTTGGACATCCACAACGATCCCGGACGTATTCCCGCGTTCATCTCGTTCGTGGCCGCTTTCGTGGGGCTCATCATGACCCTGTTCATCGCCCGTCGCCGGGCATGGGTGCGCGCGTTTGTGGGCCGGGACCACAATGGCGTGCAGTGTACTGTTCTGGAATACGGACTGTTGGCTCGCGGTGAGGATCACCGCTTGGGCGCGGAAGCCGAGAAACTGACAGCTTTGTGGACCTCGCTGTGGGAAGACCGCGGTGTGCGCGATTTCCCCCTCAACTCGTCAGATAAGGCGTGAGTGATCTATGGGTAGCAACATCAATGAAACGTTAGGCGTCTGGAGCGAATGGTTCATGCTCCTGGCCGCATTCACCTACCTGGTCGCGTTCGTGGCCTTCGTGTGGGACATGGCCTCGCACTCCAAGGCGATCGGTGACGCTGAGCGCGCCGCGCAGCGTCAGAACGCCGTGGGCCGGGAGGATTCCAAGGAACTCGTGGGCGCAGGTTCGCGCGGTGGTTCCGTGAGTGCCTCCGCGGCCGCGCCCGGGCGTACCGTGGGCCACCACGGCGCTCATAACGGGGCCGTGGACAACGGTTCCGTGGCCGGCGAGTTCCGCACCACTGCGGACGCGCGACCCAAGGGCGCGGACGAGTTCGAGGCCCTCAATTACAAGGACTCCGTCAGTCGCCCCGCCGCTCGTGCGGCCGTGGTGGTCATGGGCATTGCATTCGTGTTGCACGCCTTCGCGGTGGTGGCCCGTGGAATTGCCGCGGACCGCGTGCCCTGGGCCAACATGTACGAGTTCTGTTCCACGGGTGCTCTCGTGGTGGCGGGCGTCTATCTGGTCACGTTGAGCTTCAAGGATCTGCGTTTTGTGGGACCCATGGTTTCCGGGTTGGTGCTGCTCATGCTGTGTGCGGCCACCATTGCGTTCCCCACCCCGGTTTCCCCGTTGCCGCCGGCGCTGCAGTCCTACTGGCTGGTCATCCACGTGTCCATTGCCGTGGCGGCATCCGGCCTATTCACCATTACGTTCGCCATGGCGGTGCTGCAGTTGCTGCAGTCCCGTCGCGAGAAGAACGCGGCCGCGGGGGAGGACACCAAACTGGGGTTCCTGCGCGTTGTCCCCAACTCGACCACCCTGGAGAACTTCGCGTTCCGCCTCAACTCCGTGGGTTTCGTGTTCTGGACCTTCACCCTTGCCGCCGGTGCGATCTGGGCCGATCAGGCCTGGGGTCGTTTCTGGGGTTGGGACACCAAGGAGGTCTGGACGTTCGTGATCTGGACCGTGTACGCCGCCTACATGCACGCCCGCGTGACCCGCGGCTGGAACGGGAACCGTTCCGCGTGGTTGTCGATCGCCGGTTACATGTGCGTGGTCTTCAACTTCACCGTGGTCAACGTGTACTTCCCGGGTCTGCACTCGTACTCGGGTCTGTAAGCATGTGACCCATGGTTCCCCGTGACCGGTTCCGCGGCGAGAATCGAGCACGGCCAACCATGGTCTGACGAAAGCCCCCCCCCCCGCACCTCTTTACAGGTGCGGGGGGCTTTTCGGCGGGGTACTTCTGCGGCGTGGGGTTTCTGGTGGATCCCTAAGCGCGGTGGCCGGGGGCCGTGTCCGGTTCCGGACCCTCGTCGGTGTCGCCTGGACCATTCTTTCCGGTGCCGGCTGCGGTACTTCCACCATCACCGGGGGATTCGTCACGGGGGTGTTCCATGCCCCGGGTGTCCGTTTCGGAGGCGCCGTCGGCGTGGTCCGGGGACTCTCCGCTCAGGCGGGGGTCATCCGGGTCCAGCGGTTGAGGCTTTTCTCCCGCGGGACGTCCCGTTCGTTTGAGCTCGTTCTCCCACTCCTGGAGTCTGCGCTCGTGCGCCTGCTGCCTGCGCCGCTCCTCCAAGTTCCGCAGGAACTGGGGGTCGTCGTCCGGGCCGCGACCGCGCTGCGGCTGGGTGCCGGGCTCCTCCTTCTTGGGGCGGCCGAAGAACAACCAGAGGACCGCGCCAATGACGGGAAGCAGCAGGATCACCAAGATCCACGCACCCTTGGGGAGGGACCTGACCTTGTACTTCTCTGTTTGGGAGCATTCGATGAGTGAATAAATGATCACACCCACGGCGAGGGCGCCTGCTCCGATAATGAGTATCGCTCTGCCCATGGTGCCAATCCTAGGGCAGCATGCTGATGGTCAGCGCATCGGTTTCTGGGCGTTATGTCATGGGCGTAGCCGCGATGACACGTTGCACTGATGATCGCGTGCGGAAGCGGCATGGGGCGGGCGTCCAGGGCGTGGCGGTAGACTGACTCGCGTGAATTTCCTCAAGTACTCCCTGTTGCGGTTGGGCATCCTGGTCGTGGTGTTCGTGATCGCCATGTACGTGGGTGCGGGGCTGATCCTGTCCGGCATCGCTGCGGTGGTGGCCGCCTTCGCGATTTGTTACATCTTCTTCCCCAAGCTCCATTTGGCGGCCAGCCAGGACTTCCACCGCTGGATCGACCGCTCTCCCAAGCCCAGGAACCGCGTGGCCTTGGAGGATCAGGAAATCGAGGATTCCTACACGGATCAGCAGGCCCGCAGGGACATCTGATTCATCGACGTACGTCCCGGGGCTAGACGTACTGGTTGACCAGCACGGCCAGCGCGTAGAGCACGGTGAAGCCCAGGTTCACCAGCCCGCATTGTTTGAGCACGGGGATCAAGGCCCGGCGGTCGCTACTCTTGAGCACCGTGGCGCTGGCCGCCAGGGCCAACGGGGTCATTGCGTAGACGAGCAGGACCCAGGGATTGTACGGCACCAGCAGCAGCGGTAAAAGCATGCCCACGGTCATCTCCGTGGCGAACGTCAGGCGTGCGGCCGGGTCGCCCAGCCGGACGGCCAGCGTCTTCTTGCCCACCTCGCGGTCGCCGGGAATGTCACGCACGTTATTGGCCATCAACAGCGCGCACGCGAACAAGCCCGTGGAGATCGCCATGAGCCAGGCGTCCAGGTTCAGCCGACCGGCCTGCGTGAGCGTTGTACCCAGCGTGGCCACGGGGCCGAAGAAGATGAACACGAAGATATCGCCCAGTCCCAGATAGCCGTAGGGCTTCTTGCCGCCCGTGTATCCCCAGGCCGCGAAGACAGCGGCCACACCCACGATCGCGAACCACCACTGCTGGGACAGCACCACGAGCGCGGCACCGGCCAGGGCCGCCATGCCGAAGCACACGAAGGCCGCGCGCTTCACATGCGCGGGCCGCGCCGCTCCGGAGCCGGTGAGACGCAGCGGGCCCACGCGGTCATCGTCGGTGCCGCGCACACCGTCGGAGTAATCGTTGGCGTAGTTCACGCCGATCTGCAGGAACAGCGCCACGAGCAGCGCCAACCCGGCGTGCCCCAGGTGCACGGCGTGCATTTGCTGGGCGGCTGCGGTGCCGGCAATCACGGGAGCCGCGGCCATGGGCAGGGTCCTGAGGCGTGCGCCCTCCACCCACTGTGCTGGCGTGGCCACGGATGTACCTCCGAAAACTGGGGAACTGAATCGAGTCATTCTCTCACGCAGGGCACCGCCCGGGAGCTGAGGTACCCGTCACCTCCAGGCCCGGGGCGGTGCCTAGGCCTCGCGGGTGGAGGTCTTCTGCTCGGGATCCCACCGACGCAGCTCGGTGGCGGTCACGGTGGTCGGTGCAGGCCGGTCATGCAGTACTCCCAGCGCCCGCCCCACCTGCGAAGCACTCAAACGCTTGGCCAGGGTCACGTGGGGTGTCCACGGGCGCAGCCACCGGGAGTTCCCGTCCACCCGGCGCTGCCACTGCCCCACAATGCCGTGCATCTCGGACGGGGCAACTACGTGCTCTGCCAGGACGAACGGCCCGGAGCCCAGCACTACCACACCGTTGAGGGCCAACGGCAGCGGGAGGGCGTCCGAAAAATGGGCGCGGGCGCGGTCCAGTACGTCGGCGGGAATCCGGGCTGCCGCGAGAACGGTGATGTGCGGGGCGTTGAAGGCCCCTCGGTGGTCGGCCAGGCTCGGCAAACCCGCCGCGCGCAATGCCTGCCAGCGATCCCGGAACACGAAGTCGTCCTGCGGGGCGAAGGTCAGATCCAATGAATGAGCGGGCATATCGATATCAGCCATTCTCTGGGCGTGGTGCATCGGCGTCGGCATCGGCGGTGTCGAACAGCTGCGCGGCGGCGAGGCGGTCCGGTTTGCCGGTGCTGAGCAGGGGGAGCTCCGCTACGCAGCGCCAGTACTTGGGAACGGCCGGGGAGCCGTGGTGTTCGCGAACCAGGTCAGTGAGTTCTCTGCGCAGCTCGTTCGTGAATTCCCCGTCCCGCGGTACCACCAGCGCCGCCACGGCGTGGCCCCACTCGGCATCCGGTACCGGAACCACGAGCGCCCCACGGACTCGGGGGTGCGAGGTGAGCGCTGCGGTCACGACACCGGCCGAGACCTTGATCCCGCCGGTATTGATCACGTCATCCGTGCGGCCCAAGACGCTCAGCCCGCCGTCATCGTCGATGCTTCCCAGATCGTCCGTGCGGTACCAGCGCTGCCCGTCGATCACGCGGAAATGCTCACCGGTCTGCCGGGGGTCGTCCAGATAGCCCCCGGCAACCACGTGGCCGCCCAACCAGATGCGCCCTTCTCCCGGCCCGTGGCTGGACGGGGAGGTGAAGTGGGAAAGGTCGTCTGCGGCGTCGTTGGGCACCGTGCGGATCCGGACCGTGTCCAAGGGACGCCCGTTGTACACACAGCCGCCGCACGTCTCCGACATGCCGTACGTGCTGATCAGGGTGAGGCCGGCGTCGCTGGCTCGTTGGGCGAGGGCGGGGGACAGGGCGGAGCCGCCCACCAGGATCGCGTCGAAACGCGCGAGAGCGTTGACGGCTTCGCGGTGGGGAGCGCCGTCGGCGGGGTCCAGGATGCGTTGCAGCTGGGTGGGAACCACGGACACGTACCGCGTCTCGTGGTTCATCTCCGAGACCGCCCGTGCAAACCCCTCCGGTGTGAAGGGCCCGGGCGCCATGAGCACGGGGGTGGTGCCGGCCAGTACGGACCGCGCCAGCACCTGGACGCCCGCGACGTAATGCGCGGGCAGACACAGCAGCCACTGGCCGGGCCCGGCGGTGGCTCGTTCGGTGGCCCGCCCGGATGCCGTGAGAGCCTCCGTGGTCAGGACCGTCTTCTTGGGGCGGCCCGTGGACCCGGAGGTCGAGACGATCACCGCGGGGCCGGGGCGGGCCAGCGCACGGTCGAGGGGTTCGAGGAGCGCGAGCGGATCACCCGTCACGGGGCCGTCGAACGCGACGGTGTCCCATGGCACGTTGTCGCTGGTGGGTGCGCTCAGGGGTTTTCCGGGAAGTTCAGACATGGGTGCTGTCACGGAGAAGAAGTGGGCGGATCAGAAGTAGTAGGGGAACGCGGACCAGTCCGGGTCCCGCTTTTGCAGGAAGGCGTCGCGGCCCTCAACGGCCTCGTCGGTCATGTAACCCATGCGCGTGGCTTCACCGGCGAAGACCTGCTGACCAACCATGCCGTCGTCCGGGAGGTTGAACGCGTACTTGAGCATGCGCACGGCCTGCGGGGACTGGGCGGTGATCTTACGAGCCCATTCCAGCGCGGACGTTTCCAGATCCTCGTGGGGGACCACCTTGTTGACGGCGCCCATGCGGAACATGTCCTCGGCGGAATATTCATCGGCCAGGAAGAAGATTTCCCGAGCGAACTTCTGACCCACCTGACGGGCGAGCAACGCGGAACCGTAGCCGGCGTCAAAGGAGCCAACGGTGGCGTCCGTCTGCTTGAACTTGCCGTGCTCGGCGGAAGCAATGGTCATGTCGCAGACCACGTGCAGTGAGTGACCGCCGCCGGCCGCCCAGCCGGAGACCGCCGCGATGACCACCTTGGGCATGGTGCGAATCAGGCGCTGGACCTCCAGGATGTGCAGGCGGCCCGCACGGGCGGGATCGATGGAATCGGCCGTCTCGCCCTCCGCGTAGTGGTAACCGTCGCGGCCGCGAATGCGCTGATCGCCGCCGGAGCAGAATGCCCAGCCGCCGTCCTTTGCGGAGGGCCCGTTGCCCGTGAGGATCACCGCCCCCACGTCCGAGGACATGCGCGCGTGATCGAGCGTGCGGTACAGCTCGTCCACCGTGCCGGGCCGGAAGGCATTGCGGACCTCGGGGCGGTCGAACGCAATGCGCACCCACGGCAGAACCTTGACCACTTCACCGCTGCCATCCCGTTCGACGCCGCGGTGGTACGTGATGTCCTGCAGGTCTTCGAAGCCCTGCACCTGCCGCCACTGCTGGGGGTCGAAGATCTCGGATACCTGCTCGGGGAGTTGCGCGTTGGTCATGGGTACCACTTTAGGTGGAAGGGCGGACGGGCAGAGGCGGTTCGTGTGAACCTCCGCGCGCAATCGCTCCTTCAACTAGGGGTTTCCACCGTAACAACCGTGTCCGAGGTCTCGGCAATACTTGAAACCATGAGTGCCGTCCCCTTCGACCTGGAGCGGATCGGTCGCGGCCTGCCCTTCGCGGAGTCCGTGCCCGATCTGGAAACCGCGCTCCACCAGGGGGTCGCGGTGGTGCAGGCGCCTCCGGGGACGGGCAAGACCACGCTGGTTCCTCCCGTGATCGCCAACGTTCTTGCCCGCGCAACTGCCGTCTCGCAGACCCATGGCCGCGTGGTCGTGGTGCAGCCGCGCAGGGTCGCGGCCAGGGCGGCCGCTCGACGATTGACTGCGCTGACGGGAACGAAACCGGGCGACGTCGTCGGGTGGAGTGTGCGTGGGGAAAGCACCACCCAACCGGGCACGCGCATTGAGTTCGTGACCCCCGGGATCATGCTGCGTCGTCTGCTGAGGGACCCGGATCTGCCCGGTACGGCGGCCGTGGTTCTGGATGAGGTTCATGAGCGGGGCGTCGAATCCGACCTGCTCGTGGGCATGCTCGCGGAGCTGCGGGAACTGCGAGAGGATCTGACCGTTGTGGCGATGTCCGCGACCGTGGACGCTGCGCGTTTCGCCGAGCTGCTGGGCACGGATAACCCCGCGCCCATCGTGGATTGCCCGTCCGCGCTGTATCCGCTGGACGTCGAATGGGCACCGGGGCCACTACGCCTGGACGAACGCGGGGTGACTCCCGCGTTCCTGTCACACGTGGCGCGGACGGCCGCGGCGGCTCATGCAAAAGCCCTCAAGGCGCACGCCGGAACGGACGCGCTGGTGTTCTTACCCGGCGCGCGCGAGGTCGCCCGCGTGGCGAGCGAACTCCACAGGCTCACCGATGCCGAAATCCTGGAATTACACGGCCAGCTCTCGCCACGGGAGCAGGACCGGGCGGTCGCGGGACGCGCACCGGGGGATCCGCCGCGCATCGTCGTGACGACGTCCCTCGCGGAATCGTCCCTGACGGTCAACGGTGTGCGGCTGGTAATCGATTCGGGCCTGGCGCGCCAACCGCGTCGCGATGCCGGACGCGGAATTTCGGGGCTGGTCACGGTCTCGGCGTCCAAGGCATCGGCCGACCAGCGGGCCGGCCGCGCCGCACGCCAGGGGCCGGGCGCGGTGGTGCGTTGCTACGACGACGCCACGTGGGGTGCCATGCCCGCCCACACCGTTCCCGAGGTGCGGACCGCCGATCTCACATTCGCCTGTCTGGCACTTGCCGTGTGGGGCGCACCCGGTGGTGAAGGGTTGTCCCTGCCGGACCCGCTGCCTTCGCGTGCCCGTGCGGATGCGGACGCGGAATTGCGGCGCCTGGGTGCCATCGACGCGGACGGTCGCGCCACCGACCTCGGCCGAGTTCTGGTCGGCATGCCTGTGGAACCCCGGTGGGGCAGAGCCCTGCTGGACGGCGCCGCTCTGGTCGGGCGGCGCGCCGCCGCGGAGGTCATAGCCGCCATCGCCGACGGCGCTCGTATCCCCGCCGCAGACATCCCCGCCTTCGTGAGGCGGTTGCGCTCGGGCGGGGGAGCGGAGTCCGCACGGTGGAAGCGGGAGGTGGCCCGGCTGGAACGGATTTCCGGGGAGAGCGGTGCCGCTGCTGAGCCCGGCGTTGAGCGGTCCAATGCCGGGCACGGCGCTCTCGTGGAGGGCGACACGCACGGCGAGGTGTCCCGGGAAGCGCGGGAGGGCGCCGTCGTCGGCCTGGGGAAACCCGAGTGGATCGCCAAGCGCGTGGACACAGCGGGGGAGCAGTGGTTGCTGGCATCGGGTACGCGCGCGGGTCTCGAGCCGGGCAGCCCGTTGCGGCAGCATGAGTGGCTTGCCGTAGCGGAGTTGAGTCGCGCCGCGGGAAGGGCGGCCGCCGGGACCGGTGCCGTGATTCGCGCGGCTGCGCCGTTGGACGAGCCCACGGCGCTGCTCATTGCGGGTTCGTTGGTGAGCGAGCAGACGCGCGGCGAATTCGTGAACGGGAAGGTTCGAGCGCGTCGCGTGCGAGCCGTCGGAGCAATCGAACTGTCCTCCACGCCGATCTCCGCCGATCCCCACACCGCCCTGCCGGCCGTGCGCAGCGCGCTGCACAGCCAAGGCCTGGAGCTATTGCCCTGGGACGACGCCGCACGCTCCCTCCGATCGCGCCTCGCGTTATTGCACCGACACCTGGGCGACCCGTGGCCCGCCATGGACGATGCGGCGCTGTTGGACCGGCTCGACGAATGGCTGAGCGTGGAATTACAGGGCATCGCGCGGGGCGCTTCGCTGCGATCCATCAAGCTGGCGGATGCCCTGCGCCGGCTGTTGCCGTGGCCGGAAGCCGGCCGCCTGGAGGAGTTGGTCCCGCAGCGATTGGCGGTGCCCAGCGGGAACACGGCGCGGGTCGATTACCCGAAGATCTACTCACCGGACGAACCGGAACTACCTCCCGTGGTCGCCGTGAAATTACAAGAATGTTTTGGCTGGGCGGACACGCCACGGTTGGTGGAGGGCCGAGTGCCCGTGCAGTTCCATCTGCTGTCTCCCGCGCGGAGGCCGTTGGCGATCACGGACGATCTTCAGTCGTTCTGGTCCGGTCCGTATCAGCAGGTCCGTTCCGAAATGCGCGGCCGCTACCCCAAACACCCGTGGCCGGAGGACCCGTGGAACGCCGTGGCCACGGCGCGGACCAAGAAGCGCAGTGGTGGGTGAGAGACGAACCGCCCGCCTGCACACCGATCGACGCTACGGCCGCCCGCCCGGGCCGAGTGCACATCGATCGACGCTACGGCCCGGTACGTCGAAGATCTTGGCTTTACCGTCAACCCGTGTGCAGCGGCCCGGGGAAGGGGGGTTGCTCCGTCGATCACCGTGCACTGCGCCGCGCGAAGGACCCAAGTTGAGTCTCGGTGTGATCTTGGTTACGGTAGCCCTACCGCTTTTGCCCGGCGTGGCATCTCTCACGCGTAGGTCGTCAACGCACCGAACTGGTGCCGCTCGTCCTGGGGCTTTCTACTGGCAGCTGACCCGCTCCGACCGCATCATCTCTCAGGCCGGTTCGGGTGTTCGGCTGACCCGCGCTATCACCGCACAGCAGGTGCGGGAGCGTGTCCGTTCTTAGACACAGATCGAGAAGTGAATTATGTCCACCACCTTGTCAGAAACCATTGAAAAGACCACGGCGACCACTGAGAATCCAGGGGTCGGCCCGGAGCTGGCCCGTTCGTGGCTGCTCGTCAACGGTGCGCAGCCCGCCCGCTTCGACGCGGCCGCCAGCAGCGCAGCGGATGTCGTGGTCCTCGATGTCGAGGACTCGGTGGCTCCCGCGGACAAAACCGCAGCCCGTCAGCACGTGATCGAGTGGCTGTCCTCGCGCAACGAGAATCGCGAGCTCAATCACGGCTGGGTCCGCATCAACGGTTTCGGTACTGCCTGGTGGGAAGAAGATCTCCGTGCCATGCGTGAAGCTCCCGGTCTGGAAGGCGTCATGCTGGCCATGACCGAATCCCCGGAACACGTGACCCGCACGGCGGAGATGCTGCGCGGCACGCGCATTGTGGCCCTCGTGGAAACGGCCCGCGGCGTGCAGAACCTGCAGGACATCGCAACCGCGCGTTCCACGTACAGGTTGGCTTTCGGAATCGGCGATTATCGCCGTGACACAGGATTCGGCGAGAGCCCCATGGTTTTGGCCTACACCCGTTCGCAGTTCACCATTGCCTCGCGTGCGGCCAATTTGCCGGGCCCGATCGACGGCCCCGCTGTGGGTGCACTGGGTGCCAAGCTCGCGGAGGCCACCGGTGTCACGTCCGAATTCGGGATGACCGGCAAGCTTTGCCTGATGCCCGAGCAGACCGCCACGGTCAACGAGGGCCTGTCCCCGAGCCTCAACGAACTGTCCTGGGCCACGGACTTCCTGCAGGAGTTCGAGGCGGACGGCGGTCAGATCCGCAACGGCTCGGACCTGCCCCGCTTGGCCCGTGCGCGCAAGGTGCTGGGATTGGCCACCTCGTTCGGCATGAGCATCCCGGAGGGCTACGACGTGCATTTCGAGGCGCCCACCGACACCTATCACTGCTAGTCAACACGGGTGCTTCGCTCACCGCTCGCGACCAGTGAGCGGATCAAGTTGTCTGTCGCCCCAGTCACAAGGACTGTCCCCGGCGCGGCGGATACGTCAGAATGAATGTGGCAAGACCACATGAACCCACTGCATCCCACACATCACATGGGCATGCGGGACGTATCCGCCGTAACCGGGGAGTTTCTATGACCGCCAGCACTGAAGCCACCGTCCGTAGAACCAAGATCGGCATTGTGGGAGCGGGGTCGGTGGGCACCTCATTGGCGTACGCGGCCATGATCCGCGGCACCGCCACGGACATTGCCCTCTACGACCTCGACACCGCCAGGGTGGAGGCCGAGGCGCTGGACCTGTCCCACGGCCAGCTATTCGCCTCGGATACTCGCGTGGCGGGCTCCGATGACATTGCCGTGCTCCAAAACTCGGACGTCATCCTGGTCACCGCCGGCGCCAAACAGAAACCGGGTCAGACGCGGCTGGATCTGGCCGGCGCCAACACCGAGATCCTCAAATCACTCATGCCTCAGCTCATGGAGCACGCGCCCCACGCAATTTTCGTGCTCGTGACCAACCCCTGCGATGTGCTCACCGTGGTGGCCCAGAAGATCACGGGGCTCCCGCGCCGACAGGTCCTCAGCTCCGGCACCGTGCTTGACACCTCGCGCCTGCGCTGGATGATCGCCAATGAGGCCCGGGTCAACACCACCAGCGTGCACGCATACATCATTGGTGAACACGGGGATTCCGAGTTCCCCGTGTGGTCCTCCGCCTCCATCGGCCAGGTTCCGTTGCGCGAGTGGGAGATCGACGGCCGCAAGCCGTTCACCGAGCAGCGCCTTGCCGAGATGACGGAGCAGGTGGTCAACGCCGCGTACAAGGTGATCGCGGGTAAGGGCGCCACCAACTACGCAATCGGGCTGTCCGGCATCCGTATTGCGGAGGCGATCCTGCGCGACCTGCGCTCCGTACTGCCCGTCTCGTCCATCCTGGACGACTTCCACGGCATCAGCGGACTCGCGCTCTCCGTTCCGTCCATTGTGGGTCGCCGCGGAGTGGAACAACCGCTCGCGATCCCCATGGGCGAGCACGAGGAACAGCAGCTGCGCGATTCGGCCCGGGCAATGCGCACGGCCCTCGTCTCCCTCGGCTTCTGATCCCGCCCGCCCGGCCACGGCGCGCGAGGGGGGACGACGCCGTGAGCGCCGTCGTTCTCGAAAGGTCACAGAAGATTCCGTTTCACCGGCCGGGCGGGCCCTTCTCGTTACGGGGCGTGGCCGTGCGTTCCATGAGATCGGCGAGGTAGCGCGCATCCTGGTGCCGCATGAGGGATAGACGATCGGCGGTGCTCGCAACCTCGTTCGCGGCTCGGTTCTGGCCGATTTTCGACTTGAACTCCATGGTCCGGGGGCGCAGCCGGAAACCCGCGATGGCACTCAGCAGCCGCCCCATCGTCGCCTCGGCGCTGGCGTCCAGCCGCCACGGCCCGGAAGGCCCGGCGGACGGAGTGGTATCGGGGCCCTCCTGTTGCGGGCGCACCTGCTTCTCATGGTGGTCTGTGAGTCGCCGCAGGTGATCCTCCAGCGCGGGTTGGTCCATCATGGTGGCTCGGCCGCGAATGTGGACGGGCTCGAAATCGTAGGTGGGTAATCCCGCATGGGTGTACCAGTCCGGACTGATGTAAGCGGAGGGGCCGGGGAAGATCAACAGCACCTCACGGCCCTGGGCCAACACCGTGTGCAACGGATCGGCCCGGGGGATGTGGCCCTCGATGGCCACGGAACCATCGGCTTCTCGGACCGTCAGCATTGG
Source organism: Kocuria sp. cx-455 (assembly GCF_057707085.1). NCBI lineage: Bacteria > Pseudomonadati > Acidobacteriota > Terriglobia > Terriglobales > Candidatus Korobacteraceae > Candidatus Sulfotelmatobacter > Kocuria sp. cx-455. The sequence goes on along the minus strand of NZ_JBYIPM010000003.1, from coordinate 218,175 downwards.
CATGTGGGCGGCCACCAGGTCGGAACCCACAATGATCCCCAGGGGGTAGTCGGCAATGACATGGGTGAAATCGTGGCCGGCCACGGGTTGGTAGAGCGCATTGATCAGCATGGTTGCATTAACGCCGTGATCGGATGACAAAGCAAGGCGCCCGCTCACCGGGTGGTGAGCGGGCGCCAAGCTTCGTGGGCGGGGAAGCTACCCCGGCCGTGGGTGGAACTTAGTTGCGGCCGGCGGCCGCGTCGGATTCGATGCGCGTGGCGGCAGCGGCGTCCGTGGGTGCCGGGTGGGGGTCGGTGGCCAGGCGCACGGCCTGGTCGAACTCGGCCTCGATCTCCGGGTCACGCTTGTAGGTGGCCAGGGAACCGATAATCGCGGCCAGCATGCCCAGGAAGAAGCCGGGGATAATCTCGTAGAGGTCGCTCCACGGGGTGTACTGCCAGACGAACACGGTCACGGCGCCCACGATCATCGCGGTGATTGCACCGGTGTTGGTGAGCTTGCGCCAGAAAAGGCTCAGGATGACCACGGGGCCGAAGGCAGAGCCGAACCCGGCCCACGCGAAGCCCACGAGTTCCAGGATGGTCGCGTTCTGTTCCCACGCGAGTGCCGCGGCAATGACGGCCACCAGGAGCACGCCGGCGCGGCCCATCCACACCTGGGCCTTGGGAGACGGGGTCTTCTTGGCGGCCAGGTTGTACAGGTCTTCCACCAGTGCGGAGGAGGACACGATCAGCTGCGAGGACACGGTGGACATGATTGCCGCCAGCACCGCCGCCAGCACCAGGCCGGCCAGGGCGGGGTGGAACAGGATCTGCGACAGGTCCAGGAACACGGCCTCCGGGTCGGTGGGCTCCTGATCCGGGCGGTTACCGAAGTAGGCGATACCCACCAGGGCGGTCGAGATGGCACCGATCACGGTGAGGATCATCCATCCCACGCCGATGCGCCGGCCGGACTTGGCATCGGCCGGGCTGCGCAGGGCCATGAAACGCACAATGATGTGGGGCTGACCGAAATAGCCAAGGCCCCAGGCCAACGCGGAGATGACGCCCACGGCGGTGCCGCCGGCCAGCAGGGACAGCGCGTCCGGCTGGGCGCTCTGGATACTGTCCACCATTTCGGCGGGGCCGCCCACCAAGAACAGACCCACGACCGGGACCGTGAGCAGCGCCAGCAGCATGAGTATGCCCTGGAAAAGGTCCGTGTAGGAGGCGCCCAGGAAGCCACCGAAGAATGTGTAGAGCACGGTCACGCCCGCGATCAGCAGCATGCCGACCAGGTAGGAGGAGCCGAATGAGGACATGAAGAACACGCCACCGGCGACCATGCCGGAGGAGACGTAGAACGTGAAGAACACCAGGATGATCACACCGGACACCACGCGCAGCATGCGGGTGTTGCCCTTGAGTCGATTGTCCAGGAAGGACGGGATGGTGATCGAGTTGTTGGAGACCTCGGTGTACGCACGTAGCCGCGGGGCCACGAACTTCCAGTTCAGCCACGCACCGATAGTCAGACCAATGGCGATCCAGGCTTCGACCACGCCCGCCAGGTACACGGCCCCGGGCAGGCCCATGAGCAACCAGCCGGACATATCCGAAGCACCCGCGGACAGCGCGGCCACGCCGGGCTTGAGATTCCTTCCCCCCAACATGTAATCATCGAGGTCCTTTGTCTTACTGTTGGCCCACAGGCCGATCGCGATCATGCCCAAGAAATAAATCACGATCGCAATAAGTTGATACGCCTGGTCGGACATGGGTGTCCCTTCCGGTGCGAGGTATTTGAACGGCGTCCACTGTAGGGGACGCTATTTAGCTCCCCAAAGCGGTCAGGAGTTATGACTGGCCCGAGGATGGGGTCGAACTCGCTTTTCGGGCCATTCCGTAAAGGTGGCGGGTTCTGTGTCCCAGACCCCGGGATTCCAGTCCTTCAGCAAGTCAGCCGTGGAATTCAAGGCGTGGGCGACCCCCAACGATTCACCGAGCCACACGAGCACGTCGCGCGTTGTGTAACCCAGAGCATGCAATTCATCAAGTGTTACAGCTCCGTCGCGTTTAGCCAACCGTACACCGGTCGGTCCCAGCACCAGGGGGACATGAACGTACTCGGGTGCTCGATAGCCCAACAGTCCGGCCAGGTAGGCCTGCCGCGGTGCCGAGGAGAGCAGATCGTCCCCGCGCACCACCTGATCGATCCCCTGGTGGGCGTCATCCACGACCACGGCCAGGTTGTAGGCGGGGGTGCCGTCGTTACGCACCAACACCATGTCATCCACGGCGCCCGTGTAGACACCTGCGAAATAGTCGTGCACGGCGAATTCATTCACGGCTGCGCGCAGGCGGATGGCCGGCGGCCGCTCTTGCCGACGCCGCTCGCGAGCCTCCGCGCTCAGGTTCCGGCACGTACCGGGATAAGCCCCGGGAATGCCGTGCGGCGCCGATGCCGCCGCGTGGATCTCCTTACGTGTGCAAAAGCACTCGTAGGTGAGACCCGCGTCCGTGAGCCGTTGGACCTCGCCCAGGAACTGGGGAATCCGGGGTGCTTGGTAATCGACCGGGCCGTCCCACTCCAGGCCCAGCTCCACCAAGTCCGCCACGTTACGTTCCGCGGCGCCCACCTTCACCCGATCCAGATCTTCCACCCGGAGGAAGAACTTCCGGCCCGTGGCACGAGCAAAGCCCCACGCTGCCAGCGCGGTGCGCAGATTACCCAGGTGAAGATCCCCCGACGGGGAGGGCGCGAACCGCCCGGCCGGCGGTAGGGCGGCGTCGGACGGGGGCGGTGAGACGGGCTGGGAGGGGAACACGCCGGACAGGCTAGCACCGCCGGATTTCCATCGTCGGGTTGATGTGGAGGGGGTTCCGGGCGGTTAGGCTGTCCGCATGGCACGCATCCACGAGTTGCGCGACGGCGTCTACGTGATTGGCACGGATAACTGGAGATTGAACTCCGGGCTCATCGTGGGATCTCAGCGTGCCCTGGTCATTGATACGGGCGCGGGACCCCGGCAAGGCCGGGAGATCCTGGCGGCCGTCCGAGAGATCACGCAACTGCCCCTCACCGTGGTCAACACTCACGCGCACTACGACCATTACATGGGCAACGCGGCATTTCAGCGTGCCGGGGTGGTGGAGTTCTGGGCCCACAAGGCCTGCGGCGCAGCCATGCGTCAGCACGGTGATTTCCAGCGCAGTTTCGTGAGCACCCAGGAACCTGAAATGGGCGACGGTGAGGGGCTGGACACCCAGCTCGTGTTCCCCACCAACACGGTGCCCGGCAACGGCCGCAGACCATCGCTGACACGTATTGAACTTGGGGACAAGCTCGTGACCCTGTTCTTCCTGGGGTTGGGTCACACCGACAACGACGTGTGCGTGGGCGTGGCGGACATCGTCTTCTGCGGTGACCTGGTCGAGGAAGGGGCGGACCCCAGTTTCGAGGATTCGTACCCGCAACGCTGGGTGGAGACCCTGCGCGCACTGGCCGCCCTGGAGCGGTACAAGGTGTTCGTGCCCGGCCACGGCAGCCCGGTCTCCAGCACGTTCGTGCTGCAACAAGCCGACACCATGGCCCTTGCCTTGAAGCGCGCCGAGCAATCCGATACCGCGGCGCACGGCACACTGACCGCCTCCATGTACCGGCTGCCGTATCAGGCCGGCGTGGCCCGGATCTTCCTGGATCGGTTGGCTACCGTCAGGACAGAGACCGCAGCCAGCGAGCCACAGCCCGCCAACTCAGAGCAGATGCAGCCGCAATCCCAAGGTATCCGGCAATAACGGTGGCACGGCCGGTTCCCGTACCGGACACCGCGGGCCAGGGCAGCAGGGCCACGGTCACTGTCACGCCTGCTGCCAGGACGATCAGCGTGATCACCGCACCCAGACGCGGGCGCACCGGCGCGGCATAGCCGTAACCGGGGCGACCGTACTGCGAAGAGGTGCCCTGCTGGTATCCCGGGTGCTGGTATCCCGGGTGCTGGTACTGGTGCGGTTGGGGCGGCTGCTGCCGGGGTGCTGCTGGCGGAATGAAGGCGCTGTCGCCCCGATCCTCCCGCTGCAGGAGGTTCCCGCGGCGGACAGCCATCTTCTGCCGCACCCTGCGGTACGCATCGGTGGGACGGACTCCGGGGCGGGACAGGGCGCCGTCGACGAGCCTGATCGTCAGGACCGCGAGCACACCCCAGGCACCCACCACGAGGAGGGCGGCGGCGGCGTCGGAGGGGCGGTGCCAGCCGTTAAGGACGGTGAGCATGCCCGTGATGGCCGCCATTACCCATCCCCAGGTGGCTGTCTTGGCGCGTAAATGCGGGGGAGCGACCAGCAGGAGCGTCACGAGAATTGTGGCCGTGGCTGTGGTGTGACCGGACGGAAACGAGTTGTGCACAATCTGCTGGATGCCGTAATCGGGCTTGTCCAGAAGCACACGTTTGAGGAACTGCGTGGTGAGGTTCGCCCCCAGGATCATTCCCAGGCCGACAAGCGCGGGAATCCAGCGGCGGGTACGCACCGTCCACACGAGAGCCAGAACAGCGGCAGCAATCGACACCAGCTCCGGCACGTGCCGGGCCGCAGCCAGGAAGATCCACGGGAAGAAGGTGGTGCGATCGGCCTTGGCCTGCGTGAGCGCCTCATCGTCCAGGGACTGGCCCGTCATGGTCATGAGACTGATGTAGCTGGTCAGGGCCACGCAAGCACTCAACACCGCCACGGTGAGCAGCGGTCGGAGCACGGTTGGCAGAGAGAGTGAACGAGCGGGCGCGGGAGGGTATGACAACGGGCAGCCTTATCGGGGGAAGTCAACGAAGTTGGTTGGATCCGGGTGATCGACCATCGCATCATCTTCCCACGGACGGCTTTGGTGGGGCTGAGAAGACTGAGACCAAGGGGCGGAAACCCGGCCGACCATGCGTGCGGTGGCCGTACAGCTCAGGTTCGCGGTGCTGGCACCGACCATCAATCGATACGAATCGGCTCACAATGTGGAATACGCGTAGTCTCACCCTTTCGCCGTGTTGGGTTGTGTGCTAGCTGCCACATTTTTCGAACTCTTTTCCGCCGTGTGCCTCTGATTTGGTTGTGATGACTCTACGGCCGTTCCTAGCGTGTGATGCACGACATACGGAATTACCCCGTCCGCACACAGAGGAGATCTCGTGCAGTTTCATGTTGATGGTTACCAGACAGGCGATCCGATGACCATGCCCGCTCAGGGCTACGGAGTGGACCGTCCCGAAAAGCTCCCCGAGACCATGGATGTCTTGATTGTGGGTTGCGGCCCGGCCGGATCCATCGCGGCGGCGCAGTTGTCCCGGTTCCCTCAGGTCAATACGCGGTTGATCGAGCGTCGCGGACATCGGTTGCCATTGGCTAACGCGGACGGAGTGCACTCCCGGACCATGGAGACGTTCCAGGCATTCGGTTTCGCCCACGAGATCTACGAGGAGGCCCACACAATCACGGACATGGCGTTCTGGAAGCCGGATCCCCAGAATTCCCAGCGCATCGTCCGCGAGATGAGCACTCGCGAACTCCCGCCGGAATTCAGCGAGTGGCCCATGATGCTGATAACCCAGGTGCGCATCATCGACCATTTCAACCGTTTCATGAAGAACGCGCCGACCCGCATGGAGCCGGACTACGGCTACGAATTCGTGGACATGGAGGTGGCTCCCGACTCGGAAGAGCGGGAGTACCCGATCACCGTGACCCTGCGTCGTTCCGCGGGACCGGACGAAGGCCAGGAAATCCAGGTTCACACCAAATACGTGGTGGGTGCTGACGGCGCTCGTAGTAATGTTCGGAAGTCGCTGGGATACCGCCTGCACGGTAAGCAGGCCAACCACGCGTGGGGCGTCATGGACATCTACGCGGACACCGATTTCCCGGACGTGAGGAAGAAGTGCACCATCAAGTCCTCGACCGGCCGCACGATCTTGCTGATCCCGCGCGAAGGTGGATTCCTGTTCAGGCTGTATGTGGATTTGGGCGAGGTTGCGGAGGGTGACCGTTCGGTGCGTGAGACCCCGCTCGAGGACGTGATCGCCACTGCGCAGCAGATCATGAGCCCCTACAAACTGGATGTCAAGGACGTGGTGTGGCATTCCATCTACGAGGTGGGCCACCGCGTGTCAGACCACTTTGACGACCGCGCCTCGGAGAAGACCACTAGCGAGGATCCCCGTGTGTTCATCACGGGCGACGCGTGCCACACCCACTCCGCCAAGGCCGGCCAGGGGATGAACGTGTCCATGCAGGACGGGTTCAACCTGGGCTGGAAGCTGGGCCATGTGTTGTCGGGGCACAGCCCCAAATCGCTCTTGCGCACCTACGCGGAGGAGCGTAAGGACATCGCGCACCGTCTGATCGAATTCGACAAGGCCTGGTCCACGCTCATGGCGCAGCCCAGTGACCAGTTCGAGAACCCGCGTGAACTTGAAGAGTTCTACATTCAGAACGCCGAGTTCAACGCTGGGTATCTCACCGAGTATGAGCCGTCCATGATCACCACGGACGACCGCCACCAGCAGCTCGCGAAAGGCTACCCGCTGGGGCGGCGTTTCAAGTCGGCCATGACGGGTCGCGTGTGCGACCTGGTTCCGATGCACATTGGCCATGACCACTTTGCAGATGGCCGCTGGCGCATCTACGTTTTCGCGGACGACGACGCTCCGGGCACCTCCCTGCCCCTGCAGGACTGGGCCCGCTGGGCCGAGGGGGCCCTGTCACCCGAATTGTTCGACACCAAGCTGATCCACCGGCAGCTGCACACTGAGTTCGATGTCTCGGACGTTCCCGAGGCATTCAAGCCTAAGACCGGCAAGTTGCAGCTGACGGACATGGAAAAGGTTTTCGGCACCTTGGAGGACCACGACATCTTCGAGGAGCGAGGCATCGGTAAGAACGGTGCCGTGGTGGTCGTCCGCCCGGACCAGTACGTAGCCGGTGTGTTCCCGCTGGCGGACACCGGCGAGATCGAGACCTTTCTGTCGGGCGTGATGCCGGCCGTGCGGGCGGAGGCTCCGGTGGCGGGCTGATGCCCATGTATTACCGCAGCGAGGCTGACCGCTGACGGACATGGAGTGTGGCTCCGGACTTTTGGTCCGGGGCCACACACTGCGTGGTGCGGTCTCGGGGCCTAACCCGATTTCTTACTACTCACCCACGACGCGATGTGCATGCGTGACGTGAAATCCAGTTTGGTGAGGATCCGTCCCACATGTCCGTCCACAGTGCGGGGAGATACCACCAGTTCCTGGGCCACTTGGCGGTTGGTCAGTCCTTGCGCCACCAGTTCCGCGACTTCCCATTCCTTGCGGGTAAGGGGCGCGATGTCCGCATCGGTGGAGGCGCCTTCTCTCGGTTCCGTCAGGGCAACCTCAATGGCTGCCTCCTTGGACAGCGGCCGTTGGTCGAAGGGACGGGAATCCCGGTGGGCAGGGTCCAGACCTTGCCGCACTCGACGGGCCGATGCCTGAGAGATTTGTTCAATATGGGGCCCAAAGGCACCAATGGTGGTGCCCAAACCACGCCACACGTTGGCTGCCGCGCCGGAAAGTTCGAGTGCGCGCGGAAAATCCCGCGTGGATGCGGCCACCCACGAGAGCAATTCGATGGTCAGAGCGGTGCAGATGGCGTCCTGAAAGTGCTTCTGGATTGTGAGGGCCTCAGTGGCGGCGGCATGAGCGGCCACATGATCACCCAGCATCCAGTGGCAGATCCCGCTGATCCACAACGCGTATGCGCGGTTCCATAGTTCATCGTGTTCGCTGGCTATTTCGATGGCTCGGTCGCACGTGGCCAGAGCGATCCGGGGGTCACCGTGAAGGACCTGCGCCATCCCGAGTTGGAACTGCGCCGTGAGGCTCGCCCCCGTGTCACCCACGCGGTCATGGGCCGTCACAGCACGCTCGTACTGGCTGATCGACGTTGTCAGATCACCCGTGAACAGACTATGCAGACCGGCCCAGTGCCGGGTGTGGGCGAGTAATCCGTCATCGTGCAGTGCCGTAGCTACGCTGCGGCACTCGGTCAAATACTCGGCACCGGCCTCATGATCCCCTTGCAGCAGGCTGACCCAGCTGACCACCCACAGGGCCGCACCGCGCTCGGGCGTGGCTGCGGCGTCGTCGTGTCCGTCCAGAACACGGTCGAGCCAGTACCGACCTTCGCTGAGGTAACCGTCCGAAACCCAGTGGTGACGTAATGCGACCGCAAGGCGCGTGGCGGAGATCAACTCGCCCGGCGTGCTCACCGACCACTCCAGGGCGGCCATCGAATTGTGACGTTCGGTGCGCGCTCGAAGGATGAATTCGCTTTGTCGCGGACTGCACCATTGCGCGACCATGGTTTCCGCCCGCCGCAGGAAACAGTCCCGATGTCGATGGTGCAATTCACCGGCCGCACCTTCCCCCAACCGCTCGGCACCGTATTCCCGGACCGTCATGAGCTGGCGGTAACGCACGGTTTCCCCGGTGCGTTCCGTGAGGAGAATGGACTTTGCGACGAGGCGGTCCAGGAGGTCCAAAATCAGGTCAGGGCTCAGGTCGCCGAAACCACAAACTTCCTCTGCGGCGTCCAGGTCGAAGCTGCCCGGGAATACTGTGAGCCGCTGCCACAGGACCTGTTCCTCCGGGCTGCACAGCTCGTAGCTCCAGTCGATCAAGGCCTGAAGCGTCCGGTGGCGCGGTTGCGCCGTTCGCGAGCCCCGGGACAGGAGACGGAACCTCTGATCCAGCCTCTCCAATAACTGAGTTACGGACATGCTTTGTAGCCGCGCCGCTGCGAATTCAAGGGCCAGCGGCATCCCGTCGAGACGAGTGCACAGCTCAATGACGGCGTGTCGGTTCTGCGGGGTGATCGCGAAGTCCCCGATCACGTTGCGGGCTCGGTCCACCAGGAACGCAACGGATTCGAACTGCTCCAGGTTTCGATCTGAGAGCTCGTCATTGGTCGAGGGCAGGGTCAGGGGCGGAACGGGAAGGACAGTTTCGCCCGCGATATTCAGGGGTTCGCGGCTCGTGGTCAGAACTTTCACGCCGGGAGCTGTGGCTAGCACCCGGTCGACGAGTTCCACGGCCGCGGGGAGCACATGTTCGCAGTTGTCCAGGAACAACAACAGTTCTTTGTCACGCAGGTAGGTCACCACGCGCTCCAAAGCCGTGCGATGGGACTGGTCGGGAATGGCCAGCGTCGAGGCGACGGCGGGACTGATTGGTGCGCCGCAGTTCAGGGACCCTAGGTCCACCATCCATGTGCCGTCGTTGAACTGACGGCGAAATCGTTGAGTGACCTCAATGCCCAGCCGGGTCTTGCCGACCCCGCCCGGCCCGGCCAACGTGGTGAGCCTGGATCGCGTGAGCGTAGCCCGCGCCTCGCTCAATTCCTTGCGGCGGCCCACGAATGTGGTCACGGCGGCGCTGCTCGGCAAGGAATCCTGACCGGTTAGTTGGGCGCTCATGCCAACATTTTCTCCCGACCGAGCGGGGAAGCGAATCGGCGCCCCGGCACGAGGTGTGTGCCGGGGCGCCGTCAGGGTTGTGCATTGCTTACTTGCGCTTACGGGTGAACGCGGAGATCCCGGTGATTTCGCGGCCCACGATGAGCGCCTGCATGGAATCGGTGCCCTCGTAGGTGGAGACCACTTCCATGTCCGTTAGGTGGCGGCCAATGTGGTTCTCCAGCAGAATGCCGTTGCCGGCGAGCATGTCGCGGGCGGTGCGGCACATGTCCAGGGCCTTGCGGGAGGTGAACATCTTGACCATGGACGCCATGGCATCGGTGAGCTGATCATTCTCCGCCAGGTGGGCCATGCGGGTGCACATGAGCTGCATGGCGGTGAGGTCCGAGAGCATCGTGGCAAGCTTTTCCTGAACGAGCTGGAAGCTGCCGATGGGGGCGCCGAACTGCTCGCGTTCCAGGGCGTAGCGTGCGGCGATCTCGAAGGCCGACATGCCGTGGCCCAGGGCCTCCCAGGACGCGCCACCTCGGGTTGCTTTGAGAACCAGGTTCACGTCCTTGAAGCTGTTGCAGTTGGGCAGGCGGTTCTCGTCGGGGATCTTCAGGTTCTCGATCACGATGTCTGCCTGGTTGATGGCGCGCTTGGCGATCTTGCCGTTGATGACCTCGGGGCGGAAGCCCTCGGGGTATTCACCGTTGCCCTGCTTCTCGACCACGAACGCCTTGACCTGACCGTCGGCCTCGTCGCGGGCGTAGAGCACAATGACGTTCGCGGCGTGACCGTTACCGATCCAGCGCTTGTGGCCGTTGATGACCCACTGGTTACCCTCCTTGCGGGCGGAGGTCTCCAAGGACACGGAGTCGGAGCCGTGGTCCGGTTCGGTCAGGGCAAACGCGCCGGTCTTCTCCAGCGTGGCCATGAGCGGAAGCCAGCGGTTGCGTTGTTCCTCGTTGCCGAGCATGTAGATACTTCCCATGCACAGGTTCGAGTGCACACCCAAGAACGTGTTGAAAGAGCCATCGATGCGGCCGAATTCGCGCGCCACGATGCCCGCGGTCTGACGCGAGAACCCGGGGCAGCCGTAGCCGGGAATGAAGGACCCGATGATGCCCAACTCCGGCAGCTTGGCGAACACCGGTTCAGGGTGCTCGGCGCGCTCCCAGTAGTCATTGATGATCGGCAGAATTTCTCTCTGGCCGAAGGCCCGCACGTTGTCCCGCAGCTCGATGTCTTCGGGGGAGAGGTCCTGGTCCAGGAGGAAGAAGTCGGGGTGATCAATGATGGCGGTCATGGCGGGCCTTTCGGTCTGAGGGAACACGTGGTGGTTGCCGCAGCGGGGCGGCGGAGAAGGTCAGTTCTGCGGCGTGATCAGGGCGGCACCCAGGGCCTGCCGCATGTGGTCATCCAGGGGTTCGGGCTTCTGGGTGTCGGGGTTGAGCTGCACGATCACGGTTTCCGCTACCACGCAGGCTTTGTCGTGTTGATGGAGTTCGTGGTGCACGGTGTAGGACGTGGAGCCGATGCGCGAGATCCACACGTGGGCCCACAGCTCGGGTCCGTAGTTGATGGGGCGGAAGAAGTCCACGTTCAAGGAGCGCACCACGCGTGGCCGCGCGCCGTTGGGAATTGTTCCGGTCCACTGCAGAGCGGCGCGCACGCGCGCTTCCTCGACCAGGGTGATGGCGCGGGCGTTGTTGACGTGGCCGTTGGCGTCCTGATCCGACCAGCGCAGCTCGATGTGCCGGGAGAATTTTTTGCCCTGCTCCCGCGGTGCTTCAGCCATCACGACGTCGCTCCTCGAGCCAGGCGAGCACGGTCGCCTGATCCGCGCCCAACGCGGGCGGCGCCTTGTCGTATCCGACGGGCGTGCGGCTGAAGGAAATGGGGTTCTTAATGGTCGGCACGGCCTGGTCCCCGCTGCCGGTTTCCACCACTGGACGCAGACCCAGACGGTCCGCGTACTCAACGCCCTCGTCAATGTCGAGGATGGGCGCGCACGGAATGCCCTGGGCCTGCAACCGGGTGAACCACTCGTCCGCGGTTGCTCGGGACAGCGCGTCCACCAGCATCGGCCGGAGAACGTCGCGGTGGTTGTTGCGGTCCTTCATGGTGGCAAAACGTTCGTCCTCCGCCAGGTGTGGGACACCTAAAGTGCCCACCAACCGTGCGAACTGATTGTCGTTGCCCACGGTGATGATCAGGTCCTTGTCGCTGGTGGGGAACGGGCCATAGGGGTAGAGGCTCGGGTGATCGTTACCCAAGCGCTGGGGCACGTTGCCGCACGCCGCGTAGCCGGTGGTCTGATTGACCAAGCCGGACAGCGCGGAGGACAGCAGGTCCAGTTGCAGGTGTTGTCCCTGGCCGGACTGGGCCCGTTCGTGCAGGGCACCCATGATCCCGAGGGCGGTGTGCAAACCGGTGATCACGTCGAACATGGCCACCCCGGCGCGCTGCGGCGGGCCGTCCGGGCTGCCGGTGACGGACATGAACCCGGACATGCCCTGCACCAGCAGGTCGTAACCGGGCATGGTGCGACCACCCTCGGTTCCGAATCCCGTGATGCTGGCGTGAATCAGATGAGGCCAGCGCTCGGCGACCGAAGCGGCGTCGAGCCCGAATTGCTCCAGGCCACCCGGCTTGAAGTTCTCGATGAACACATCTGCGGAATCCACGATCTGGTGGGCCGTCTCCAAGTCCGCCGGATCCTTCAGATCCAGCACCACCGAATGCTTGTTGCGGTTCACGGACAAGAAATAGGTGCTGACGCCGTCCCGGTGGGGAGGGATCCACTGGCGGGAATCGTCACCGCCGGGCCCTTCGACCTTGATGACCGTGGCGCCCATGTCCGCCAGGAGCATGGTGCAGTACGGTCCCGCGAGAATGCGGGTGAAATCAGCAATGACCACTCCGCTGAGAGGGCCGCGGGAGACCTCGGTGAGGGGCAACGTCATGAAGGTGACCTCGAGTGATGGAGTCGAATGCGTTTTGAACCACATAACCATCGGGATTAGGCTCTGTCTAATATAAATTGCGTCCCCCGGTGATGCTCAAAACGCAATAAAGGTGGTTATTGATGGAGGTTCACCAGGCCAAGGCTTTCCTCGCGGTGGCGGAGGAACTACATTTCGGCCGGGCCGCCACCAAATTGCGGGTGGCCCAACCGCCGCTGAGCAGGCTCATTAAGCAACTCGAGAAGAGCATGGGCGCAGAGCTGTTCGAACGGAGCACCCGGCACGTGGCGTTGACCCCGCCGGGTAAGGCCTTGATCGAACCGGCCACGCGACTCGTGGCCGCCTCGGAGGAGGCAAGGCAGGCCGTTCGTCATGCCCTGAGCGGTGAGACGGGGCGGGTGAGACTGGGATTCGCCGGAGCCTCCATCAACCATAAGGTGGGCGAGCTCGCCAGACAGGTGAAGGCCAAACGGCCGGGACTCATGCTCGAGCTGCACAGTTCGCAGTTCTCGCATCTTGGCCTGGAACGGCTCCTGGACAACTCGCTGGATTTGGTCATCGGACGGTGGGACTTCATTCCCGCGGAACTCAATTCCTGCGTCCTCGCTCACGAAGAAGTCATGGTGGTGCTGCCCAAGAATCACCGCTTGGCTCAACAGCCCCGGGTGAGCATGGCCAGCCTGTCCGAGGAATCGTGGGTCACTCTGCCGGGCGGCGCGGTGTCCGCGCTGTCGAACCGGTTGAACTCCTTGGCCATGAGCGCCGGTTTTGTGCCCCGCGTGGTGCAGACCGCCCCGGACTCCTGGACGTTGGTGGTGCTGGTCGGTGCGGAAATCGGATGCGCCGTCAGCTTGGACTCCGTGCGGGACAATGTTTCGTCGGACGGCGTGGTGTTCCTGCCGCTCGCCGAGGAGCAGCGTCCGTTGGAAGTCAGACTCGTGTGGCGAGCATCGGACCGGAACCCCGCACTGCGATCGGTGGTTCAGATCGCGCGCACGATGTTCGCCGATGCCCGCCCCGCCGGGGAGCTCAATGCTCAGTCGTAGCTGTACCAACCCTGTCCGGACTTCCGCCCGAAGCGACCGGCTTCGTAGAGTTCCTTGATCGCCGGGCGGGGAAGACTCTCCGGGTTGCCGGTCTGCTCGTACTCAGCCATGCGGATCAAATACACGACATCCACGCCCACCAGATCCATCAATTCGAACGGGCCCATGGGGTGACGCAGCGCGGTCTTCGCGGCGACGTCGATGTCCTCGAAGTCCGCGATGCCCTCTTCATAGAGCTTGAGCGCTTCCGTGCGCAGGGCCCCCAACAGGCGATTGGCCACGAAACCGGGCGTTTCCCGTTTCAGCGTGACGGGTTTCTTGCCGAAGGACTGGGCCAGCGCCACGGCGGTCTCGACCGTCTCCTGGGAGGTGTGGCCATTGGGGACCACTTCCACGCATTCCATGACCAGTGCGGGATTGAAGAAGTGGAAGTTGCAGACCTTGTCCGGTCGGCCGGTCGCATCCGCCACGCGGGAGGAGACGATGTTGGAAGAGTTCGTGGCCAGAATCGTGTGCGGCGGGCAGATCCGATCCAGGTCCGCGAACAGCTCCCGTTTGATCCCCAGATCCTCCACGGCGGCCTCGATGACAAAGTCCGTGTGGGCGGCGCTGCCCTCGCGGTCGGTGGTGAACGTGAGCCGATCGAATGCGGCCGTGACGTCCTCCCGGGTGCGGCGGTTCTTGTCGACATCGCGATTCATGTGGGATTCCAGTTGCGACTTGGCGCGCGCCACGTACTCGTCGGCGATGTCCACGAGGTCGGTGGTGTACCCGGCCAGGGCGGAGACCATGGCGATCTGGGAACCCATGGCGCCGGCGCCGATCACGGTGACGTGTTTGATGTCGGCCAGGGGATTGCTGGATTCGCTCACGCCTCATCGTCCTTTCGCTGGGCTGCTCGGTAGTCCGGGGTGCGCTTCTCCAGGAACGCGTTGGTGCCCTCGACTTTCTCTGCGCTGCTGTAAAGCACCGCTTGGGCGAGGCGTTCCAACAGGATCCCGGTGCCGTGGTCTGCATCGAAGCCGTGGCGCACCACGGTTTTGGCCAGCTGGGTGGCCAGCGGTCCCTTGGACAGGATCGTCCGCGCGGTGTCCTTGGCCTTGGGCATGAGTTCTTCGGGTTCGACGACGTCGGTCACCAGCCCCATGGCCAGGGCTTCCCGGGCTGTGATGCGCCTGCTGGTCAGGATCATTTCGGTGGCTCTACCCACTCCCACCAACCGTGCCAGGCGTTGGGTACCACCCGCGGCGGGCATGATGCCCAGGCTGGTCTCGGGCAGGGCGAACTGCGCGTTGGTGGACGCGATCCTGATGTCACAGGCAAGAGCCAGTTCGTGTCCGCCGCCAAAGGCATAACCGTTGACCGCCGCAATGGTCGGCTTGTGGAACTGCTCGACCTTTTCGTAAACGCCCTGCATTGCGGCGCGCAGTCCGTCCTTCGGCTTGCGGACGGCCAACTCGTTGATGTCCGCCCCGGCCACGAAGGCCTTGTCACCGGCGCCCGTGAAGATCACGATCTGAGCTTCGTCGTTGTCGGCAAGTTCGTCCAAGGCCCGTGAGATGTTGCCGAGCACCGAGGCGTTGATTGCGTTGCGTACCTCGGGGCGGTCGATCGTGATCACGGCCATGCCGTCCTGGATGTCCACCGTCACGGTGTCGTCAGCGGAAGTCACTGAGCGGGCTCCTTTTCTTCGGTTTGGGGAACTCGGGATATCTCACCGGTCTCGGGGTCGATGACCGGCGTGGGTTTCATGGCCCGGACGAGCAGCGAGGTGGCCACCACAATGGCCAACCCGATCAGCGTGACCAGCAGGCCCGGGAGGAACATCATGAACCCGCCCACGGCCAGCATCACACGGAAGGCAAGGGGCACCTGGCGCTCCACGAAGGTCAACCAGCCGCCAATGGCACCGGCCAGCGCATACACGGCAATGATGCTGAACACGAAGGCCAGGATGACCTTGCCCGGCGAGTCCTGAGCGACCAAGGCGGGGTTCAGGGCGAAGCCGAACGGCACCACGTACTTGACCGCGCCGAGCCTCATGGCTGAGAAGCACGTGGCCATGGGTGAGGCCTTGGAAATGCCCGCGGCGGCAAACGCGGCCAGCCCCACGGGAGGGGTGATGTAGGAGACCGAGGCCCAGTAAATGACGAACAAGTGGGCGGCAATGGGATCCACACCGAGCGCAATCACGGCCGGGGCCATCACGATGGCCAGGAACACGTAGGCCGCGGAAATGGTCAGGCCCATACCGAGCACGAAACACACGGCCGCGCCGGCGATGAGCAACAGCACCACGTTCTCGCCGACCAGGGCCACGAGGTCGCGGGACAGGGACAGCGCCACCCCGGTGGCGCTCAGACCGCCGAGGATCAGGCCCACGCCGGCAATGATGGCCACGATCTGGCCCAGGGTCTTTCCGACATCGATGCCCATCTCGACCCACTGTTCGGGGCCGAACGTCAGGCTCGGCTTCACCAGGGCGATCAGCAGAAGCACACCGACCACCCAGTAGGGCACCTGGGACTCGGAGTCTCCGGTGAACAGCAGCACGGTCAACAGGGCAAGGGCGCCGAGATAGGGCCAGCCCTCGATCAGGGCTGCGCCCGCGCGGGGCAGCAGGTTGCGGGGCGTTCCGCGCAGACCACGCTGGGCCGCGTACCCGTCGATCTGCAGGAAGATACCCAGGTAGTAGAGGACTGCCGGGATGGTCGCAGCCATCAGGATGGTGGTGTAGGGCACGCCCACGAAGGAGACCATCAGGAACGCCGCGGTGCCCATGATGGGCGGGGTGATGGAGCCGCCAGAGGATGCCGTGGCTTCCACCGCGCCGGCCACCTTGGCGCTGAACCCGGATTTCTTCATGGCCGGAATGGTCATGGGGCCCGTGGTCAACACGTTGGACACCGCCGAGCCGCTCATCATGCCCATGGCTGCGGAGCTGGCGACGGAGACCTTGGCCGAACCACCGCGGTAGCGGCCGAAGATGGCCATGGAGAGGTTGTGGAAGAAGTCTGCGCCGCCGGTGTGTTGCAGTACGGTTCCGAACAACAGGAAGCCCACCAGGATGGTGCCCGCGGTCTGCAGGGGTAAGCCGAGAACACTGTCCGTGCCCATGGTGTGCACCTGGGCCAGGGTGGGTAGGTCGTAGGAGATGCCCTGCAGGAAGGACAGCGGGATCTGCCCCGCGAACAACGGGTACACCGAGAACAAGAAGGCAATGACGGTCACGATCCAGCCGGAACCGCGGCGCAGGCCTTCCAGGACGATCAGCCAGAACACGAAGCTCAGCACGGTTGCCAAGGTCGGGGCGATGAACTGCCAGCCGTACTCCTGAATGCGTACACCGTTCACGGAGAAGTAAACGCACGTGCCAATGGTGACCAGGATCAGAAGGATGTCGTACCACGGGACGCCGCGAGCGCCGTCGTGCTTGCTGGGCCCGGCCGCCGTGGAACCCGAGCCGTCGCTGGACTCGGTGACGGCCACGCCACCGGCCGGCGCGGACTTCTTACGCAGCGGATTGACGATGAACACGATCGGTATGAAGCACGCCATCAACAGGTACAGGAACGAATTGGTGAGCACCGCCAGGTCGCCCAGGTTCCAGAAGAACACCTGGTTCATGGTCAGCAGGATGCCCGCCACGGTGAGCACAATGATGATCGCGCGCCAGAGCGGGGTCAGGCGGGGGTTGTGGTCGTGGAGGACCGCGTCACCGGCGTGCATGAACTCCTCGCCTGCCGGGTCCGAGGTTTGCCCGGAAGTGATACGCGAGGCCCGGGGAGCTTGCTCGGCCGGTTGCTGGACAGTGCTCATGCCGCACCTCCGTTTTCTGACGGTTCGGGAACATCGTTAATAGGGGGAAGCGCGGGGAGATTATCGCGTTTCCACTCGACCCACATGGTGCGCACGTTGTCGTTGTCGCCGTTCTCCTCCCAGAACCCGGGCCATTCCGCCATCATGAGGCGCTCGCGTTCGAGCAGCGCGTCATTGCGTGTCTGCAGGCCGGGGGTCCAGCGCTTCTTTTGTTTGAGGAACTCGACCATCGCCTCGTGGAACGGCACCACCAGGGGTTCCAGCAGGATTCGGTCGAAGGCGAAGTTCTTGGCGTCCGGGGTGGCGCTCTTGAAGTAGTCGAAGTTTTCGTCCAGGGCGGTGACCAGGCGAGTGACCTCGTCACTGGGGCGTTCGGCGAGCGTGGTCAGGGGGATCGTGTATTGCATGTTGACGGCCGAGTCGCCCTCGTCCATGCCCGCGCCGTTCACGAATCGGCCCGGCCGCACCATGGGTGCCAGTTCTTCCCAGGTCTCGTACTTGGACTGGTCGTTGCCGCCCAGATCCAGCCAGTGCACCGGGTACTGCGAGGCCAGTTCCTCGATATTCGCGCCGACAACGTTCTGGTACAGCGCGTCGATCTGTCCCGTTTTCAGGCCCTCGATCTGGCCACCGTAGGAGATGTCCACGAACTCGACATCCGAACCCGTCAGTCCGCCGTAATTGAGAATGCCCTCGAGTTTGCGGTTCATGGAGGTGCTCGCGACCAGGCGGGGGTACTTCTTGCCCTTGAGGTCTTCGACCTTGTCGATACCGCTGTCCTTGCGGACCAGCACGCCGTAGTTGCCCGGGGGAGTCCAGACCAGGCGGACGGGCTGAGGACCCCAGGTCTCGGACGTGAACTCGTCATTGCCTTCAAAGGCGTAGTAGTACTCGTCCCCGGCGCGGGAGTACTGCGCGGTGCCGTTGATCAGCGGGGCCAGCCGGCCAATGCCGGTGTCCGAGGTCATCAGGCGGATCTGGCGCCCCGTGCGGCCGGTCAGGGTGTTGGCCACGGCCGCAAGGTCGTTATACGTGCCGGTGCCCACGCCGTAGGTGGACCACACGAGCTGCTCGGACCGATCGGTTGCGCGAGGGCCGGATGAACAGCCCGAAAGCATCGCCAATGCAGACACCGACGACATGCCCATGAGCAATGAGCGTCGACTAATGGGACGTGGCATGTTGCCTCCATGGATCACAGGTGGAGAGGTATCGCTCGGCAGACGCTCAAGGAGCGAGGGGACGTTGCGCGGTCTCGGAAACCGGCGTGGTCCATTCTTACCGCCATTGCGTGATGCATAACACTACGCGGGGTGATTCATGTTGAACCGGTCATAATTCGGTTCATGTGAGGCAATGGGCCGTTCGTCTCCGTGCGCCCACCACGCGTGCCTGACCTTTACTCGGTGAATGACCGGACTTTCTCCCGCAACCCCAGACGAACGGTCGGCCACTCGCGGTCGATGATTGAAAAAACGACGACGTCGCGCACCGTTCCGTCTCGCCACACGTCATGATTGCGCAGGACACCGTCCTGTTTGGCACCGAGCGCCGCAATCGCGGCGCGGGAGCGACGGTTGTGCCAGTGCGTACGGAACTCCACCGCGATGCAGCCCAGGGTCTCGAAGGCGTGGGCCAGCAGCAGTAGTTTTGCTTCCGCGTTGATCCCCGTGCCTTGCGCACTCGAGGCCAACCATGTGGAGCCGATTTCCAACCGCCTGTTGTCCGGTCTGATGTGCAAGAACGTGGTGACACCCACTGCCCGGTTATCACTCCTGCGGCGGACGGCCCACGGAACACACTGCTGGGCCGTATGCCGTTCCAGCGTGCTCTCAATATCCGCGAGCATCCCGTCCGGGGAGGGGAGGCGGGCGAACCAGACCTTGTAGAGGTCGTCTTCCGCAATGGCCTCCGCGAGCTCCGGTGCGTGCTCGACGGTCAGTGGTTCGAGGTCGACCAAATCTCCGCTGAGGTGCGGGATCGTGTAGAAGTCCATGAGCTCAAGGCTAAGCGAGGGGTCTGAACTTGTCTGGCCGTAGCCAGCCGAAGCAGCAGATCTGCGATGTCTTGGGTGGCTTCTCAAGGCCGGCGCCGACGTCGTTCTACAGGCCGCGTCGATCGGGCCGGTCGTAACGCTGGCTCACTCCAGTGGCTTTGCCTGCGGGTTCCGCCCCACGACGAGGCGGCGCGTTCCCTTGGCGCCGAAGGCGACCACCCGCTCAAGCGGTCCCTGGCCCAGGGTCAGCTTCCACACGACTGCGAAACAAGCGGCCACCAGCAGATGCACGGTCCACCAAAGGTACGGGGCGTCCTCGTGCAGGCCCAGGGACAACACCAGCAGGTGCGCCGTGTAGAGGGTGAGCGTCATGGAGCCCATCGCGTACAACGGCAGGAGCCAGTCCCCGATTTTCCGGCTGATCAGCAGGAACACCCCCAGCACCGTCAGGCCCACCCCCAAGCTGGCCGCGATGGCGAGCGGTGTGTTGGAGTGCGGGGTCGTGATGGCCAGCCACCACCCGGTGGTGGTCGGCAGTGAACCCGCGCCCCACACCAGGATCTCGTCGAGTTTCTCCTCGCTCAGATGCGATGCCGCCTGCAACTTGAAGTATCCCTCGAAGCCGTAGAGAAGCACGTAGGAGATGGTCTGGGCGGCGATCCACAGCGACGCACCCACGACAATTAGGCGGACCTGGGTGCTCACGGCCCGCAAGTCCAGGCGACCCAGCCCCATTCCGACCAGCAGATAGGTCATGTACGGCAGCGCCGGGTAGCTACCGGTCAGCAGCAACTGGGATGCGGTGCCCGCGGGATTGCTCAGCACATTGCTCAGCGTGGGGTTGTAGTACCACCACTCAGGGAGCACATCCAACAGGCCCTGCATCAGGAGGGGAGCAAAAATTCCGAATCCGGCCGCCCACATGAACAGGGCTGGGGCCTTCGCATGCAGGAACGGGATGGCCAGGAGGAAGAACACGCCGTAGTAGAACAGAATGTCGTACGCGGGAGGGTTCTCCGGCATCACGGCGTTGATGCACAGACCGACCGTGGTGATCAGCAGGGCGCGTACCAGGACACCCACGCGCTCGCCGGTCAGGGCACGCCCTTCGCGCGGGTGCCGCCCGCCGGACCCGAGGGCCAGGCCCACCCCGGCCAGTAGCGCGAACAATGCCGCCGAATCGCCCGAGAACAGGCGCCAGGACCAGGTGGCCTCTCCGGTCTCCGTGTTCCACGAAGGGAGGATGTGGATGGCCATGAGCCCGATCAACGCCAACCCGCGAGCGGCGTCGATTCCCACCAGTCGCCGTCCGGAGCGCACTGCTTGCCCCGTCGTGGCTTCCTGGATAGTGGCGCCCCCAAGCCGTGTGGAGCGCACTGCTGGCTCCCTTGTGGCTGTCTTATCTGTGGCGTTCCCGCGCCGTGTGGTATCCACCCGTTCTCCTGTGTTCCCCCCCGGCCCCGGTACGGGGCGTATGAGCTTTCGTTCACAGGTCACGGGCGTCGTTGGCCGAGACCGTCCCGGCGCTTTGTCCCGCCGGTGCCCCCAAAGGCTAGGGCGTCGATGATTAGAGGAGCCTGAGAAACGCTCGACGGGCACCCGCGAGATTCGACAGAGTCTCCGGTGATGGTCGTCCGGATTCCCCGCGCGGCCGTGACCCCGCGTTTGTCCGGTTCCTCAGGTGGCGGGGTGTAACGTGCGGATGCCATGAGCCGCAGCCGGTCCATGGTGATCGCCACGGGCGGGCCGGGGCCGGGTAGAAACAGCCTAAGGGGCCGGGGGAGGAAAAAGGCATGGAGACAATCAGGTCACGGAGGCGGGGGAGCACAGCCCGTCGCATTGGTGCGCTCGCGATCCTGGGGGTGGGACTACTGACCGGGTGCGCAGGCCAGGGGGGCGGCGGGGTGCCGGAAAGTGCGTGGTTCGGCGGCTACGTTAACGTGACGTCGGTCCCCCGGTACGAGTTCGAGAGCCAGGACACCGCCAGCCAGGGCCGCACCGTGCTGTCGTTCGTGGTCTCGGACACCGACGACGCGTGCACCCCCTCGTGGGGCGGCTATTACGGGCTCGACGACGCCGCGGAAAAACTTGACCTGGACACCCGGATCGACACGTTGCGCAGCAACGGCGGCGACGTGGTCGTCTCCTTCGGGGGACAGTCCGGAACCGAACTGGCCACCGGCTGTGAGGATGCGGACGAGCTGTACGAGGCGTACAGCGCCGTCGTCGAGCGCTACGACCTTGACGCCGTGGACCTCGACATCGAGATGGACGACCTGCAGAACAGCGACGCCGGCAGCCGCCGCGCGGAGGCCGTGGCCCGGTTGCAGGAGGAGCGGCCCGATGACGATCCCCTCGAGGTGTGGGTGACCCTGCCGGTGGGCAAGGAGGGACTGGACGAGCAGTCCCAGCAGACCGTGGCGCAGTTGCTGGAGGCCGGCGTGGACCTGGCCGGGGTGAACCTCATGACCATGAACTACGGGGATGGCAAGGATTCTGACCAGAGTTCCTACGACGCGTCCGTGGCCGCAGCTCGCGCCGCGCAGACGCAGGTGAAAGAGCTCTACGGCAGTGCCGGGCAGGAGTTGTCGGACGAGCAGGCCTGGCAGCACCTCGGGTTGACGCCGATGATCGGCCGCAACGACGTCGACGGGGAGGTCTTCGATCTTGCCGCCGCGCAGCAGTTGAACGAGTTCGCGCGTGAGCAGGGCGTCGGCCGGCTCTCCCTGTGGTCCCTCGACCGGGATCGCGCCTGCACCACGGACGAGTCCGCGGCGCAGCGGGCCAGCGGCGTGTGCAGTGGCGTCGAACAGCAGGACGGGGACTTCACCCGGGCACTTGCGGAACAGTACCCGCGGTAGCCCTTTCCCCAGCCACCCTGCGGCGTCCGCCGCCGTGCCCCACCCCGAGCGGAGCCTCAGTAGGTTCTCAGTACCCCCGTGGTCCGATGAATGCATGCACGGCCCCACCGGGGTCGGTGCATAGGGGGAGAAGCAGCCCCATACCCGAGCCGGGGGGCCGGGCATGGGATGACTGCATCCACGGGTTCCTGCGCCATGTCCATGGGGGGCGGCGCAGGAACCCTACCCGACGGGGACCTGCATGGTGAGCCGTGAGCCGAGACCTCAGCGAGGACCGTTCACGCGCGCCATGGCGGGCCCCACGGGCCGGGGCATCCGGGGGATGCGCCGGCAGATCCGTCCGAGGGGACGGATCGCCAACTGGGGATGGGGATGTCATGGCACGTTTTTTTCACAATCGGGGTGTGCACCGGGCTGGCCGGCGCACGGGGGGCTCGGGGCTCGGGCGCACGGGCAGCACGGCTGTCACACCGGTGTTCTTCGATTCCAGCGGGAAACGCTGGCGCCGGATCCTCGTGGGGCTGGTGCTGGTCCTGCTGATCCTGGCGGGTTCACTGTCGTGGCTGGTGCCGCAGGCGCTGGCACCCACCCCCACCCAGACGAAGAACCAGGACGCCGAGTACGCCCAGGAATTGCTGGCCAGCGGGGACGAGGAAGACATCCCGGTGCTGGGGGACGAGGACGGATACGCGTTCTCGCGCATCGGCCTGATCGAGGAGGTCGACGGGCAGAAGGTCCTGGCCGATCCGTTCAGCGATGACGTCTTCCGGGTGCTGACCGATGACGAGATCGCCACGGTGGGGGACAGTCCCTACGCCCTGGAGCACTTCGGGGCTGCCGCCGACGGGCAGCTGGTGCTGACCTTCGACGACGGGCCGGACGCCGAATACACCAATGAGATCCTCAACGTGCTCTCCGAGGAGGGCGTGCCCGCCACGTTCTTCACGATCGGCACCAATGTGGCGGCGAACCCCGACGTGTTCCAGCGCATCATCAAGGAGGGGCATTCCGTGGGCAATCACACCATGACCCACGCAACCTCCGACACCAACAGCTTGTTCAACCGCGAGGAAGTGATCAGCACCGACCGGGAGATGCGCGCGGTGGGCGGCTACGCCTCGTCCCTGTTCCGCATCCCGGAGGCCGACGCCGATAACAACCCGCTGCCGCTGTTGCAGGCTCAGCAGCTGGGATACCTGCACGTCAACTTCGACATCGACACCGAGGACTGGAGCTACGCCGCGGGCGAGGACGTCCCGGTGCCCGAACTGGACGGGAAAGGACACGTGGTGCTGATGCACGACGGCGGCGGGGACCGCACCGCCTCGGTCGAGGCCCTGCGGGAGCTCATCCAGGAGGCCAAGGACAAGGGCTATACGTTCGCCACGGTCGACAGCATCGCCCCGGAGCAGTACCAGGCGGAGAAGGACGTGCAAACCACGGTCGGGGACGAGACCGTTGCCGCGACGGTCGCGGGGGTCTCGGTGGCTCCGTCCGTGGTGATGAGCTGGCTGTTCTGGTTCGGCATCGGCTCCCTCACGATCATGTCGGTCCTCTACATCGTGCTGGCGCTCGTGGGTAATCGGCGGCAGAAGAAGCGGGTGTGGCGAGAACTGCCGGAGCATGAGCTGCCGCTGGTGAGCGTGATCCTGCCGGTGTACAACGAGGAACCGGTGGTGGCCCGCACACTGGCTTCGCTGCGGGCCAGCGACTACCCGAACCTGGAGGTCATCGTCGTCGACGACGGCTCCACCGACAACACGGGTGCCATCCTGCGCGAGGTCGCCGCCGAGTGGCCGCAACTGCGGGTGCTCACCCAACCCAACTCCGGCAAGTCGGTCGCCTCCAACCAGGCCATCCTGGCCGCGAACGGGGAGATCGTGGTGACCCTCGACGGGGACACCATCTTCGAGCCGCAGACCATCCGGATGCTCACCCGTCACTTCTACGACACCGACGGCGATCGCCGGGTGGGCGCGGTGGCCGGGCACATCAAGGTGGGCAATCGTTCCAACCTGCTGACCATGTGGCAGTCGCTGGAGTACATCTCCGGCATCTGCGTGACCAGGGTGGCCGAGGGTGTGATCGGGGCGATCTCCATCGTGCCCGGCGCGTGCGCGGCATGGCGGAAGGAAGCCTTGCAGGCCGCCGGGGGATACTCCCACGACACCCTGGCGGAGGACGCGGACCTGACCATGACCCTGCAGAAACTGGGGTACACGGTGGTCCAGGAGAACCGGGCCGTGGCGTGGACCGAAGCCCCCGTCACGGCCAAGGGGTTGGCCAAGCAGCGGCTGCGCTGGACCTACGGCAACATCCAGGCCCTGTGGAAGCATTCGGACATGCTCTTCCGCCCCCGCTACCGGGCGCTGGGCATGCTCACCCTGCCCTACACGATGCTCGCCACCGTGGTCCCGCTGCTCTTCCTGCCCCTGACCGTGCTGATGGCGGCCCTGAGCCTGGTCTCCGGCAACTGGCAGGCGATCGCGATCTTCGCGGCCTTCGTGGCCGGGCTGCACGGGCTGATCTGCGTGCTGGCCCTGCGCATGGTCGGGGAGTCCTGGACCCACTTGCTGGTGGTGCCGGTCTACCGGGTAATCTACGAACCCCTGCGCGCCTACCTGCTCTACGCTTCCCTGTTGCAGGCGCTCAAGGGACGGATGGTCGGCTGGTACAAGCCGGAGCGCACCAACAGTGTGCTGGACCTCTCCTCGCTGGAGACCAAGGCCGGACGCCCCTGAGATTCGGGGTTCTGCCGGAGGGGCTGCGGGTGGCTTACCCCGCCTCCCGCAGCCGCTCCCACAGGTTGAACGCCATGGCCAGGTCCACCAGCTGCGCGGAGGACAGCTCCTGGAAGCGCTTGGCAATCGCCTCGGACTGGCGGTTCTGGCTCCACACGCTGTCCTCCAGCACCACCGGCAGCCGCGGCGAGAACGCGAAGTCCGCCTTGGTGTTGTTCCGCGCCTGCTGGCGCAACTCCTCGTTCCCGGCGACCTCGCTGACCAGCAGCTCCGCGGCGCTGAGCTTGTGCTCGTCCGAGGCGTCCAGGTCCCCGAGGTACTTGTTGACCTTCTCCACCAGCTCCGCCTTGGCCGCCCGCTCCCGCTCCTGCTGCCTGGCCATCCCGGCCTCGGTCATGCCCTGCAGCCCCCGGCCCTCGCCGTCCCGCAGGTCCAGGTCCTCGCCCCGCTGCTTCTCCAGCCGGTAATGGGTCAGCACCACGTCCTCCGCGGTCACGGTCTCGCGCTCGCCGGTGTCCAGTTGCTCGCGCAGCAGCCGCCCCAGCAGGTCCGCGAACACCGAGAGCTTCAGGTAGTACGGATCCCCGAAGTTCAGGATCTGGGAGAAGAACGCGTAAGAAGTCACGTACTGGGCCAGCAGGGAACGGAACTCGTCGAGCTCATCGCGCGCGGCGGCGTCGTTGTCCTCCAGCGCGAGAGACCAGCGGCGCATGAAGCGCTCGACCGCCGGAGTCAGCCCCGAGGTCAGCGCGCCGCGCTTGCCGTTCCTGTTCGACCACGCCGCCCACACCCGGTCGACCTCCGCGGGCGTGTAGATGTTGGCGGCATCCAGCTTGGTCATCTGCTTGGCCACGAGGTCCGGGTCCGAGTCCGTCTCGATGCGCGCGTCCTCGTAGTAGTCCTGGAACGCCGCCAGGATCTGCGCGGGGTCGTTGACGAAGTCCAGCACGTACGTGTTCTTCTTGCCGTCCCCGCGCCGGTTGAGCCGCGACAGCGTCTGCACCGCCGCGATCCCGGAGAGCTGCTTGTCCACGTACATGGCCGTGAGCAGTGGCTGGTCGAAGCCCGTCTGGTACTTGTTCGCCACGATCAGGATGTTCTGGTCCTCCTGCCCGAACACCCCGGCCAGGTCCCGTCCGCGCAGTTCCGGGTTCATGGATGTCTCGGTCACCTCGGGCACCGGCGCATGGCCGATCGCGGTGACGTCCGGGTCCGGCAGCGACCCCGAGAACGCCACGAGCGTCTTCAGCGGCAGCTTCTCCCGTTCGATGTGCTTCTGGAACGCCCGCTGGTACTTCACCGCCGCCGCGCGCGAGCCGGTGACCACCATTGCCTTGGCGCGCCCGCCCAGCTCCTGCTTCACGGTGTGCTGGTAATGCTCGAGGATCACGTCCACCTTGGAGGCAACATTCGTCGGATGCAGCTCCACGAACCCGATGTACGCGCGCGTTCCCCGCCGCACGTCCACTTCCTCGTCCGACGACGACGCGCCCGTCCTGCCCTCCGGCAGCGTCGCCGGGTCCGCGCCCTTCAGAGCGATCCGGGCGGCCATCTCGTAGGACGTGTAGTTCTTGAGCACGTCCAGGATGAAGCCCTCCTGGATGGCCTGCTTCATCGAGTACAGGTCGAACGGCTGGGGTTTGCCGTCCGAGCCAGGGGTGCCGAACAGGTCCAGGGTCTTGGCCTTGGGGGTGGCCGTGAAAGCGACGTAGCTGATCCGCCGGCCGTCGTCCGCTTGCGCGGCCATTTGGATCAGGGCGTCCTGGTCCGCGCCGGGTTCCAGCTCGGTCTCCTCGTCCAGCCCCGCAGCGGACGGGTCGTTGCGGTACAGCAGGTCCTTAACCGAGGACGCCGCCGCGCCCGTCTGCGACGAATGCGCCTCGTCCGCGATCACCGCGAAGCGCTTACCCTCGAACGTGCCGCCTTTTTCTCGGATCTTGGCTAGGGCGTACGGGAAGGTCTGCAGGGTCACGCCGATGATCTGCGTGCCCGCCCGCAGCGCCTCCAGCAGGCGTTCGGTCTTGGAACCCTCGGAACCAGAGGTGATGGGCTCGAAGGTCCCGGTGGCGACCACCAGTTGGTCCACCGCGTCCTGGAGCTGACGGTCCAGCACCTGCCGGTCCGCGATGACGAACACGGTGTCGAAGACCTTCTTACCCTCCGGGGTGTGCAGGGACGCCATGCGGTGGGCGGTCCACGCGATCGAATCCGTCTTGCCCGAGCCCGCCGAGTGCTGGATCAGGTACTTCTGCCCCGGGCCGTCCGCGCGGGCGGCCTCGGTCAGCTTGGTGACGGCGCGCCACTGATGGAAGCGGGGGAACCGGATCTGGCTGGACTCCGTGATCCGCCCGGTCCTGGGGTCCCGCTTCTTCTCGTGGTTGACGTAGACGAACTTGGTGAGGATGCTCAGCCACGCGTCCCGCTGCAGCACCTCGCGCCAGAAGTAGGAGGTGCGCACCCCATCGGGCGAGGGCGGGTTGCCCGCCCCGTTGTGGTGGCCCCGGTTGAAGGGGAGGAAGAAGGTGTCCGGGCCCTTGAGCTCGGTGGTCATGTAGACGTCGTCGTCGGTCAGGGCGAAGTGCACGAGCGCCCCGCGGAACGGGGTGAGCAACGGCTCGCCCTCCGGGCGGCGGTCGGTGCGGTACTAACGCAATTCCCGGTGTCGCCCCATCAGTCGGGATTTGCTCATCGCCGCAGACGCTTTTTCAATCGAAGCACCAACTGTGCGGCAGGAGGCACAGCCAGAATGCAGAAATAGCGTATTGACGCCGGTAATGTGAGTCCGACGAAGACAACCAGGACCCCCGCTTTGGAACTGGGTGTCACAGGAGGCTGCGAGGAGCACGATGGCGCGCACACGGTTGGAACTGACCTGGGCTCACAAGGACAAGGCGCTGATCCCTGCGGAGCACGGTCGCTACGGCTACACGTGGGTAGATCCGCGCGACCCGAGGTACTGCGAAGTGCGCCCGCTCGTATTCGGCGAGCAGATCATAGGAATCCAGTCGCCCAAGGGCGAGAACGGCGCCTACACAGACCGCGCCGAGCTAAAGCCGCAGACAGACAACCTCCTGATCCATGGCGAGTCCGGCGACATCCTGGAGGCACTCACGCAGGTCCCTGAACTGGCCGAGAAGTACGTGGGCGAGGTGAAGTGCATCTATATCGACCCACCGTTCAACACGGCTCAGACCTTCGCGCACTACGAGGACAACCTTGAGCACTCCATCTGGCTGACCATGATGCGGGACCGCCTCCTGCACCTGCGAAAGCTGCTCGTCAAGGAGGGGTCCATTTGGGTACACCTCGACGATGTGGAGGTCCACCGTATGCGCGTACTGATGGACGAGGTGTTCGGAGCGGGGAACTTTATGGCGGAGGTGGTGTGGCAAAAGTCGGATTCGCCCCGCTCCGATGCCAAAGGTTTCTCGGCTGATCACGATACTTTGCTGGTATACGGCCGTGACGCTGGCGCCGCCCTCAACCGCATGCCGCGTTCAGAGGCAGAAAACTCCCGGTTTTCCAACCCGGACGATGATCCGGTTGGGCGTTGGTTTTCTGATAATCGGACAGCACCGGGCGCAGCTACTCACCAGGGCATGGTGTACGCCATTCAACATCCAGTGACGGGAGAACTCGTCTACCCTGCACAAGGACGACACTGGGCCTTCTCGCAGTCGGACATTTTCAACGCCCTCCGCGAGTGGGCTGACTACGAATTGCGCGATATCCACGACGAAACCAAGCGCGCCGAACTCTGCGGAACTTCGGTTGACACGGTTCGTCGCGCGGTCCCCGCCATCATGCTCGCAACGAATCTGGAGGAATCAGCAAGAAGATATCGTCAGAGGAAAGAACAGGGATCTTGGACGGCCTTCTACATCACCGACACCTCGTTCGGCCGAAAGTCATACATTCCCTCAACAGGCCAGCCACCCCGTACTTGGTGGACCAACCGCGAGGTCGGTCACAACCGTGAGGCGAAGTCCGAGATCAAGGCGCTCTTCCCCGGCCAGAATCCTTTCGCCACCCCGAAGCCCGAGCGGCTCCTCGAACGTGTCATCCATATTGCCTCGAACCCCGGGGACATTGTGCTGGATGTGTTTGCTGGCTCGGGCACCACGGCTGCCGTCGCGCAGAAGATGGGCCGGCGTTGGGTGACCTGCGAACTCCTCGAAGACACCATGCATCGCTTCACTCGTCCCCGTCTGGAAAAGGTAGTAAACGGCCAGGACCCGGGCGGCATCACTTCCGTGGACGGTGGGCGCTTGGCAGCGAACGAGGTCGTACTTCCCGAGGGCATGAGTGCTGAGGACGCGCAAACCTTTACCTACCTGCTGAACAAGGTCATCAAAGACAACCCAGACGGCCTAAAGACCAGCGCCGCGGTGAAGCAGCTGAAGGCACTCACCAAAACCACGAAGACCAAATCGGCCCTGAACTGGCGCGGAGGCGGCGGCTTCACGACCGCCACGCTCGCTCCCTCGGTGTTCGAATACGACCCCGCGTTGAACCTCGTCACCCTCACCGAGCACGCCACAGGAAAAGCCCTCGTCCGATCCGTAGCCGCTAACCTCGGCTTCCGTCTCACCCCTGAACATCCATACTTTGACGGGGTGAAGAACAGCATGCGACTGACCGTCATCGAGGGCACGCTCACCGAGCAACTCGCCTTGGATCTCGCCAGTCACCTCGCCGAAGACGAGGGTCTAACCATCGCCGCTTCCGGCCGCGCAGACGGCGTGCAGACCATCCTCCGCCGCAGCGCCCGCGGCGTGCGCGTGCTGCATATCCCGGACGATCTGTTCTTTCACCACGACGCCGAACCCGCCCCTATCGCCGAGGAAGCGACCGTATGAGCATCCCCGCCGCAATTGCCCCTCGCCTACATCTCACCCGGGATCAGGCCATAATCGACCAGATCAGCCGCGAGTTCGGACTCCGCCCCCACAACACCGTCGGCCTGCGGGTCCTCATAGACGCCCTCGCCGGTGACTATGACCCGGCCGTGCCCCAGGTGATGGACATGTGCACTGGATCCGGCAAGACCTACCTGATGGCCGGGTTCATCGAGTACCTGCGCCGGCAGGGCATCCGCCACGTCATGGTGGTGACCCCTTCCACCGTGGTACAGGCCAAGACTGTGCAGAACTTCACCCCCGGCACGCGCCGCCACATCTCGGGGGCCGCCGTCGAGCCCCAGGTCACCACACCCCAGGATTACTCGGCCTGGCGTGCCGCCCAGACCGCCCCCGGCAGTCAGCTCTTCCGGGCTGAAGAGGCCTCCCAGCTTTTCGTTTTCAATATCCAGCAG
This sequence comes from Kocuria sp. cx-455, assembly GCF_057707085.1. Taxonomy (NCBI): domain Bacteria; kingdom Pseudomonadati; phylum Acidobacteriota; class Terriglobia; order Terriglobales; family Candidatus Korobacteraceae; genus Candidatus Sulfotelmatobacter; species Kocuria sp. cx-455. The sequence continues at coordinate 187,985 of NZ_JBYIPM010000003.1, read as the reverse complement.
CTGATTGCCCCCAGGGAGGCAGAGGGCGAAACCCAGGGGGCGGGAGTGCAGGCCACCCAGCGGCGCATCCGCCGGTTCGACGAGACCTCCGGCAACCTGTTCGAGTACCTGCGTGACCAGGAGGACCTGGTTGTGTTCGCAGACGAATCCCACCTGTACGGTGCCCAGGCCAAGGCCTTCCACCAGGCCATCAAGGACCTGCAACCTGCCGCCACCGTGGGCCTTACCGCGTCCGCGTCCAAGAATGACCACGTGGTGTTCCGCTACCCGCTGTGGCAGGCTATCGCGGACGGGATGGTGAAGACCCCAGTCATCGCGTACCGCGCCTCCGGCTACCCGGAGATCGGCGGCGAGGAGCTGCAGCTCCAGGACGCCCTTGTGTTACTGCGTATCAAGCAGGACGCCTACAAGAACCACGTGCTCGCGCATCCCCACTCGAAGAAGATCAACCCCGTCCTGTTCGTGGTGTGTGCCGATGTCTCCCACGCCACGGACGTTGCCCAGCTGCTCCGGACACCTGCCTACCTCGGATCCGATGATGCCGTGCTCCAGGTAGACAATACCCACGACGACGCGCTCACCCAGCAGCGCCTCGAAGATCTCGACCAGCCCTACTCCACCGTACGGGCGGTGGTGAGCGTGAACAAGCTCAAGGAGGGCTGGGACGTGAAGTCCATCGCCGTGATGGTCACACTGCGTGCCCTCGCCTCCGAGACGCTCACCCAGCAAACCATCGGGCGCGGACTCCGCCTTCCCTTTGGCGCGATCACCGGTGACAAACAGGTGGACACCTTGGACATCCTCAGCCACGCCTCTGTTAAAGCGCACCTGAGCGCGGAGAAGGTCCTCAAGGAGTTCGGCCTCGAGAAGGCGGTGACCCCGGAGCAGAGGAAGACCAGGCCTGTACCCGTGCCGCCGTCGGCGTTGACCGCAGGTCGACAGGACGCCATCTCACCGGATGAATCCGAGGATGCCCCCGGGACGGGCGGTGATCAGCCCGCCGAGTCCGGCATCGGATTACCCAATGTCCGTTTCGTAGAAATCAACGATGACACGGACCTCGATCGCACCGTGCGCGTGCCCGAGCGTGAAGTGGTCCGCCTCGCCGAGCGGTACCGCAACGCCGGAGGCTTTCACGTCCGCTTCCCCCGGGTCACCATGGCCCGCACCGTGCCCCCGCTGAACCTGGCCGAGATCGCGGACGAGACCATCCGCTACTACGCCCGGAAAGTTCATGATCCCGGGGATGTGCTTGAGCGCGAGCAGGTGCTGGTCAACACGCTCAAGACCCGCCTGCGTCTGCGCTCAGTGGAGCAGGCCAATGTGGAGTCCACCCCCGTGTCGTTCGGTGACGTCGCCCTCGAACTTGAGCGCGCCGCCCTTACCCTGCAGGCACTGCCCCGTACACAGGACAACCACACCTTGGTACGTGCCATTGTGGTGCCCACGTTCCTGCGCGAGGCCAACACCACCGACTGGACCGTGAAATCCCTGGCTTCTGCCACCGGACGCATCCGAGACATGCTGACCCAGGTAATCCGGGACCACGAGGCCACCGCTCGGACCAGCACCACCGTCGCCTCCGTGGACGTGCCCCACACTTGGGAGATCACACTCCCCTCAGGGGATCGCGTCCACGAACAGATCGACGACCGTACGAGGTTTAAGGTCCGCCGCTGGTACGGGGGCTGGTCGAAGAACGTGTTCGTCGCCGCCCGTTTCGACTCCTATTCCGGCGAATACGCTCTCGCGCAGGTGCTGGACAAGTCTCAGGACATCAACTGGTGGCTGCGCCTGGAACGTCAAGACGGCGCGAGCATCGCTTACACACCGCGGAACACCTACTACCCAGACTTCCTCGCCCTGGACACAGACGGTGTGCACTGGATCATCGAGGGAAAGAACGACGCCGGAGAGCACGACGAGACCGTACAAGCCAAGCGAACCGCCGCCCAACGTCACATCCGCGAGCTGCTCACCGTGCCCGAATTCGCGGACCAGCGGTGGGGCTACCTGATCGCCTACGAGACCGAGGTGCAGAAGGCTGCCTCTTGGCGAGACCTCGTCTCCAGCAGCAGCCCGGTAGTGACGCCATGAAATCGACCAGCAAATCTCGATCTTAAATCGGCCCAAGGCCTCCGCCCAAGATATTTGACGCCGGCCTGGATCTCTGGATGTGGGGCGGAAAGAAATACAAAGACAGCTACTGGACCATGAGCATCAGCGGATTCCAACGCGCCTGGACGGATTGGAGCACCTGGTAACCGTATCCGTGGGACCAGAGACGAAGGCGCTGTCGCCACCCAGGATGGTCGAGCGTCGGGCACTGCTGGTATACGGTCGGCCCCGGGCGACCCCCGCCCGGGCGGGGCCGCGAATCCGAGCGCGAGGAATTGCAAGCGCAACGATCGTGGCTGCATCAACTGAAATCAACTATTGCACTCTAATACCATTGCTCGCAGCAGCTCAAAATGACCCTAGAATAGCTCCCACCACCTCAGAATAAGGGGACACCAGTCGAGATCAGCTGCTTGTTTTGAAATTTATAGGACCGTAAAGCGAAGGAAGATAAACACGCCCGTAGTGGATGAGGTTTTGCCCAGCACGAGTTTTAGGAAAAGACTCGGACAGCTGTTCCGGCCTGTACCCAGCTTCGACTAAACAACGTGCAGCCACCAGCAGCGTGAGCGATGAGGCCAGTACCCGCGTTAGGCCAGATTCGAATTCATCCCGCAGCGCATGGGCGTAGTCGTTTCGTAGCCTTACTACTTTTTGAGACCAACAATTTTGCAACTCTGGAGTAGGACCGCACAAAAACTGAGTGAGGGGCTGGAGATCATCCTGGAGCTGCGCGATGCGATTTCGAAAGCTTGGTTGACTTAATTGTCCTCCCAGCAACGATGAAAGCTTCTCCTTGGTGGCCTCGTCAATATCCGTGGCCGCTTTGATGGCTCGCTTGGCCGCATTAGTTTGTGCGCGAGTGAGCCCGCACTTTTCGGGGTGAAGGTTGCGGTGCAAACCTTCTGAGGTCATGGCCATCGTGGTGAATTTACCGTCGAGGAAGGGATAGTGACCGGCTAATGCATTTGCCGTGGTGGTAGGCGCCCGCCCGAGAGTTTTGTAGCGCTCTAACCACCTGGCGATGGGTTCCACACCGGTCTCTGTCCTGCGGACTGCGTTCGTTTCGTGGCGTCGCTCCTCAATGGAGTCAGCTACCATCCAGCCATCGACTTCCAGGGAAATGCCAGCAACGTCAGCAACGCGGAGCCGGTATCGGTCGATGACAGCTGGCCCGGTGCGGATGAGGGCGAAGAACTGCTTGAGGGGAATAACGATGTTCTCAGTAACGTCCTCGCAAGTCATAGGTTCGGCCGCTACCCATTCCAGTTGAGCAGTCCTTTTCGTAGCCGTCAGACCCATCTCGACAGTGTGCTCCGCCCGGAATTTCAACCGCAAGCTACCAAGCTGGGCCCCTTCTAGAGAGGTCAAGGCAATAGCTGGAACTTCCGGCTGTTTGCCGGGGCCTTCGAGGCATGGTTCCACCGAGGGAGGGGGTACTTGTGCCCAGGTATCCAGGCCGGTGAGGTGAACAAACGCGTGTGTTACACGACTTTGTTCGGTAAGCCAGTGCCCGTACACGATCCAACTGGCTTGCAGGGTTTGCCCGGTAAGATCTACACTGCAGGCATTGAAAACTCCTGGCTGGGATTCCGAATCGATTACCGCGTCGAAAAGCGTGATAAACGGTTGTCCAGCGACCAGCGCACCGTGGATGATGGGGATACGCGGTGCAGAAAAAAGGCCCAGCTGCCCTAACAGAATCAAAATAGGTTTGTGGTTGTGAACGCACAACAGCCCGGCTACGGTGTCGTCGGGGCGTTCAGGGAGCCAGAAATCACCTAGCCATTCATTATCACCGAGATGCTTCATTTCCTATCCCTCCACAATATATAGTGACTGTCCGCCCCTTCGGGAAGATGCCCTTTGATTACACCATTGATCGGTGGATTGAGTCTTAGTGCGGTGTTCCATGAGGGCATCGACTTGCGCGCAAAGGCCGGACCGTAGACGTCGCGGCCGATGCCGGGGGTGGTGAGCTCCTCGTCGTCGTGGAGCAGCAGCGTGACCATGAGGTCGATGACCTCGCGCGGGGTGAAGTGCTCACCGGCGGTCTCGTTGGAGGCCTCCGCGAATTTGCGGATCAGTTCCTCGAAGATATGGCCCATCTGCTCATTGGACACCGCGTCCGGGTGCAGGTTGGCCTTGGTGAAGTGCTGCAGGATTTGGAGCAGGAGGTCATGGTGGGCGAGGCCGGAGATGGTCTGCTCGAACTCGTACTTCTGGAAGATCTCCCGCACGTTCTCGGAGAACGCGTTGACGTAGTCGCGCAGGTTCTCCTCGAGGTTGTCCGGGTCCCCCTGCAAGGTCTTGAGCGTGTGTCGCGAGCGGTTGAAGAAGTTATAGGTGTGCTCGTTGCCGGCCTGCTTGGTGCGGTTGCGGATCATCGCCAGGGGCGGCTCGGTGTCCACGTAGGTGGGGCCGATGGCCTCCAGCACGTCCTCCTTGGTGGGGGTGAGCACTGCGTCCAGGCGGAACAGGACGGTGAACGGCAGGATCACATCGCCGTACTGGTGCTGCTTGTAGGTGCCGCGCAGGATGTCCGCGGCACCCCAAATGAAGGAGGCGTGGTTGAACACGGGAGTGGGTGCCTTACTCGTGGGGTCGGGGGTCTCGTAGGCAGTCTACGAGGGGGACCGCTTCGCGCCCGGAACTGAACCAGATGCGGCTCCAGCATCCCTGCCCGCGAGTTCTAGCGAAGTCTAGGGGAGTATAGCAAAACGCTATACTCCCCTAGACTTCGCTATCCCCCGGGAGGGCCTTAATGGATCCTGTGCGCAACCCCTACTCCCCAGGAGCCGGTCGCAAGCCGTCTGCCCTGGTCGGACGCAACGATGTCATCGATGCCTGGAGCGTTTCCCTGCAACGAGCTGAACGAGGCAAGACGGATCAGCCGATAATTCTCTATGGCCTACGCGGAGTCGGGAAGACAGTTCTCCTGTCGCGGCTGCGCCGAGATGCCGAGACGCGGGATTGGATCACCGTTCAGCTCGAAGCTGGTTCTGGTCGCGCTCTGCGCGAGATGGTGGGCGAAGGGCTGTACGGCCCCCTGTCGGACCTGGCGCGACCGTCTGCGGGGAAGAGGCTCCTTCGCGCCCTGAAGACTGCTCTCTCATTCAAGGCTTCGTACGACACCACAGGCACTTGGAACTTCGGTGTCGACCTGAGCGGCGCTACTGGTGGCGCCGCAGACAGCGGCTTTCTGCTGACTGATCTGGGCAAACTGGTCCGCGATGTCTCCTTGGCTGCCAGTGAAGACGGGGTAAGTCTGGCGTTGCTCATCGATGAGGCTCAAGACCTCAGCTCCGAGGAGATCCAGACCCTTGCGGCCGTCATGCAGTCCGCTGCGACCGACGACCTGCCGGTACTGTTCGCTCTGGCGGGTCTACCCAGCCTGCCCCAGACCCTGGCGGAGGCGAAATCGTACTCGGAGCGTTTCCGTTACAGCGTGATCAAGAAACTCGACAGCGACGGTGCCCGCGAGGCCATCCTCAAACCCGCTCGCAAGGAAGGTGTTGACTGGAGTGCCGATGCTCTTGATTACGTCGTCACGACGTCAGGTCGCTACCCGTACTTCATCCAACAGTTCGGTCAGGAGACATGGAACGCAGCGACCGGGGCCGCGATCGAGTTCGAAGACGCTCGGATGGGGGTAGCTGTCGGCCAGGGACAACTGGACAACGGCTTCTTCCGCGCCCGGTGGGACCGGACAACCGCGGCGGAGAAGCAGTACCTGCGGGCCATGTGCCCTGAAGGAGACGACGGGGTCGGATCAGGCGAAGTTGCTAACCGGCTGAAGCGGAAAGGCAGGAGCCTGGGACCGACCCGTGCAAATCTGATCAGCAAGGGGCTGATCTACGCACCGGACCACGGGGTCGTCGCCTTCACAGTCCCCGGGATGGCGGGATTCATCTCCCGCCAGCACGATTGATCGACATCTTCTGCGAGGGCTTCACGCCCGGTCCAGCACTATGCGTTGTCGGCGGTGCCCCAGAAGTCCTCCCGTTACGCTCCGTTGCGCATCCCGACCTCCCGATCTGGCAAGATCGCCTGCGGAATCAAGGGCTCCAACCCCTGGCCCTGGCTGGTTGGACGGCAACCCTCGTCGCTTTAGCGGGGCGCCCCAGGTGACGATTCGACGCCGGCCCGGCCGGGCGGCGTAAGTAAGGCGCTCCGCCCCGGCGTGCGCCGAGAGGAAGGACTCCGTCATGACCGAAACAGCTCTGCGTGACCTCGCCCAGGATCGTGCCGACCGTCTGGACGAGGCGGGTACCGCCTGGTCCGGCACCATCGCCAAGAGCCCCGCCAGCGCCAAGCTGACGTTCAAGATCACGGGCGAGGGCACCGGCCCGGTGGCCACGCGCATCACTGCAGGCAAGCACGAGTTCTCCGTGGACGAGCCCGCGGCCCTGGCCGGCGAGGACACCGCCGCCAGCCCCGTCGAGTACGCCCTGGGCGCGCTGATCTCCTGCCAGGTGGTGGTCTACCGGCTCTACGCCCACCAGCTGGGCATCCGCTTCGACGGGATCGACATCGGCGCCGAGGGCGACCTGGACGTCCGCGGCCTGTTCGGCGCGGACGAGACCGTCCGCCCGGGCTTCAGCGAGGTCCGGTTGACTGTGTCCATCACGGGCCCGGAGTCGCAAAAGCGCTACGAGGAGCTCGGGCGCACCGTGGAGGCCCGCTGCCCGGTGCAGGACATCTTCGCCAACCACACCCCCGTCACCGCCCGGGTCGTCAAGAGGTAGCCGCCGGCGCGGGCCGGTGAGCGGGCCCGGGCGGAGGGTTGACCGGCCGCTGGTGCCTACGCCTAGAGTCTGCTCATGACTTCCTCTCTTGACTGGATCGGCCGCCTCGTCTCCTTCGATACCACCTCGCGCAACTCCAACGTGGAGCTCATCGAGTGGGTGGCGGAAAAGCTGCGGCGCGCCGGCGTCGAACCGCTGGTCCTGCCCGAGGAAGACGCCGCCGGGGTGCGTAAGGCCAACCTCTTCGCAACCATCCCGGCCCGCGACGGCAGCACCGAGGGCGGCGTGGTGCTTTCCGGGCACACCGACGTGGTGCCCGTGGACGGGCAGGACTGGCACAGTGACCCGTTCACCACCGAGCAGCGGGACGGCCGGCTCTACGGCCGGGGCACCACGGACATGAAGGGCTTCCTGGGCGTGGTCCTCAGCAGGCTGCCGCGGATGCTCGAGGCGGAGCTGGCCGAGCCCCTGCACCTGGCCCTCTCCTACGACGAGGAGGTCGGCCTGCTCGGAGCGCAGCAGATGATCGGCCGTCTGGGGGAGCGGGGCATCCGGCCGTGGTGCTGCATCGTGGGCGAGCCCACCGGCATGCGGGTGGTGCGTGGACACAAGTCCATCAACTTGTTCGAGGCCCGCTTCCACGGGGTGGCGGCCCACTCCTCCCTCACCCCGAACGGGGTCAACGCCATCCACTACGCGGGGCGGTTTACTGAGTTCTACCGGAAATTGGCGACGGACTGGCGGGAGAACGGCCCCTTCGACGATGCCTACCCCGTGCCGTTCACCACCGGCGGGGTGAACCAAATCGCGGGCGGCATCGCGAACAATACTGTCCCGGACGCGTGCACTGCCGAATTCGAGTTCCGGGCGCTGGGCACCGTCGATCCCGGGCCGGTCGTCGAGAAGATCCGCGGCTTCCTCTTCGATGAACTAGAGCCCGAGATGCGCGCGGAGAACCCCGCGGCCCGCATAGAGCTGGCCGTCAAGGCCCAGGGCCCCGGCCTGGAGACCGCCGCGGATGCCGACGTCGTGCGGCTGGCCCGGGACTGCGGCGGGCTGCCCTCGGATGAGAAGGTCACCTACGGTACCGAGGCAGGCCTGTTCCACGGGGCCGGGATCGAGACCGTGGTGTGCGGCCCCGGGAACATTGCGGTGGCCCACACCGCGAACGAGTATGTGGAACTGGAGCAGCTGCAGGCCTGCGAGGCCTTTGTAAACGCCTTGATCGACCGGCTCGACGCCGCGTCGTGACGCACCGTCTCGGCATTCTCGTCCGGACCCGAACAGATGGAGAAACAGCATGAGCACGGCTGCAGAAAACCCGGGCGCGAGAACGCACGGAACGCCCGTCACGGCGCAGGACCGCTCGCGAGCGCGGCGGGCCGTGGTGGCGTCGTCCATCGGGAATGCCCTGGAGTGGTTCGACGTGATCGTCTACTCGTCGTTCGCCGTGGTGATCTCCGCGCTGTTCTTCGAGCCCGCGGGCAGTGAAGGCGGTCAGGTCCTCGGCATCCTGCTGACTTTCGGCACCTTTGGCGTGTCCTACCTGATCCGCCCGCTGGGGGCCATGGTGCTGGGCTCCTACGCAGACCGACACGGGCGCAAGGGCGCGCTGACGTTGACCATTCTGCTGATGATGCTGGGCACGCTGATCATGGCCACCGCTCCCACCACGGCCGTCCTGGGCCCGGCGGCGGCCCTGGTGATCCTGGTGGCCCGGCTCATCCAGGGTTTCTCCGCCGGTGGCGAGTTCGGCACGGCCACGGCGTTCCTGATCGAGAACGCCCCGGATCGCAAGGCGTTCTACGGCAGCTGGCAGGTGGCCACCCAGGGCGTGGCCATGTTCCTGGCCTCCGGCTTCGGCTTCACCCTCAACACCTTCCTGAGCCATGAAGCGCTCTACAGCTGGGGTTGGCGCGTGCCGTTCTTCGTTGGCCTGCTCATCGGCCCGGTGGGCCTGTATATCCGGCTGAGGATGGAGGAGACCCCGGACTTCCAGCAGGCCCGGGGTGAGCAGGTGAAGTCACCCCTGGGCGCCACCCTCATTCATGCGGCACCGAGGTGGCTGACCTCCGCGGCGGTCGTGGGCCTGGCATCGGTGTCGGTCTACCTCATCCTGTTCATGCCCACCTACGCCGTGCAGAACCTGCACCTGCCCGGGTACGCCGGATACCTGGGCGGCATCATCTCCGGGATCGTCACCCTGATCGGGGCGCCCCTGGTGGGCAAGCTCGCGGACCGGGTGGGGCCCGCACGGGTGATGACGGTCGCGGCGGTAGCCGCCGTCGTGGTGGCCTACCCGCTGTTCGTGATCTTGGTGGCCTCCCCAGGCGTAGGGATGCTGACCGCGGTGCAGGTGGTCCTGGGTGCGCTGATGGCGCTGTACTTCGGCCCGCTGCCGGCGCTGCTGTCGGAGATGTTCCCCACCAACATCCGCACCACCGGCATGTCGATCGCCTACAACGTGGGCGTGACGCTGTTCGGGGGCTTTGCCCCGCTCGTGTTGGCGTGGCTGGTGAACTCTACGGGCTCGCTACTGGCCCCCAGCTATTACTACATCGCCATCGCACTGATCTCGCTGCTGGGCCTGGTGGTGACGCGGACGAAGTTCGGCAAGCGCTGAGCCGGCCGGGCATGCGCGCGGGCCACCCGTTCAACGGTGCCGAGTGGCAGACTCGGACCCTGATTTACGTACTACAATATTTAGTATGAGAATGATCAACGGCCGCCCTGTTGGAGACGAGCAGATTCAGACCTGGGCTGACGAGGCCGAGGCCGGCTACGACGTGGAGGAGATGCGTCGTCGGGGACGACCACTGGTGCTGGGCAAGACCGCCGGTAGCGTGGTTCAGTTCCGCATGGATCAAGAACTGTTGGAATTGTTGGCACGGAAGGCCCAAGACCAGCACATGAACCGCTCGGAGGCTCTACGCGCCGCAGTACGCGCCTGGGTCGATGCTGCCTGAATAGCATGGAGATCCACGCGATGAAGGCACGGAAAAAGTATTACGAGCTTCTTCGGACTCCCGGAAGCTGCTCCTGAACCCGGCGGGGCCTAAGGTGGCCGGCCCCACGGGAACACACGTTGCGGTGGATCAGACTACTGCCCGCCCGGCGGAAAACACAGTAATCTATTCGAACATCAACCCCCGCGGAGAGAGGCCACCATGCGCCGGCTACTGCTCACCGAGAACATCACCGTTGACGGACGCATCGAGATGCTTGACGACTGGTTCGACCCCTCACCCCAGGGTGATGTCGGTGACCTCCAGGAAGAACTGGACCGCCAGGGCGCGTCCTCGGACGCGGTGTTGCTGGGGCGGCAGACGTTCGAGGACTTTCGCGGCTACTGGCCCCACCACACGGACGAATCGGCCGGCGCCTACCTCGACCAGGTGCAGAAGTACGTGGTCTCTTCGTCGATGACCGATCCACGGTGGCGCAACTCGACCGTTCTCTCCGGCGACCCGGTGGAGGAAGTGCGCCGTCTCAAGACCACCGCCGGCGGTGACATCGTACTGACCGGCAGCATCACCCTGACACATGAGGTGATCGCCGCCGGACTCGTCGACGAGATCCGGCTGTTCGTGTACCCGGCCGTCCAGGGGCGCGGGAAGGGGCTCGTCGCCGAGAACAGCTCGTTGCCGGGTCTTGAACTGATCGGCACGCGAACCTTCCGCTCCGGCGTGGTACTGCTCCGCTACACCGTCACCGCGGGCGGAGGTTCCCGGGAATCGAGCACGGAATCCGGCCGCTGACCCTGAATGCACCCACTCACGCCGCCGCGGCCTTCGGCGCCACCCGACGCCGCCCCCGCAGCACCACATACAGCACGAACGCCTGCACGAGCCCGGAAAGTACGAGTACGAACACGGCCGCGCCGGGGCCGAAGGCGTCGAAGGGGCCCGTGACGGGAAGCAGGAGCAGCGACGTCGGCGCCGTCAGCGCAATGGCGGGCAGCCCCTCGAACGTGGCACCGATCGCGTCCGGGCCAGGGTAGACCAGGAAGTACAGCAGATAAGCGAGGGCCAGGGCCACCAGGAACAGGTAGGCCCCCGCCGCAACGATCGCCAAGACGCCCAGGTTGTAATTGCGGAAATTCAGTTGCCGTCGGAAGAAGTTCATGTGGGCTCCTTATCCACGATTCCCGGCGCGGCGGGGGCGTTCAGCCGCGCTCATCGGTCTGGACCACCTCGCCGTGCCCGAGCTTCGCGTGTCGATAGCCGTATAAGCCGTAGACCGCCGCCCCGATCACGAACCAGACGGCGAACCGGACCCAGGTGGCGGGCTGCAGCTGAGTCACCAGCCAGATCGAGAAGCCGATGCCCAGGATTGGGGTGACGGGCATGAACGGGGTGCGGAAGGTCCGCGGTAGGTCCGGGGAGCGATAGCGCAGCACGATCACGGCGGCGGAGACGACGATGACGGCCAACAGAATGCCGATGTTGGTGAGCTCGGCCGCCTCCCCGATCGGCACGAAGCCCGCAATCCCGGCGGAGACGATCCCCACGATCCACACCGGCCGCGAGGGGGACTGGTGCTTGTTCAGGTGCGCGAACCACCGCGGCAGCAGTCCGTCGCGGCTGATGGCGTACCAGACGCGGGACGCGCCCAGGCTGAAGGAGAACAGCACCGTAATGATGCCCACGATCGCCCCGACCGCCACGATCCGGGCGAAGATCGGCAGGTTCACGGCCTCGAACACGAACGCGAACGCCGCGGTGTCGGACAGCTCGCTGTAGCGCTGCATCCCGGTCAGCACGGTGCAGGCCAGCAGGTAGAGGATCATGGCGATCGCCAGGGACAGGATGATCGCCTTGGGCAGGTTCTTCTCCGCGTCCTTGCTCTCTTCGGCGGCGGTGCTCATCGCGTCGTAGCCGAACACCGCGAAGAAGACCGTGGCCGCCCCGGTGGCCACGCCGCCGAACCCGTACGGCATGAACGGTGAGAGGTTCTCCGGCTGGATGTAGAACGCGCCGACCACGATCACCGCCAGCACGATCGCGATCTTCACGAACACCAGCGCGCTCTCCACCCGCGCGCTGCTCTTGATCCCGCGGTTGAGCAGCCATGCGACCCCCAGGCACAACACCACCGCGAAGAGGTCCATCACGTGCCCGTCCCCGGTGCCCGGCGTCCGTTTTCGCGACCGTGCCGGTGAGGGCGAAGATGCCCGCGCCGATGATGGCGCCCAGGCCAATGGCGGTAAGTTGCCACAGGCCGATTGTTCGTTCCAGGGGAGCGTCGTCGTCGGGATCCGCGGCGATTGGCTTGCGCCGGAAAATTCCTCGCACGGGCTGCTGCTCTGCACTCACTGGTGCCTCCTCGGTGCACCGGGCGCCCTGACGTCACGCTCGGACCATTGTGATGAAGAACAGTGTGCGCCGCGCGCGCGGCCGTGTCGAGACCCAAATGCACCACCACCACCCCACCCGGGACAACGCCGTGGCCCTGATCCTGGGCCATGAACCGGTGGCTTACTACTTCAGCTCCGTCACCGGCACGAACTCGTACCCCAACTCCCGGATGCCCTCCACCGTCTGCCGCAGATAATCAATGTCCAGGTAGGGGTGGAAGAAGAAGCTCGCCGTGGATTCGCGAACGGCCAGGTGCGCCGCGGCTCGGGAGATCAGGAACTCCGGATCGCGGGTGGCGTGATTGTTCTGTTCCGACTCGGTGATGTTACCCAGGTTCTCCGGGTACACCTTGCTGCCGTAAATATCGTGCACGGTGTACGGGAAGTGCTGGCTGTAGGCTTGGCCCGCCTCACTGGGCTCGCCCGAGAGGATGCCCGCAAAGTAGTCGCTCTGCTCGTAGCGGGCGTCATAGACATCGGCCATGGCCGCGTACGCGTTGGGCGAGGCCGCGTAGTGCGGGGTCTCGAAGATCTCCGGTTCGCCCAACCCGGCGTCGACCATCACTTGCCGGCCCTTTTCGATCCGCTCGGTGTGCTGCTCCACGGTGTCCTCGGAAACCCGGCCGATCTGGCGGATGTAGGAGGTGTTCTCGCACTCCCCGAACTCGTAGGGCTGCCGCGCCGTCGCACTGCATCCGTAGCGGTAGAACTCGTAATCCTCACCCGTGCGGCCGCTGTAGGGATTGTCCAGCGTGCCGAACTGGTGCGTGGTGCCGTGTTGAATCAGCGTTCCACCGCGCTCCTGCATGTACTTGAGCGCATCCACCACCTCGGGGCGATCCAGCAGACTCAGCCCGTACCAATCGTTTCCCTCGGGAGTCTTGGCCATGTGGATCGGCATCACGGCCACCTGGAACGGCACGCCGGCTTCCTGGAAGTAGTCGGCCATAGTGCGCAGGTCGGAGGGATCGGACTCCGGCCCCACGTCCTCCAATCGCACCGCGGCCTGCTTCACCGGGGCGGTATCCGGCGCCAGCAGGCCGTAGAACAAATCCGAATAAATGAGATAGACGTCATTCTCGTCGATGTAATCCAACGGGATCTCGCTCACGAACGTCAGATTCCCGGAACGCACCGCCCACGGAACGTCCTGGGCGCCGTCGGCATTGCCGGGCTCGCAGGAAACCGGGGCGTCGTCCTTCCGGCACTGCGCACTGGCCAGCACCTCCACGGAGCTGGCGGGTTCCACGACGGGCGATTCCAAGGTCTCCGTGGAATCGGTGTACCGCGCCACGTCCTTGTCGTTGTAGCGGACCGAATGGAGCAGGTCGCTTCTGACGGCCTGTGTCTGGCCCGCATCCCACCCGAATTCGGAACGGAACTGCGCCGTTCGGTCGCTCTGCCCGCTCGTCATCGTGTTCAGGTTCTCGCCCACCCACATCACCGGGGTGTCCAAGGTCAGAACATCGTCCAGGAACGCCGGCGGGGGAGTGGCCGCGGCATCCGTGCCGATGTACACCACGGCGTCATAGTCGGTCATGGCGTTGTGCACGTACTCGGCCACCGGTTTGATCTCCGCCGTTCCGAAATGGGTCACCAAGTTGCCGGTGGCCACGGCGTACAGCTCACCGTTGGAGGAAGAATCATCCGTCTTGTCGTACAGCACCAGTGTTGAGGCTTTACCGTCCTCGCCGAACGTGGCGGGGAAGCTGGCTTCCGAACCCTCCCCGTCGGCGTCGGAGACCGTTGTGTACTCCCTGACCAGAGGTGAACCCTGGCCTTCGCGCAGCGAATCATTGGTCAACCCGAAAACTATCGCGGTGGACACGAGCAGCAGAACGAGCAGTCCCGCCACCCAGGCGGCGCGTTGGCCCCTCGACAATTGAAAAGATGTGCTCATGGCTCCCCCGCCTGAACGTGATGTGGATCGTGAAATATAGGTGTTCGCCCCAGTTCGAACACCGTGTGAAAACTCAGCGGGCGGTGGCCCGGGTGAACGGTGGTTGATCGAAGGAGAACTCGTTCACGGCATCCCCCATGCCGAAGTAACGAGCCACCGCGTGCACCGTGCGTTCCGCCGCACGGCCGTCCCCGTAGGGATTGAGCCCCCGCGCCATGCGACCGTACGCGAGACTGTTGCTGAGCAACGTGGAAACCTCTCGGGCAATGGTGCTCTCATCGGTTCCGACCAACTTCACCATGCCGGTTTCAACGGCTTCCGGGCGCTCAGTGGTCTCACGTAGCACCAGGACCGGTTTGCCCAATGACGGACCTTCCTCCTGCACACCGCCACTGTCGGTCAGGATGATCTTGGACCGTTGCATCAGGGCGCAGAATTGCGCGTAGGGCAACGGATCAATCAGCACCACGTTGTCCCGCCCCCCGAGGGCGGGCTGGATCGCCTCGCGCACCCGTGGATTCGGTTGCGCGGGGACAATGAAGTCGTGGTCGGGGTGCCTCCTGGCCAGCGTGGCAATGGCCCGTCCCACGGCCTTCCACGGTTCACCCCACGATTGCCCGTGGTGGGCCGTGACCAGAACCACCGGGCGACCGCGGTCCAGGCGCCGGGCCAGGGCGGCGTCGGCGATCCTGGGCTGGGACGCCACGGTGGCCAACAGCGCGTCGATGCCCGAATTGCCCGTGACCACAATGTCCGACGCCGCCACGTTCTCCCGCAGCAGATTCTCGCGGCTTGCCGCGGTGGGGGTCAGGTGCAGGCTGGCGATCTGCCCGGTGAGACGCCGGTTGATTTCCTCCGGGAACGGCGAGGACCTGTTGCCCGTGCGCAGCCCGGCCTCAGTATGAATCACCGGAATCTCCGCGTAGGAGGCCGCGAGCGCGCCCGTGAACGAAGTGGTCGTGTCGCCCTGGACCAGCACCGCATCGGGACGCTCGGTCTGCAGGACCTGCGTCAGCCCTTCGAGGATGCGGGCGCTGATCTGTGTGAGTGGCTGTCCGCGCGAAGGGATGTCCAGGTCGTGATCCGGCACGATCCCGAAATCCTCGTTGACCTGCTCCAATACCTCGCGGTGCTGCCCCGTGACGACCACGCGCACCCGGAAACGCGGATCGTTGCGCAGCGCCAGGATCAGCGGCGCCATTTTGATGGCCTCGGGAAGGGTCCCGTAGACCGCCATGACGGTGACCGGTTGAAAGGGGGGTGTTCGTACCATGAATTCTCCTCTGGGATGCCGGCCCACGGCACCCCGATTGTTAGCGTCAATCTCCCGGCGCGGTGGCCACGCTGAGGTCCATGAAACGGACCCGGGCGTCCTCCGTGTACAGCCCGATGGAGCCACCGCGGTACGGCCGCTCCGAATCAGTCACCGTGGCCAATACGTAACCGTCCACCTTGACGGTCATCCGGGGCCAGTCCTGCTCGATCTCCACTCGGTAGTCCTGGCCGACGGGAAATTGCACGTCATCCCCGGTGGCCAGGAAACGTTGGCTTCCCGGGTACTCGGGGTCCTGTTTGGAAATTTCCCAGCCGTTGGGCTTGAGCGCCACGGCGTAGAAATGCTCGTTGTCCCGGAAATTCCACAGCACCCAACCCACCTCCCACACGTTGGGAGAGCCCTTGCGCACCTGCTCCTCGGTGTTCATGGTGATCTCGAAGTCCGCGTCCTGATACGTCTCAGTGGTGCGCACCAGTGACGCGTGTGTGACGTCCGCCGACGTCGCCGCGTTGGGTTCCAGCACCACCTGCTGGTCCGTACCGACCGTCCGGCCGTGCCCGTTGTAGACCGCCGTCCACCGGCCGTGGGTTTCCCCGTCCGCCCAGGGTTGGAGCCGCCACACGTTATTGACCCCTGCCATGACCAACAGCGCGAGGAGCAGAACTCCCAGTAGCACCGCCGGCAATTTCCTCGGGTATGGCCTCACCTGTCAGCTCCTCCGCGGACACGTCCACTTGATTTTTACTTTCGACATTGCGTTCCGTCTTGGCCCACGAGTTCTTGCCGAGGACGGCGCGGTAGGCCGCCTTCCAGCCCGCCACATACCAGAGCACCGCGTAGAGGACGTACCCGTGGATCAGCGCCACGGCCACGAACGGGTTCAATCCCTGCTGTTTCTCCTGCGACCAGTACACGAATCCGAACAGCACGGCGGGCCCGAACGCCACTAGATAGGCGGAGAGCCACCAGGGGGAGACCACCGCCTGTCCCAGGGCGATGTCGAGCAGGACGTCCAGGACCCAGAACGCGAATGCCGCACTCAGGAAGGACGTGACCAGGAGCAGGAACGGGCTGGTCAGGTGGTACAGAATGTCTGTCCTGCGCGTCCCGGTCAGATCGCGCAGCACCCAGGGCACCAGGTTCCAGGACTGAAGGTGCCCCTGGAACCAGCGGGTGCGCTGTTTGATCCACCGCTTGACGTCCACCAGGCCCTGCTGGTGCACGGACGAGGTGGAGCAGAACTCGATGTCCCACTCGTCGATGTGCAACCGGACCCCCAGGTCCAGGTCCTCCGTGAGACTGTGCGACCACGGAGCCGGGCCCAACCCTGTGAGTGCGGACAACCGTACGAACTGACCGTTGCCGCCCAGGCCCACACTGCCCAAATGCCGGCGACCGCGCTGGAACACGTGAGTGAACAGCACGAATTCGATGTCTTGCATGCGGGCCAACAAGTTCTGCTGGCGGTTGTTGATACGAACACCGACCTGCACGGCACCCAGCTGATCATCCCGGAACAGGGGCATGACCTCATCCAGAGCGTGGGGATCGAGGCGCCCGTCCGCATCCATGACGCACACGATCACTTCCGACTGGGGCAATCCGGCGAGCAATTCGCTGCCCACGAGGTGTCGAACGGCTGCGTTCAACGCTTCGCCCTTGCCCTGACGGGCCTCCGGGAGAACACGTTGGAACAGGCGAACCCGCGGATCCGGGTGTGAGCGAACGATGTCCGCGGTCCCGTCATCGGAACCGTCATCAATCACGAGAATATGAATTCTGGGATAATCAAGACTGGTCAGGCGGTCCAGACTTGCTTTCAGAACGCGATCCTCGTTCAAACACGGGACCACGAAGACCACGGTTTTTTCAGAGCCCACATCCTGAGTCTGACCAGCGGAAATTCCCCGACCGCGGGGTTCAAAACGAGAAAGCACCAATAACGTCAAACCGTACAGAACACTAATTAGCACCAGCGCAATAACGAGCCACAGGACCAAATCGATCCTGTTTCCGAAAAACATAATCATGACGGATGCTCTACCGCTGACCGTGGTATTGGGCCGAACCGGTTTTCACGTGGGCACCCCGCACGCGGTGACCCGTGTGTTGCACGTGCGATCCGCCGGTGAGGGCCGCCACAGTGCGGGATCCGGGGTGCTGCCGAAGCGAGGTCCACGTGGTGAACGCGCTTGAGATGGCTACTGCGCACACCATGAACAGCATGTAGGCCAAGAAAAGCGCCATGGCGATCATGAGCAGTAGTCGCCCGCCACTTTGCAGGATTGAATGAGTGTATTCCGGCATACTGCCCACGCCGTTCAATGGCGCGTTTGTAGCTACGAGCATCTGTTTCCCCCAAATGGATCAGTCCCGTTCCCCAACAGGACTCTTGGCGCCATTCATCGATGAGGCGCCGGATTAGGCCAGTGTGCCATTACCCACTTGTTATCGCAAGAATTTCCAACGTGTTTGAATCATGTGCCCGCACAACAGGGGACTAAAACATTGGGGTCTAAAAATACTCACAAACGAGGAATACCCGTTCTACCTGCGGAAACGTTGTCGGAACGTGGGTACGGGTCCTCGGTTCGTGGCTGGCCGGGTGGGCCGTTCGGTGGTCCGGCCTCCTAGCGGGGCCTCCTAGCGGATGGGGTCGGGTTGCTCCCACCGGGTGTTGTGGAGCTCACGCCCGCCAGCACGCAAAAAATTGTCCAAACCTTTTGATGAGTAACTCAAAATATGACATAGTGTCGTTATGACCTCGACCACTTTCTCTGCGCAGCAGCCGCAGCACGAGAACGCCGGCACCACCGCCGTCGCTCCCGGGGCGTGGGCCGCGCGGATCCGGGAGGCTGGACTGCGTGTCACCAAACCTCGGCTGGCCGTGCTGGACGCCTTGGAGCGTTCCCCGCATGCCACTGCCGATGAGGTGCTCTCCGCGGTCCGCACAGTGATGCCCAGCATCACCGTGCAATCCGTCTACGTGGTGTTGCACTCGCTCACCAAGGCCGGTCTGTTGCGTCAGCTTGACCTGGCACACTCTCCGGCCCGTTACGAGACGCGGGTGGCCGACAACCATCACCATGCGGTGTGCACGGTGTGTGGGCGCATTGAGGACGTCGCCTGCGCCGTCGGGCACGCTCCCTGTCTGGCCCCCACCGAAACCCATGGGATGAACATCCACGTTGCGGATGTCGTATACCAAGGCGTCTGTTCCGACTGCTCGGCTCAAGAATCCGACACGGCGACAGCGCAGAGCTAGCCCCTTAGTCCTCCGCGAGGCCCATCCAGGGCCGACCGGTTCACCCACCCGTCCCAGCCCAACCAAGGAGTACGTGATGACGGACACCACCCCACACGGTACAGGTTCGACCACCCAGGCCGGCATCCCCGCAGTCAGCGACCGCAACTCGCTGACCACCGGTCCCAACGGAGCGATCGTGCTTCACGACCACCACCTGGTGGAGACCCTGCAGCACTTCAACCGCATGAACGTTCCCGAGCGTCGTCCGCACGCTAAGGGCTCCGGCGCATTCGGTACTTTCGAGGTCACCGAGGACGTTTCCCAGTGGACCAAGGCGGACTTCCTGCAGCCCGGCAAGAAGACCGAGATGCTTGCTCGCTTCTCCACGGTGGCAGGCGAGCTGGGTTCCCCGGACACCTGGCGCGACGTCCGCGGCTTCGCCCTGAAGTTCTATACCCAAGAGGGCAACTTCGACCTGGTCGGTAACAACACCCCCGTCTTCTTCGTGCGCGACCCCATGAAGTTCACCCACTTCATCCGCTCGCAGAAGCGTTTGCCGGACTCCGGTCTGCGTGACGGCACCATGCAGTGGGACTTCTGGACCCAGAACCCCGAGTCCGCTCACCAGGTGACCTACCTGATGGGTCAGCGTGGTCTGCCCAAGACCTGGCGTCACATGAACGGCTACGGTTCCCACACGTTCATGTGGGTCAACGAAGCCGGCGAGAAGTTCTGGGTCAAGTGGCACTTCGAGTCGAACCAGGGCGTGGACTTCCTCTCCAACGACGAGGCCGAGGCCCTGGCCGGTGCCGACGCCGAGGCTCACCGCCGTGACCTGTTCGACGCCATCGAGCGCGGCGAGCACCCCTCGTGGGACCTGTACGTGCAGGTCATGCCGTACGAGGAGGCCAAGACCTACCGCTTCAACCCGTTCGATCTCACCAAGACCTGGTCGAAGAAGGACTACCCGCGTCACAAGGTCGGCACCATGACCTTGAACCGCAACCCGGAGAACTTCTTCGCGCAGATCGAGCAGGCCGCGTTCTCCCCGGCCAACGTGGTTCCCGGTATCGGCATGAGCCCGGACAAGATGCTGCTGGGCCGCAACTTCGCCTACGCGGATGCTCAGCGCTACCGCATCGGCACCAACTTCCAGCAGCTGCCGGTGAACCGCCCAATCAACGAGGTCCACACCTACAACTTCGAGGGCAATATGTGGTATGAGCACAGCGGCAACCGCAGCGTGTACGCACCCAACTCCTTCGGTGATTCCTGGTCGGACGAGGTCGGACCGGTCGACACCGGCTGGGAGGACGACGGCGCCCTGGTGCGCGAGGCTTACACCCTCCGCGAGGACGACGGCGACTTCGTCCAGGCAGGCATCTTGGTCCGCGAGGTGTTCTCCGACGCCCAGCGCGACGAGTTCGTCGAGACCGTTGCCGGCGCCCTGGACGGTGTGAAGGAACCGGTGTTGTCCAACGCCTTCCAGTACTGGAAGAACGTGGACGAGACCATCGGTCAGCGCATCGAAGAGGCCGTCAAGGCCGGAGCCACCGGCACCGAAGTCCCGGGTATGGGCGTTGACGAGGACGAGAACGTCGCCGCCCCGGTCAACTGACGAGTAGCGTTAGTCTGACTCACTGAGCAAACGCCCGGCTGGATTCCTCCAGCCGGGCGTTTGTTTGCCCGGCGAACTGTGAGCGGTGCTGACCGAGGGCCGCTCCGGCGAGACTTACCCTAGATTCATGACCTCCGCTCACGCTCTGAACCTGCCGCCCGTTGCCGACCTCCTGGACACCGTTCGCGTGGTTGCCCTTCCGATGCGCGTGACGTTCCGGGGCGTCACGGTCCGCGAGACCGCCATCTTCCGGGGGCCCGCCGGGTGGGGTGAATTCGGCCCGTTCCCGGAATACGGGGACGTCGAGGCCGCCCAGTGGCTTCGTGCCGGTCTTGAAACCGCGTGGCGGGGATTCCCCGACCCCGTGCGTTCGACCATCCCCGTCAACGCCACCGTCCCGGCCGTGCCCGCCAGCCGGGTGGCCGAGGTGCTCGCCGGGTACGGCGGTGCGGTACCCGCCGTGAAGATCAAGGTCGCCGAGCGCGGTCAAGCCCTGGCGGACGACGTCGCTCGAGTGGCCGCCGTCCGCGACCTCCTTCCCGACGCGCGGCTTCGCGTGGACGCGAACATGGGCTGGGGTGACGATGAGGCCGTCGCGGCGCTCACGGAGTTGGCGGCGTTCGACCTGGAATACGCAGAACAGCCCGTGGCCGGCATCGCAGGGTTGGCAGAGGTGCGCGGGCGACTGCGGGACAAGAATATCGACCTGAAGATCGCCGCGGACGAGTCGGTGCGTAAGGCCGAAGATCCCCTCGCGGTGGCCCGTGCCGGTGCCGCCGACCTGATCATCGTGAAGGTGGCCCCGCTCGGGGGAGTGCGCCGGGCGCTGGGGATCGTGCGGGACGCGGGCCTACCCGCCGTGGTGAGTTCCGCGATCGACAGCTCCGTGGGGATTCGGGCGGGTGTCGCCCTGGCAGCCGCGCTGCCCGAGCTGCCGTACGCGTGCGGGCTGGGAACGCTGTCACTCATGGAGGCGGATGTGACCCGTGAGCCACTCAAACCGCAGGACGGCTTCATTCCAGTGCGGGACGTAGCCGTGGATCAGGATCTCGTGGCGGAATTCGCGGTGACGGGTGAGCGGCGGGACTGGTGGCTCGACCGGATCCGCAGGACGCATGCGGTGCTGGCGGGTTAGCGCTGCCCGGCTCGGTCAATTAACCTCCCGTTTCACCTGGCGTCGTACTCAGCTCACTCTCAGGTGGTGAGCTAGGCAGCGGAACAACTCGCTGACATGTGTATTTGCATGTCCTCACCCAGGGGATCCCATGACGCAGACACCCGAACGCCGCAAACTCCTGCCCATGCTGGGCCATGTCAAGGGCAAGCGCAGCCCGCTGACCTGTGAGCTCAAGTGCGGCAGTCAGTGCACGAACCCGGACTGCAACCAGTCCGGAAACGAGTACGCGCACGACATCATTTCCGCGGCCGTGAGCCGCCGTTCCGCCCTGGGCCTGGGGTTGGCAGGTGCCGTCACGGTGGGGGTCGTGGCCGGAACCGCTGACCCGGCCAACGCAACCTACGCGTACTGGGGCAAGGGCCGCGGTCGCTTGGACTTCACCCCGATCAAACCCGTGGGCATGACCGTGGACGACTTCAATGTCCCAGAGGGCTATGACTGGTCCCCGATCATCCGCTGGGGCGACCCGCTGTTCTACGACGCCCCGGAGTTCGATCCCAAGAACCAGACCCCGGAGGCCCAGGCCAAGCAGTTCGGTTTCAACGCCGACTATCTGGACATCATTCCGGACCCCAACGGGCTGACCGGTGTGCTGGTCAACAACCACGAGTACACCAATGAGAACACCATGTTCCCCACGGGGGAGCAGGAGAAGAACCTGGCCAACGTGGTGCGCACCGCCATGGCCGCACACGGTATGTCGGTCGTGGAGATCACCCGCGCCAAGGTGGGTGAACCGTGGTCCTACGTGCGCGGTGGTGCCCGTAACCGTCGCATCACCCTGAGCACCCCGTTCGTGGTGGACGGCCCCGCCGCCGGTTCGGACCTGCTCAAGACGCAGGACGATCCCACGGGCAAGCGCATTGCGGGCACTCAGAACAACTGTTCCGGCGGTGTGACCCCGTGGGGCACGATCCTCTCCGGCGAGGAGAACGTGCACCAGTACTTCATCACCTCCGGCACCCCGGAGGAGAAGCGCTACGGATTCCCCACTACCATGCCCTCGCGCCGCTGGCCCGAGGTCGAGAAGCGTTTCGACGCCCGCGTCGAGGACTACAAGAACGAGCCCAACCGCTTCGGCTGGATCGTGGAGATCGACCCGCAGAACCCGAACTCCGCACCGGTCAAGCACACCTCGCTGGGCCGCTTCAAGCACGAGGGCGCCAACGTCCACGTGGGTGATGACGGCACGGTGGTCGCCTACTCCGGTGACGACGAGAAGTTCGAGTACATCTACAAGTTCGTCTCCTCCCGCAAGTACAAGGAGGGGGACAAGCGCCACAACATGACGCTGCTCTCCGAGGGCGACCTATACGTGGCCAAGCTCACGGGTAACTCCTCCCCGGCCCAGATCACCGGTGACGGCACCCTGCCCGCGGACGGTGAGTTCGACGGCTCCGGCCAATGGCTGCCCCTGATCAAGGGCGGCAAGTCCATGATCGAGGGGATGGCCGTGGACGAGGTTCTCGTGTACACCCGCCTGGCTGCGGACAAGGCCGGCGCCACCAAGATGGACCGCCCCGAGGACGTGGAACCCAACCCGCACACCGGCAAGGTGTACGCCGCGCTGACCAACAACTCCGACCGCGGCAAGCCCGGCTTCGCTCCGGTGGACGAAGCCAACCCGCGCACCGGCAACCGCGACGGCTACGTCCTGGAACTCACCGAACGCCATGGTCGCGTGAACGCCACGCGTTTCGACTGGAACCTGCTGCTGGTCTGCGGTGATCCCACCAAGGACTCCGGCACGTACTTCGGTGGTTACCCCAAGGAGCAGGTTTCACCCATCTCTTGCCCGGACAACGTGGCCTTCGACCGCGCGGGTAACCTGTGGATCTCCACGGACGGCGCGCCGTCCAAGATCGGCTACAACGACGGCCTGTTCAAGGTGGGCCTGACCGGTTCCGAGCGCGGCCGTGTGCAGCAGTTCTTGTCGGTCCCGCAGGATGCCGAAACCTGCGGCCCGGTCATCCATGACACCGAGGACATGGCCTACGTGGCAGTGCAGCACCCGGGTGAGGACGGCTCGTTCGAGGAGCCCCGGTCTTACTTCCCGGACTACGCGCTGCCCACCCGCCTCGAGGAGGGTGAGTTCTCCATGCCTCGCCCCGCGGTGGTGCAGGTCTTCAAGCTCGAGCGTGGCAAGGATCCCGAGTTCCCGGGCGGTGTCAGCGACAAGCCGGGCCACGGACACGGCCGCGGCAAGCGCCGCAAGAACGGGCCCAAGGGTCCCAAGTACCGCGGCTACCGGGGCAAGTCCAATCCGGAGACCCGCGACCGCGCTCGCCGGGCCCGCCGCTCCTACGACGGCTGATTCGGGCAGGGGCGCGAGCAGCCACACCGGCCGCTCGCGCCCGCGGGTGCCGACCCGCACCCTTGGGGGTGCGCCGCGCCCGACATGCCACAGGGCCGAGCGGCGGCGTCGTGACGTCCGCCGACCTATGTGACGCCCTGTGACACCTGGCTACCGGGGATGGCCGGGCATCGGTAGTTTTTACGCAACGGGTCACGCAGAACTGTGCCGCTCGGGGACCTCACCCGTACCCCCGAAGTCTCGTGGCGCACCTGACGATCACTAGTTTGCGTTCAAGGAGCTGCCATGGCCGCGCACACGACCTCAACCGAGAGCCCTGCCACGTCGGCCGCCCCGCGCGTGCGCGGACCGCGCCCCGGCACCAACCTGGGGCAATGGAAGATCAGCGGTAAGGACCCCCTCAACCACAACGAGGAGTTCAAGGCCGAGGGCGATCCGCTCGCCGTCCGTGAGCGCATCATCGACACCTACTCCAAGCAGGGTTTCGATTCGATCCCCACGGATGACGTGCACGGGCGGTTCCGCTGGATGGGGCTCTACACCCAGCGCAAGCAAGGCGTTGACGGCGCCTCCACCTCCAAGCTGGACGCGGAGTCCCTGTCCGACAAGTACTTCATGATGCGCATCCGCACGGACGGCGGCCGGCTGAGCGTGGCGCAGGCCCGCGTGATCGGTGAAATCTCCCGGGACTTCGCCCGGGACACCGCCGATGTCAGCGACCGCCAGAACATCCAGTTGCACTGGATCCGCATCGAGGACGTCCCCGAGATCTGGGAGCGCCTGGATTCCGTGGGTCTGTTGAGCGTCGAGGCGTGCGGCGACACACCGCGCGTGTTCCTGGGCAGCCCGGTGGCCGGTGTGGATGCCCACGAGATCATCGACTGCACACCGCAGCTTGACGCCCTGGGCGAGGCGTTCGTGGGCAACCCGGACTTCGTGAACCTGCCCCGCAAGTTCAAGACCGCGATCACCGGCAGCAAGAGCCTGGACGTGGTGCACGAGATCAACGACGTCAGCTTCGTGGGCGTCGAACACCCCGAACTCGGGGTCGGATACGACCTGTGGGTGGGTGGCGCGCTGTCCATCACCCCGCGCCTGGCCGAGCGGCTCGGCGTGTTCGTGGCGCCGGAGGACGTGGTTCCCGTGTGGGCCGCCGTGGCCGGCATCTTCCGCGACTACGGGTACCGCAAGCAGCGCACCAAGGCCCGCCTCAAGTTCCTGCTGGCCGAATGGGGCATCGAGAAGTTCCGCCAGGTGCTCCAGGACGAGTACCTGGGCCGCGAGCTCCCGGACGGCCCCGCGCCCGCCCGCGCCGTGGGTCGCCCCGATCACGTGGGTGTCCACGAGCAGCACGACGGCAAGAAATACGTGGGCTTCGCCCTCACCGTGGGTCGTCTCAACTCCGCCGCGCTGTTGGCGCTCGCCCAGGCAGCCGAGGCCGTGGGTTCCGACCGTATCCGCCTGACGCCCTACCAGAAGATCCTGGTCCTGGACGTCCCCGGGGATCGTGTGGCGGAGCTGACCACCGCGCTCGAACCCCACGGCTTGGACGCGCACCCCAGCCCGTTCCGCCGCGCGACCATTGCGTGCACGGGCATTGAATTCTGCAAGCTCGCGTTCGTGGAGACCAAGGGCCTGGCGGCCCAGGTGATCGATCAGCTCGAAGAGCGGCTCACGGACCTCGAGATCACGAACCCCATTTCCCTGCACATCAACGGCTGCCCCAACTCGTGCGCGCGCATCCAGACCGCGGACATCGGGCTCAAGGGCCAGTTCATCGGCGAGGAGTTCGTGTTCCAGGTGCACCTGGGCGGCGGGCTCGCCTCCGCCGACCGCGAGGAGGGCGGGCTGGGGCGCACCGTGCGGGGCCTGAAGGTCACGTCCGACGGCCTGACCGATTATGTGGAGCGCGTGACCCGCCGCTACATGGCAGAGACCAACGGCGAACTCACCTTTGCCGAGTGGGCACAGAACGCCGAGGAGGATTGCCTGCGATGACCACCCCCACTACTCCATCCCCGACGACGCCGCCGGAGGCACCTGCCCCGGGCACGGCACCGGCCGCACCCGGCCGGGCCGGGGCGCCCGACGCGGCGTCGGCACCCCAGCGAACTCGCTCCGAGGCGGAGCTGAAGGCCCTGGTCGAGGAGGCCAACGAGTTGTTCGGTCAGCGCAACGCGGACACCCAGGAACTGCTGGCCTGGGCCGGCAGGACGTTCGGGAAGTCGCTTGCGGTGGCGTGCTCCATGGCCTCGGACACCGTGGTGCCCGCCCTGGTCAGCCAGCACATCAAGAACGTGGACGTGCTGTTCCTGGACACCGGCTACCACTTCCAGGAAACCATCGACACCCGGGACTCGTTCGCTTCGGACTGGCCCGTGAATGTGCGCACCCTGCTGCCGCGGCTGACCGTACCCGAGCAGGACGCCGAGTTCGGTGCGAAACTCCACGACCGCGAGCCCGCCATGTGCTGCGGGATGCGCAAGGTCGAGCCGTTGGACAACGCCCTTGCGGGCTACGAGGCCTGGGTGACCGGGCTGCGCCGCGAGGAGACTCCCCATCGCGCCAACGCTGCGCCGGTGGAATGGGACGAACGCCATCACATGGTCAAGATCAACGCAATCGTGGACTGGACCTTCGACGACGTCGTGAGCTGGGCCGAGACCAACCTGGTGGTGGTCAACCCACTGCTGACGCAGGGTTACCCGTCCATTGGTTGCGCTCCGTGCACACGAAAGGTTGCCCCCGGTGAGGACCCGCGCGCTGGTCGCTGGTCCGGGCTGGGCAAGACAGAATGCGGGATTCACGTATGACCACCACAGTGACCTCCACCTCGGCACCGCACGCGGCCGCGCTCTCCCAGTTGCAGCGGCTTGAAGCCGAGTCCATGCACATTTTCCGCGAGACCGCCTCCGAGGGTGAACGTCCCGTGCTGCTGTTCAGCGGCGGCAAGGACTCCGTGGTGATGTTGCACTTGGCCGCCAAGGCCTTCTGGCCCTGCCCCATCCCGTTCCCCGTGCTGCACGTGGACACCGGGCACAACTTCCCGGAAGTTCTCGAGTTCCGCGACCGAACCGCCGAGCGGCTCAAGGTGCGCCTGGAAGTGGCCAGCGTGCAGGACTACCTCGACGACGGGCGGTTGAGCGAGCGCCCGGACGGCACCCGTAACCCGTTGCAGACCGTGCCGTTGTTGGACGCGATCACGGACGGACGCCACGACGTGGTCTACGGCGGTGCCCGCCGTGACGAAGAGAAGGCCCGGGCCAAGGAACGCATCATCAGCCTGCGCGACGAGTTCGGCCAGTGGAACCCGCGCGATCAACGCCCCGAGTTGTGGAGCCTGTACAACACCCGCCACCGCCCGGGAGAGCACGTGCGGGTGTTCCCGCTGTCCAACTGGACCGAGCTGGACATTTGGCGCTACATCGCCGCGGAGAACATCGAGCTGCCGCCGCTGTATTACGCACACGAACGGGACGTGATCCTGCGCGACGGCATGCTGCTGGCCGTGGGGGAGTACGTGAGCGCGCGCGAGGGCGAGAACATCGAACGCCGCACCGTCCGCTACCGCACCGTGGGTGACATGAGCTGCACCGGAGCCGTGGAATCACCGGCCGCGAATGCCCAGGATGTGCTGGCGGAGGTCGCGACCAGCACACTCACCGAACGCGGTGCCACGCGAGCGGATGACCGCATGTCCGAGGCCGCCATGGAAGACCGCAAGCGAGAGGGCTATTTCTAAAATGAGCGTCGACACCCGAGGAAGCCTGCTGCGCATTGCCACGGCGGGCAGCGTGGACGATGGCAAGTCCACCCTGGTGGGGCGCTTGCTCCACGACACCAAGAACATCCTGGTCGACCAGCTCGAGGCCATCGAGCGGGTGAGCCAGGCGCGCGGTCTCGACTCGGCGGACCTGGCGCTGCTGACCGACGGTCTGCGGGCCGAACGCGAGCAGGGAATCACGATCGACGTGGCCTACCGGTACTTCGCCACGCCCGCCCGCAACTTCATCCTGGCCGACTGCCCGGGACACGTGCAGTACACCCGCAACACCGTGACGGGCGCCTCCACCGCGGATGCGCTCATCATCCTGGTGGACGTGGAACACGGGATCGTGGAGCAGACCCGACGCCACCTGGCTGTGGCCGCGCTGCTGGGTGTGCCGCACTTGATCGTGGCGCTCAACAAGATCGACCTGGTCCCGGACGCCGAGCAACGGTTCGCGCGGTTGAACACGGACCTGCACGAGCTGGCCGACCAATTCGGTGTGTTGGCGTTGCAGACCATCCCCATTTCCGCGCTGCGCGGTGACAACGTGGCGGAGAAATCGCCCAACACCCCGTGGTACGAGGGCCCCAGCCTGCTGGAATGGCTCGAGACGCTGCCGGATTCGGCCGAGCTCACCCGGTCCGAGGATTTCGCGTTCCCCGTGCAGACGGTGCTGCGCCCGCAGTCCGCCGCGGTGGATCCCGCATTGGTGGACTATCGCGGTTACGCGGGACAGATCGCCTCCGGAACCGTGCACGTGGGAGATACCGTCGCGGTGCAGCCGGCCGGCCGTCGGACCACGGTCGAGGCCATCGACCTGGCCGGTCAGCCCCTGGAGGTGGCCGTGGCCGGGCAGTCCGTGACCCTGCGGTTGAGTGACCAGATCGACATCACCCGCGGCGATCTCATCTCCGGTGTGGAGGCGGGCGCCGAACCCAGCCAGTCCGTGGAAGCCGTGGTCTGCTGGCTGGACGAGAAGCCGCTGCACGAGGGTCAGCGCGTACTGCTCAAGCACACCACGCGGGTGGTTCGTGGGATCGTCGGGTCGATCGACGGTCGCCTGAACCTGGACAGCCTCAGTGCAGAATCCGTAGATTCTTTCGGACTCAATGACATCGGCCGGATCACGGTGCGGGTGGCCGAGCCGATCTTCGCCACCGGCTACACCCGGTCGCATGCTCTGGGCTCGTTCCTGCTGATCGACCCCCAGACCGGCCGCACGCAGGCTGCGGGCATGATCCAGGACGACAGCATCGAGACTCCCGGAGTGCTGGGAAGCCTCAAGGCAGAGAACAGCGACTGGCGGATCTGAGGCTCGCGCGGCGGCGTCGTCCTTAATCGGGGGGCGCCGCCCACGTCAGGTGCGCGCGTGACCTCGTCCTGAAGGCCCGCGTGATGCGGGCGGCTGTGGGTGTCCGAGGGGCTCACTAGAGTGGGCTCCATGATCACTCCGAGCCTGCTGACGGCCACCACCGCACTGAGTGCCCTCGCGCGCGCGGGCATGGAGCACATGGTAATAGCACCGGGTTCTCGCTCGGCACCCGTGGCCTATGCCGCCGCAGCGGCCCGGGAGAGCGGGGCGCTGCGCGTTCACGTGCGTATCGACGAGCGCGCGGCGGCCTTCACTGCCCTGGGGATTTCCCGTTCCACCGGCCGACCCGTCGCGGTGCTCACCACCAGCGGCACCGCGGTGGGCAACCTCTTGCCCGCGGTCATGGAGGCCTCGCACTCGGGGACTCCGCTCGTCGCCCTCACGGCTGACCGGCCGCCCGAACTGCGCGGCACCGGCGCCAACCAGACCACGTTCCAACCGGGAGTGTTCGCGGCTTTCGTGCGCGCCCAAGTGGATCTCGTGCCCGACGATCAGAACCCTGCCGCGGAGACGTTGGATCGCACGCTCGCGGCCGCCGGGGGACATGACACCACCGCACCGGGCCCGGTACACCTCAATCTGGGGTTGCGGGACCCGCTGTACCCGCGGGCAGAGGAAGACCACCTGTTCCTCACGAACTGGGCGGCGGAACTGGCCGCGGAATTGGCCGAGAATCGCCCCGCACGCATCGCCCACCCCTGGGCCGCCTTCGATGAGTCCCTGGTGGTTGAAAGCCCGGACGTTGCTACCACCGAGCTGCTCCGGAACATCGGCTCACAGGACCGCGGCCAAGACGAGCGCGGTAGCGATGATCCGTCACCCTCGGCTGAGAACCCCGGGAAGCGACCGACTACCCCGCACGGCGCCCGGGCCGTGGTCATGGCCGGTGACGGCGCCGGACCGGCTGCCGCGCGGTTCGCAGCGGATGCCGGACTGCCGCTCATGGCCGAACCGTCCTCGAACGCGCGTTTCGGCCCCTCCGCCGTGCCCTCCTACCAGAACGTGTTGGAGCTGGACCTGGTCGATCAGGTGGACACCGTGGTGCTCGTGGGCCGTCCCACGCTGTCCCGGCACGTTGCGGCCCTGCTGCGGCGCGAGGACGTGCGTGTCCTGGCCGTGCGGCCCGAGCCGGTTGCGTGGTTCGAGGAGGGGCGCCGTGACGAGGAGGTTGTCCGCTCCTTCCACGAAGCCCTCGACCGTCTCGGACCCGTGCGTGACGGGTGGTTCGAGTTATGGGAGGCCACCGGCGTGGCCGCGGGCGAGGCCCTGCGGACGCAGACCAATTCCGCACCCGCCCTCACCGGCCTGCACGTGGCTCACGCCGTGTGGGATGCGTGCGCGGCAGACGGTGCCGTGCTCGTGGCCGGTTCGTCCAACCCGATCCGCGACCTGGACCTCGTCGCTTGGCCGGGGGACCCCGTGGCCGTGGTGGCCAACCGCGGTGTGTCCGGGATCGACGGCACCGTGGCCACCGCCCACGGTGTGGGATTGGGAACGGGGCGTCCGGTGCGCGTGTTCCTGGGCGACCTCACGTTCCTGCATGACGCCGGCGCGTTACTCGTGGGCGATGGCGAGGACGTCCCGAACGTCCAGCTCGTGGTCCTCAACGACAACGGCGGGGGAATCTTCGGGAAACTCGAACACGGTGCCGTGGCTCAGGACACCCGGTACACCAGTACCGTGGAGCGCTTCTTCGGAACACCGCACCGGGTGTCCCTGCCGGACCTGTGTGCGGCCTACGGGGTCGAGTACAGTCGTGCGGACACCGCCATCGAGTTGGCCGCACTGTTTGCAGCCCCTGTCCGTGGTCGCCGCGTGATCGAAGTCCCGATCGACCGCGCCGGTCTGCGGGAGTTCCACCAGGGTCTTCGTGAGGCAGCGCAAGATGCGGCCAGGCAGTTCCTGGCCAAGTACCCCGTGGAGAAGTAGGTGCGTGCTGCTGGAGCGATTGCCGCTGATTCGCCCGGGGTGCAGCGATCGCGGGTGAGCCCCTCGTGGCTAGCATGGGTCCATGACTGATCAGCAGATTATTTCCAGCGCGTCACCGCGCACCGCCCTGGTCACCGGGGCCACCCGGGGTATCGGGCGAGCCGTGGCCGAGGATCTCGCCCGTGACCACGTAGTGTTCGTGGGCGGCCGGCGTTCCGGGGACGTCGAGCGGGTGCGTTCCGAACTCGAGGGGCTCGGCCCGGGCACTCGACCGTTCGTTGCCGAGCTCACCGACGACGCCGCGGTCGAGGCCGCGTGGGCGCCCCTGGCCCACGAGTTTTCGGGACTGAACGTGGTGGTGCACTCCGCCGGTATCGCACCCATGGCCCGCGTGGAAGAGGCCACTCGTGAGCAGTGGCGCGAGATTTTCGAGGTCAATGTCTTCTCCGTGGCGGAACTGACCAAGTTGGTGTTGCCGCAGCTGCGAGCCGTCGGCGGGGACGTGGTGGCTATCAACTCGGGTTCGGGTTTCACCGCAGGGCCGGCGTCGTCGTTGTATTCCGGCACCAAATTTGCCCTGCGAGCCTTCACGGACGCGCTGCGCGAAGAAGAACGCGAGAACGGCGTGCGGGTGTCGTCGGTGCATCCGGGTCGGGTGGCCACGGACATGCAGGAAGAGCTGCACGCTTACCTGGACAAGGAATATCGCGCCGAGGAGTGGATCCAGCCGACCCAGATCGCAGCCGCCG
This sequence comes from Kocuria sp. cx-455, assembly GCF_057707085.1. NCBI lineage: Bacteria > Pseudomonadati > Acidobacteriota > Terriglobia > Terriglobales > Candidatus Korobacteraceae > Candidatus Sulfotelmatobacter > Kocuria sp. cx-455. Next base: position 156,412 of record NZ_JBYIPM010000003.1, on the reverse strand, counting down.
TGCGCCTCGTTGTCGATGCCGAGCCAACGGCGCAGGTGGAGGTCATCACCGTGCGGCCGTCGGGCACGCATTAGGTAGTTATGGCTGCAAATTAGCATCCACTCATATGCAGAGGGACATTAACACCCCCTGGCGAAACCCTGGGGGTTATCCCCGTGTGGTAAGGCTCACAGTGCTTCAGGATTAAGTTCTAACGCGCAACCATTTTGGGAAACGCACCGGGGGTCTAGGGGCTCTCCGGAAGATCTTTGATCCGAGAGGACCACCACCATGAGCAACACGCTCGTTGCCGCCAACCCGCGAAAAGAGGCGAGGACCGCCGCCTGGGTCGCCGGTATCGCCTGCGCCGCACTGATTTTCGACGGTTTCGACCTCACCATTTACGGGACCGTCCTCACCACATTGATGGCAGATCCCTCCCACATCGGCGCACTTGACGCCGCCACCGCGGGAAGCCTGGGTTCCTACGCCCTGATCGGCGTGCTCATCGGCGCCCTGATCTGCGGCTCCATCGGTGATTACGTGGGCCGCCGTCGCATCATCCTGGTGGGTATTGCCTGGTTCTCTATCGGCATGTTCGTCACCTCGCTCTCCACCTCGATTTTCGCGTTCGGTGCGCTGCGCTTGCTCACCGGCATCGGCCTGGGCGCGATCCTCGCCACGGCCGGCGCCACCATTGCGGAGTTCGCTCCCGCCGGACGTCGTAACTTCTACAACGCCATCGTGTACTCGGGTATCCCCGCCGGCGGCGTGCTCGCCGCACTGCTGGGCATGCTCCTTCTTGAGCCCTTGGGCTGGCGTGGTCTGTTCATGATCGGCGCGACTCCCATCCTGTTCCTGTTGCCCATTGCGTTCTTCAAGCTCCCTGAGTCCCCGCGCTGGTTGCTCTCCCGTGGTCGCCGTGAAGAGGCGGAGGCCGTTTCCGCCAAGACCGGCACATCGTTGTTGGAAGAAGTCGTTGTCCAGAAAGCCGGCGCCACTCCCGCCAAGACCGGTTTCGCGGCCGTGTTCTCCTCGCAGTTCCGTGTGGGCGCCATCCTGTTGGGCTTCATGTCCTTCTCCGGCCTACTGCTGACCTACGGTCTGAACACCTGGCTCCCCAAGATCATGGAGGGCTACGGCTACGGCAAGACCTACTCGCTGGCATTCCTGCTGGTGCTCAACTCCGGCGCCGTCATCGGTGGTGTGGTGGCCTCCAAGCTGGCCGACCGCCGCGGACCCCAGTTCATCGTCTCCACCACCTTCGTGGTGGCAGCCATCACGCTGGTGCTGATGACCTTCCACTTCCCGCTGCCGGTGCTGTTCATGTTCATCGCCGTGGCCGGTGTGGGCACCCTGGGCACCCAGGTACTGATCTACGGCTTCACCTCCAACTACTTCACCACCAACGCTCGTGCAGCCGGTGTGGCCTGGTGCTCCGGCTTCGGCCGACTGGGCGGCATCTTCGGCCCGCTCATCGGTGGCTGGCTGGTTGCAGCCGGTCTGGGTGGTGCCACTGCGTTCTACATCTTCGGTGGCGTGGCACTGTTCGGCGCACTCGTGACCGTGTTGGTTCCCCGCCAGAAGGCCGTGGAAGCCGCCAAGGAAAAGGCAGAGGAAATCCTGGAGTCTTCCGACAACCAGGACGTCAACACTCCCTCGACCGTCCTGAACTGACGTTCCGGGAACGACAGTCGGCCGGCGCACCAGCGCGCTGACCCCGACTGCCTCGGGATACAGAGAAACACCAAGGGTGCCGTTGCTCATGGCGAGCAACGGCACCCTGCTTTTGTGTTCCCCACGTGTCCCGCGTCCCCGCGGCCGTACCCTGCTGCCACGCTCCGCCACTCCACGTGCAGTCAGGGCCGTGCCGCGCATCTGAGGGGCCGTTGGAACCTTTTGGCGGGCGGAGAAGGGCTTCACCCTCACTTGAGGTGGGTTCGACGGCGCCACCGGCCCCTGTCGTGCGTAGCGCGCGTTCGCCATCGTGTCACCGCCGCTCACATCAGCGCCGCACCGGGTCACACCGCACCCGCAGATGGGTGCCCTCTTAATCGCAGCGCCGATCGCCGCGCGGAGCGCCCTCCACAGGTGCCGGGGTGACAACAGCTGGGGTGGGGAGACGGCGTGAACCGAGAATCCGACGACCGAGCGGCGTCGTCGGGCTCTAAGGTCCGTCCCATGCGAACTCTCGAAGCAATGGACCTGGGACCGAAACTGACGGCGCTGAGCGCCCGGGAATGGGAACGACGACCGCGGGAGCTGCGGCGCAGGCCGTACATGCACCACCTGGCCAGGGGAGCGTGGGTGCGCAGCGCTGAACCGCTGAGCGTTCAGCAGCGGTCGGTTCTGCTGCGGGAGCACCTGGAACGACACCGCGGTCAGGTGGCAGTGACCGGGCTGACGGCGCTCGAGATGTTGAACCTCCCTGTCGGTCACTCGTACGGCTGGGAACAACGCCTCTTGGGCCACGCCCCGGCGCCACGGGCTCGGGAGTACGCGGCGCGATCACACACAACACACTTGGCGTGGAACGGCACCAGGTTGTCATCGAGTCAACGACTGACGTGCGTATCCAAGTCGCTGGGGCTGCCGGGGATCGTGGGCCCGTGGGATTGTCCTCTGACCCACCCGGTGGAGGCACTCGTGGTCGCAGCTCCGGTCCTTCCCCTGTGGCGCATCACCGCGTGCGTGGATGCCCTGATGTCCCTGCGGGTCATGGCCGAGGGGCGCACGGTGGTCCAACCGCTTGCTGTGGATCATGTGGGGGAGCTGCTGAATCAGCTACCGCAGCGGGCCCAGAGCGTGGTGCGGGTTCGGCAGGCCCTGAAACTGGCTCAGGGGCCCACGATTTCTGCCATGGAAACTCTGCTCCGTTTGGTGCTCCTCACCTGCGGACTACCGCCCATGGAGACCAACCATCCGGTCATGATGGACGGAAAATATGTGTACCCGGACCTTGCCTGGCCCGCAGAAATGGTTGCCCTGGAATACAACGGGCGCCCGCACTGGGAGAACGGGAAGGCATACGGGGACGAGAATTATCGGATTCAACGCCTGCGGGATCACGGGTGGCAGGTCCGCGTGGTGGTCCTCAACGACCTCAGGGATCCCAAGCGACGCAGGGAACTCCTGCAGTGGTTGTTCCAGCACCTGGACCGAGAGCGCGCCAGGCGTACCCAGAGCCCACTGCAACACCTGCGGGGCCGTTAGAGCCCTCTCGCCAGCGAGAACAGGTTCTAACGGCCCCTCACGTGTGGTTGACGGTCCTGGCGGCCCCCAAGCCCGATCGGCGGCGCTTACTCCGGCGCGTCCACCTTGGTGGGGTTGAGCACGCGGGAGAGGAAGGACCGGGTGCGTTCGTGCTTGGGGGAGCCGATGACCTCGCGGGCGGGTCCCTCCTCGACCACCACGCCACCGTCCATGAAGACCACGCGATCGGCGACGTCGCGGGCGAAAGACATCTCGTGGGTCACCACGAGCATGGTCATGCCCTCGTTGGCGAGGGTGCGCATGATGGCCAGCACATCGCCTACGGTTTCCGGGTCCAGTGCGGAGGTGGGCTCATCGAAGAGCATCAAATCCGGGTTCATGGACAGTGCACGGGCAATGGCCACGCGCTGCTGCTGACCGCCGGAGAGCTGCCCGGGTCGCTGCTGGGCCTTCTCCGCCAGACCCACGCGTTCCAGGTTGGTCATGGCGGTCCGCTCGGCCTCCGTCTTGGAGCGTTTGAGCACCTTGACCTGGGACACGGTGCAGTTTTCCAGCACGGTCAGGTGCGGGAACAGGTTGAACTGCTGGAACACCATGCCCACGTTGCGGCGCATGGCATCCACGTCGATGTCCGGGTCGGTCACGTCAAAGCCGCTGACCGTGATGTCACCGGACTGCGGTTCTTCCAGCAGGTTGAGGCAGCGCAGCAGGGTGGACTTGCCGGACCCGGAGGGCCCGATCAAACACACCACTTCACCGGGGTGAACGGTCAGGTCGATGCCGCGCAGCACCTCGAGGTCCCCGTAGGCCTTGTTGAGTCCGCGTACGGACACGGCGGGTGCCTGAGATCCGGGGGTCGCCGGAGTGTTGTCGGTTGCAGATGTGGACACCGTGGCTCCTAGGAGGACTTCTTGACGCGGTCGGTCTTGGTTTCAAAGCGGCGGGACAGGAGACCCAGCGGCACGGTGATGATCAGGTAGCAGATGCCCGCCGCAACCAGCGGCGTCAGGCCCGCGCCGGCGCCGGAAATACCTTCGCGGCCGAACTTGGTGAGCTCATACTGGGCAAGTCCCATGCCCAACAGGTAGACCAGGGAGGAGTCCTTGGTCAGCAGGATGACCTCGTTGGTCAGCGGCGGCAACACGATGCGCAGGGCCTGGGGGATGACAATGGTCACCATGGCGCGGGTGTGGGACATGCCCAGGGACCGGGCGGCTTCGTACTGGCCCGCGGGAACGGCTTGCAGGCCGGCGCGCAGGGATTCGGCGATGTACGCCGCGGCCACCACGCCCAGGGCGATCATCACGGTCACGTAGTGATTGAACCGGAAGCCGAACGCCAACGGGATGCCGTAGCCCAGGGCCAGGAACACCAACAAGGCGGGGACGCCGCGGAAGAACTCGATGTAGAGGGTTGCGATCCACCGGTACGGCGCCACGGAGGACAGTTTCATGAGCGCCAGGATCACACCCAGGCTCAACCCCACCACGAAACCCAGTGCCGTATAGATGAGCGTGTTCTTCAAGGCAATGGTGATGATCCCGGGGAACTGATCCGCAATCACCGCGGGGTTGAACACTCGTTCGTACAGAATCTGCCAGTCCGCGAGAACGACCAGGGCGATCAACACCAGTATCAGCACGGCGTACTGGATGCCCCGCGACAGCTTGGCACGCTGTCGGGTGGTCATGGCCATCAGTTTTCTCCCTCAGTCATCACAAAAGTCATCCCAGAAATTCTCGTTCCATCATCTCGCACCGCGCTGACAACGGGTGCCGGGCGAGAGACTCGCCCGGCACCCGTTGCAGATCGACTCAGCTTCTACCATCAGCGGTTCGCCGGATCAGAGTCCGATCCACTCTTCGCGCATCTTGTCCATGGTGCCGTCCTCGTTGAGGCGGTCCAGGGTCTTGTTCACGGAATCGAGTAGTTCGGTGTTGCCCTTCTTCACGGCCACACCCAGGTTCTCGCCGGTGTCCACGGTCTCCACGATTTCGAGGTTCTCGTTGTCCTCCACGCGGTTGCCCAGCGTGGAGATGTTACCGGACACGGCCTTCACGCCGCCGGTCTCCAGGGACTGGAACATGAGCTCCACGTCCTCGAACTGCTGGACGGTGGCACCCTTTTCCTCGGCGTACTTCTCACCGGAGGTGGCCTGCTGCACTCCCACAGCGGCGTCGCCAATGGAGTCGAAGCTGGTGATGCCGGAATCCTTAGTGGTCAACAAGCCGATCTCGTCATTGAAGTACGGCTTGGAGAAGTCCATGGAGGCCTTGCGCTCATCGGTGATCCCCATGCCGGAAATGACCATTTCGCACTGGTCGGTATCCAGGGCAGCGCCGGACTCCAAGGTTTCGAAGTTCGCCTGGATGAACTCCTTTTCCTTGCCCTGGTCCTTGGCGATCTCGTCCGCCAGGGCCATGTCGAAGCCCACGACCTCGCCGTCGCGCTCGAACTCGAACGGGGGATAGGGCGAATTGGCGCACACGGTGAGCTTGCCGCCCTCGCCGCCGGCCTGGGAATCGGACTCGGACGTGGATTCGCAGCCGCTCAGGATCAGCCCGGTAGCGGACAGCAGGGCCAGTGCGGGCATTACGCGGCGAAGCTTGAACATGGGATCTCCCTCGGGAAGCAGTAACGCTGTGTAGTTTGTGGCAAACCTTACTACGCCGTTATTTCCGGCGCCCCGAACGCGGAGGGACTCAGGCGCGCGTAGCAGGCAGGGACTCGAGCATGGGTCGCAGTTTGGCCCAGGTCTCGGCCAGTTCGGCCCGGGGGTCGGATTCCGCAACGATCCCGCACCCTGCACTCACCCGGGCCCGCCGCGCATCGAGTTGCACCGCACCGCGCAGCGCGATACCCCATTCACCGTTACCGGAGGCATCGAGCCAGCCCACGGGGCCGGCGTACAAACCGCGATCCATGCGTTCGAGGTCTTCGATCACACCGCCGGCCACATCGGTCGGGGTTCCGCACACGGCCGCGGTCGGGTGAACGGCCTCGGCCAGTTCGAGCGGTGATGGCAAGGTGCCGTCGACACCGGTGCGCAGTTCGGCGCGGACGTCGGAGGCCAGGTGCCACACGTTGGGCAGGGCCAGGATGAAGGGTTCAGTCTCGCCGTGCACGGTCTCGGCATACGGTGACAGCCCCGCGAGCAGGGAGTCCACGGCGAACTTGTGCTCGCGTTGCTGCTTGTCGGATCCGCCCAGGGCCACACCGGCGAAGTCCTCCGGATTGGCGCCTTCCGGGAGGTCGCGCCGGTCCAGGGTTCCCGCGAGCACGCGCGCAGAGGCGGTGCCCTGCTTCACGCGGATCAGCATTTCCGGGGTCGCACCCAGCAGCCGCCCCGCGTCCGGGTCGTCGGTGCCACCGGGGCGCACGCAATACGTCCAGCACGAGTCGTACCGCTCACTCAGCCGCGCAAGTATCGCACTGAGCTCGATGGGCCGCCCCGCATCAACCACCACGTCGCGCGCCAGCACCAGCTTGTCCAGGTCACCCGCGCGGATCATGTCGACACCGTCCGCCACGGCGGCCATCCAGCGGTCCTCGTCCAGGGCACCCGGGGTCGCGGTGGGGTACGACGCCGCCGCCCGCTCCGTCTCGGGCGCATCTCGCGTGGGGAGCGCGGTCGGTGATTCGACCACGTGAGCCCGCCACGCGGCGTCGGCGTCGGAGACCGTGAGTGCCGCGCCACCGGTGCGGATCAGCGTGACCCACGCGCCGTGATCGTCGGAACCGATCACCAGTTCCGGGACCACGAGCCCCGAATCAGCGGTGGACGAGGGCGAAAAGGCGAAGGCCCCGAAAGCCAGCAGGCCGGTGCCGGGACGGTTTACACGGTCGTCCACGGCGGCGGAGTCACGCACGGCGTCCCACCACACGCGAGCGGAGGTGAAGCGGGTCCCGCCGCGCACCCGGAACTCGGCGGACCGGCCCAGCCCCACCACCCCTTGCCCGCGCAGGATCCACGTGGCCGGATCGCGGCTACCCAGGAGGCGGCGGACGTCCGAGTGGGTGGCGAAATGTGCGGCGGCCGGCACATCGGCCGCGGGCACCGTGAGAACGCTCATGCTGGGTGGGAAAGTATCGATGGTCATTGCCCTCCAGCATAGGTCGGCCGCGGGCGGAGAAAGCTCATCGGCAATGACACAATGGACGACGGACCGAGCAGTAACGGCTAGGGGCACACGGAGGGCCACAGCACAGTGAAGGTATTGATCAGCGGGGGCGGGCCCGCCGGAGCCACCGCGGCCTACTGGCTGGCCTCCCAGGGAATCTCCGTCACGGTGTTGGAGAAAATCAGCTATCCGCGCGAGAAAGTGTGCGGTGACGGATTGACCCCGCGCGCCGTGAAGCAAATGCAGCTCATGGGTCTGCCCCACCAGGCCGAGCACGGTTACAAGCGCAATCAGGGGCTGCGCCTGGTGGCCGCCGGGCGCACCGTGGAATTCCCGTGGCCCGAGCTCACCGACTTTCCCTCCTACGGGCTGGTGCGCACGCGTGCCGGTTTCGACGAGGATCTCATCCGGCATGCCCAGGGCGCCGGCGCCACCGTGATCGAACACCGTTCCGTGCAGGACGTGTTACGCGATGACACCGGTCGGATCGCGGGCCTGCGAGCCACCGTGATGGACCCCGCCACCGGGCGCCGGACCTCGCAGACCGAGGATCACCACGCGGATCTCGTGATGGCCGCGGACGGCAACTCGACCCGCACAGCGGTCGCGGCCGGTCTGCACCGCCGCAAGGACCGGCCCATGGGTGTGGCCGTGCGCACCTATTACCGCTCTCCGCGTTCGGAACTGGACTGGATGGAGGGCTGGCTCGAACTCGTGGACGGCACCGATCCCAAGCGGTCACTGCTGCCCGGCTACGGCTGGGTTTTCGGCGTGGGGGACGGCACCGCCAACGTGGGCCTGGGCATCCTGGACACCTCACCCGCGTTCGGCACCCTCGACTATCGCGCCGTGCTGCGCGACTGGGCGGCGTCCACGCCCGCCGAGTGGACCTTCGACCCCGAGCATCAAGAGGGCCGCGTGGGTTCGGCCGCCCTGCCCATGGCCGCCAACCGCACTCCGCACTACGTTCCCGGCCTCATGCTGCTCGGTGATTCCGCCGGGTTGGTGTCTCCGTTCAACGGCGAGGGCATTTCCAACGCCATGGAATCGGCGCTGTTCGCGGCCTCCTGCGTGGTGGATGCCGCAGCGGCCCACGGACCCCAACAGCGCGAGAATGCGCTGGCTCGCTATCCGCAGCTGGTACAGCACGAATGGGGCGCCCACTTCGTGCAGGGCCGTGCGCTCGCCGAACTCATCGGGCACCCGGCTTTATTGAGCGCGGGGGTGCGCGCGGGGATGCGCATGCCCCAGTTGATGCGGTTCGCGGTGCAGATCATGACAGAGCTCTCGGACCGCCCCGCCCGAACCGTGACCGACCGTGCCGTAGCGCTCATCGATGCGCTAACACCGGCCCGCTGAATTGTCGATAGAGTGGTACACCGTGACTGAAACCAGCCGACTGAATGGCTCATTGCGTTTGCCCGCAGGATTTGAGCTCATTGCCCGGGACGACCGCCTGGGTCCGCTCGTCGTGGAATCACTCGCGCAGATCGAAACGCGGCTGGAAGAGGCCCTGCGCTCGACCGATCACCTGGCGGACGTCACCGCGCGTCACCTGCTGCAAGCCGGCGGCAAACGCGTGCGCCCGCTGCTCACACTGCTTGCCGCGGAGGTGGCCGGCCAGGTCAATCAAAAGGTGATCGAAGCTGCGGCCGTGGTGGAAATGACGCACTTGGCCACGCTCTACCACGACGACGTGATGGATTCCGCCCCCCTGCGACGCGGTGTCGAGACCGCGCAGACGGTGTGGGGCAACTCCGTGGCGATCCTCACCGGTGATCTGATCTTTGCCCGCGCCTCCGCCATGGTCTCCGCACTGGGCCAGGAGCCCTTGTTGATCCAGGCTAAGACGTTCGAACGGCTGGTCATCGGGCAGTTGCAGGAAACCACGGGCCCCACGCAGGGCGAGGATCCCGTGGCCCATTACCTCAAGGTGCTGGCGGGTAAGACCGGTTCGCTGATTGCCGCCAGTGGACAGTACGGTTCCCTGTTGGGCGGAGCCCCGGGAGACGTCATCGACATGCTGGTCGAGTACGGCGAGAAGGTGGGCCTGGCCTTCCAGCTCGCGGACGACATCATTGATCTCACGGGACACGACGACGTCTCCGGCAAGACCCCGGGCACCGACCTGCGCGAAGGCGTGGACACGCTGCCCGTGCTCCTGCTGCGCCGGGATGCGAAGAGCGAGAACCCGTCGGTTGCGGATGCCGCCCGGGAGGTCCTGGACCTCATCGACGGTGACCTGGCCAGCGATGACGCACTGGCCCGAGCGGTGGCGGCCGTGGCCGCCCATCCCGTGTCCGAGGAGGCGTGGGACACGGCCAACCGGTGGGCCGATGATGCCATTGCCGCGATCCGGCCCCTGCCGGACACCGTGGCCAAGGCGGCACTGATCGAATTCGCCCACGCGGTGGTGCACAGAGAAGGCTGACACGTCAGTAAGCTGGGGACCATCCAAGAACCGCCCCGCTTTTCGCTGTGATCCAGTCGGATGCTCGGGCGGCATGTGTTCCCCCTGTGAGGATCATTGAATGTCCACTAAATCTTTACGTGGTGGCGCTTCCAACGAGGCTTTCTCCGGACGCACCATGTTCATCTTTGCCGCCATCGGTTCCGCCGTTGGTCTGGGCAATATCTGGCGTTTCCCCTATGTCGCGTACGACAACGGTGGCGGCGCATTCCTTATCCCTTACCTGGTCGCGCTGCTGACCGCGGGCATCCCGCTGTTGATGCTCGACTACGCGGTGGGCCACCGCTATCGGGGCTCCGCTCCGTTGGCGTACCGCCGGCTGCATCCCAAGCTCGAGGCCATCGGGTGGTGGCAGCTGGGTATCTGCGTGGTCATCGCACTGTATTACGCCGTGATTTTGGCGTGGGCCATGCAGTACACGATCTTCTCCTTCACCAAGGCGTGGGGGGATGATCCGGCGGCCTTCTTCATGTCCGACTACATGCGGGTCTCGGAAGAAGTCACCATCGGCTTCAACTTCATCTGGCCGGTCTTCATCGCCACGGCCATTGCCTGGTTGGCCGTGCTGGTCGTGCTCACGATGGGTGTGCAGAAGGGCATCGGCCGGATCAACTCAATCCTCATCCCGCTGCTCGTGGTCATGTTCCTGATCATGGTGGGCATCGCTCTGACCCTGCCCGGTGCCGCCGGCGGTCTCAACGCCCTGTTCACCCCGTCCTGGGAGGCCCTGGGTGACTCATCGGTGTGGGTTGCCGCGTACGGGCAGATCTTCTTCTCCCTGTCGGTGGGCTTCGGCATCATGATCACCTACGCCGCCTACCTCAAGCCCAAGTCGGACCTGACCGGGTCCGCGCTGGTGGTTGGTTTCGCCAACTCGAGTTTCGAGATCCTGGCGGGTATCGGCGTGTTCGCGGCACTGGGCTTCATGGCCTCGGCCGCGGGCACCGGCGTGGACGAGGTCGCGACCTCCGGTATCGGCCTGGCGTTCATCGCGTTCCCGACCATCATTTCGGAAGCGCCGTTCGGCGTGCTGATCGGTGTGTTGTTCTTCGGCGCGCTGGCCTTCGCGGGTTTCACGTCCATGATCTCGATCGTGGAAGTGATCGTGGCCGGTATTCGCGACAAGCTGGGCCTGAGTCGTCGCACCGCGGTGGCCGTGGTGGTGATCCCGTTGGCGGCCGTGTCGCTGCTGTTCTTCCCCACCACCACGGGTCTGAACCTGCTGGACGTCACCGACGCATTCGTCAACAACTTCGGCATTGTGGCGGCATCGCTGGTGTCGGTGCTCATGTTGACCGCCGGATTCTCCGCGCTACCCACCCTGCGAGATCACCTCAACTCGGTGTCCTCATTCAAATTGGGCCGCACCTGGATGATCGTGGCCGGTGCCGTGACACCCGTGGTGCTCGGGTACATACTGATCGACCAGCTCACCCTGAACCTGGCCGAGGGTTACAACGACATGCCCGCGTGGTTCGTCAACGTGTTCGGCTGGGGCATGGCCGGCGGCCTGGTGGTCATCGCGTACCTGCTGTCCAAGCTGCCCTGGTCCCGTCGCACGGCGGCCGCCTTCACCAGCCCCGCGCCCAGCGTGCAGGACGCCTACCTGGACCGCGACCTGCTGACCCAGGACAGATCCTTCACCCACTACCGGGACACCGCCATGCGCAGCCCGGCGCTGGACCAGGATTACTCGCTGCGTGCTATCCAGCACGGCACGGTTGTCCGCCAGCGGGCTCCGTGGGAAGACGACAGGACAGTCACCAACGACGCCGCCGCGGCGTCCCGTTCCGCGGGTCAGCCCACCCGTGACAACCACGAAGGAGGTGCCCGATGAGCACCACCGCCATTGTCATGTTGATCGTTGCCATCGTGTTGGTGTGGGGTGGGCTACTGCTGTCCATCGTCAACATCCGGCGCTCACCGGAAGAAGTCGACGAGCTGGACCCTGACTACCCGGAGCAGCCCGACGAATTCGGTCACCCGGAACCGGAGGAGCGCTCCCGAGTGGGTGAACCGAGCCGCTGACCGGGCGTCGTCGTCACCCGGCGAACATATGTGCGAAGGCCGGGGCGCACCCGGATCCCACGAGGGAGGCAGGTGCGCCCCGGCCTTTGTGCTACCCAAGAAAGAACGGTGCTTAAGCGGTAGCCCGCTTCCGTTGCAGCCGGCGTGCGCGGGGCGCGCGAACGGCGTCGAGAATCATGAGGAGCACGGCGCACCAGACGATACCGAACCCGATCCAGCGTTCCAACGGCATGGATTCGCCCAGGACGGCGATAGCCAGAATGAACTGACCGATGGGGGCCACATATTGGATCATGCCCACGGTGCTCAGGGGAAGCCGGGCGGCTGCGGAACCGAACAGCAGCAGGGGCACCGCGGTGATGATGCCAGAGGAGGCCAGCAGCCAGAAGTGGCCGGCGCCTTCGGAGAACAGCGTGACCTGGCCCTGCGAGTTCAACAAGATCATGCCGGCCAGGGCCAGGGGAGCGATGGCGACGGTTTCGCCGGTGAGTGTCACGAGTGCCGGGTAGCGACCGCCGATGGTGGACTTCACCAGTCCGTAGAATCCGAACGAGAACGCGAGCCCCAGGGACAGCCACGGCACGGAACCGTAGAACACGGACATCACCAGCACCGCCAGGAACCCCATGACAATGGCGGCCCATTGCAAGGGCCGCAGTTTTTCACGCAACACGATGACACCCAGCAGCACGGCCACGATGGGGTTGATGAAGTATCCCAGGGAAGCTTCCAGCGTGCGCTCGGTGGTGGTGGCCACGGTGTAGAGCAGCCAGTTCCCGGCGATCAGCAACCCCGCAATCATGAGAGCGATGACCGCCTTGCCATCCCGGAAGAGCTGCTTCATGGTGCCCAGGGAGCGCGTGAGCGCCAGTAGGATCAGGCAGAAGATCAGGGAGAACAGCACGCGCGCCGATACGATCTCGTACGCGGTGGCGGGCAACAGCAGAATGAAATACAGGGGTAGCAGACCCCAGATGCCGTAGGCACCAAAACCATAGAGAAAACCGGCCCGGGTCCTTTTCTTCCGATCAGGTCCCGGACCGGTTTCCACGTTGTAAGTCACCATCCGATCCTAACGGTGGACGGCCCTACGGTCACACACCGAAGAAGCGGCTGAAGAATCCCTTCTTCTTCTCGCCCTTCTTCTCCAACTGCTCATTGGTCTCGACCTCTTCGCCGTCGACCACGGCGGGTGCGGAGATGTCCTCGACCGCGTCGGGGCCGGCCACGGTTTCGCGGCGGGCGGCGGTGTCGTGCCCGCGTTCCTCCCGGACTTCGGTAATGCGAGGCTCGTCACGGGTCGCGCGCTCGTCGCGGTCAACCATGGCGGGCTCCTCCTCCCGGGAGACACCCGGCTGAGAGGCCGCGAGGTCCGGCTCGGGGATACGCGCCATGGTGGTGGTGTTCGGCTGCGGAGAAGCCTCGGGGCCCGCGGTGGTTTCGGGCACCTCTTCCGGGTCCGGCAGCACGGTGGTCTGCACCCGACCGGGGACGGCCGGCTCCCGGGTGGGTTCCTGGTCGAAGGGGCGGTCGCCGTCGCGCAGCTCGCCGGCGGCAACGGCAACGTCCTCCGCGGGCTGTTCCGGTTCCGGGGCGGAGATGTCCTCCGCGGACAGTTCCTCGGGCAGGGGCTCCTCTTCCGGGGCCGACGCCGCCTTGGCCGCCTCGCGCTCGCGGCGCTCGTTCTCCGCGGACTCGCGTTCCCGCTCGTTCTGCTCCTCTGCCTCGGCGCGTTGGAGTTCACCCAACTGCACGGCGAGCTTCATGGCGACCCGGCGGTCCTCGCTCAGTGCCTCCCGGTGGGTCTCGGCCTGACGCTCCAGATCTTCGAGTTCCGCACTGCCCACGGAGGGCTCCGCGGGTTCCACACCGGTAATCTGGTGGTCGTCGAACCAGAAGCGCTGAGCGCCGTCGTGAACGGTGACCACGCAGGTGGCGTCCGTGTCCCACTCGACGTGGGCGCCGCGCAGGGCGGCGTAACTGTTCACGGCCAGGTTGTGGTCCACGGCGGTGTCGGTGGTCAGTGACTCACCGATGACCTGCATCATGCGCTGTTCGCTCAAACGTGGCAGCTGGAAGGCCTCACCCTCGAGGAGCAGCCACGCGGTGATGTTGCCGCCGGCGCGGGCAGGGTAGTGGGCGTACAGGCCCGTGACCGCTTTGGCCGCCAACGTGAGGCGGCGGGCAAGCCCGTCCTGGAGGGGCTGCTCATCGGTGGTCAGCTCTTCGACCTCCAACCGCTGGCCGGCCTCCCTGGCCTGGACGGCGGCGGAGACGACCTCCGGGTTGAAATGGCCCAGCTCCTGCCAGGACCAGATCCAGCTACCGCGCGAAGCGGATTCGGTGCCCAGCAGGTACGGGGTGAGCGTGACCGGCGGGGTGGTTTGCAGGGTGAACGACGGCGCGGAAAAATCCACGTCCCAATCCGCACCCTGAGACAGCTCCGCCAGCACTGCCTGGTATTCGGTGGAGATGAAAATAGAAGCGTCGATCAGCTCCTGCAACGTTTTTGTCATAGCACCCAGGCTAACAACTGGCACGGCACCTCCGCGCAGCCCCTGCCGGTTTTCACCTCCTCTGGCAGAAACATCCCAGGCTGCAGACCCTCCCGCCGCGTTGGATAAGGTTGCTGCACAAGGACCGCGGGGAAGCCCGCGTCAGTCAACGGGCACCGGACGGCCGGGCCGAAGGGAACACAACGAACCATGACCTCAGCTCCGCACGCCGAACAGGACCCGGGTACACGCAGCGAACGCGAGCTGGTGGCGGAGATCGGACGTTGGGTTTTGTCGGTCTTGCGGACCGAGCCCGGATGGGATTCCACACGCGTCGATTTCAAACCGCAGGGCGACCGGGTGTATTTGCGGGTCGCCGAAAACCGGGGCGGAACGGCGATCCCGGGTGCAGCGGGACCCATCAAGCAGGGCAGCCCCGTGCTGGAATCTCTGGCCGAATTGCAGCGCAGTTGTTACTTGAAGGGCCGTGGAACGTGGTTCACCGTCACCATCACGATTATCGCCGTGGGGTGGCCCGAACCCGACTATCGCTTTGCCGCGCGGTACAACTTCCACGATCTGCCGCAGCCGTTCTTGGACGAGGGCCGCTACGAGGCTCAGGACATCGCCGCGCATCTGGGTGAGTTCCCTCGCACTGCGGCACGCACACCGGAGTGGGCTACCGGCATCGCCGCAGAACAGGGCATCGATCTCGAGTTCGTGGACCCGAGCGAGGACCACAGTGCCCAGGCTGAGCACGCCCACCCCCGCTTGCGCGCGGCGATCGCCGAGTACGTGGCACACCCCGTGGACCAGGCAATGGCCAACGTCCTGCGAGAGGCCATGACCGGCACGGTACTGCTGGACATCACCGGGTCGGACCTGGTGCCGGGTGAGGGCGGTCAACCGGTGGGGCCGGAATCGCACATCCGGGTGCAGGCACTGAGCCAGAAAGAGGGCACTCGTGCCTTGGCGGTGTATACGACCACGGATGAGGCGCGCACAGTGTTCAGGGAGAACAACAAGGATCACGAGAGGACGGAACCGGTGTTGTTCCGGCAGCAGTCCGCGGCCGTGCTCAACATGGTGGCCACGGACCCGCAGTACGACGAACTGGTCCTCGATCCCGGGGGAGAGAACCCCATGCGCATCGGGCGGGAACAAATTCAATGGGTCAACCGGACCCCGCACAACCTCGCGGTCAAGGAAGCCCTGCTGGACAACAACATGTCCGGGTTGCTGGCGGCGCTCCTCAATCCCAACGGCCAGTTGCTCTTCGGCACGCGTGACCGTGACGGAAAATCCATGCCCGTCATGGTCCAACCCCAGGATCCGAACGCCGCACCGGACACCATCATGGTGTTCACCTCGGCCGCGGAAATCGCCGCACTGGACACCAGCCTTCAGGTTCGTGCCGCGCCGTCACGTGAAGTCCTCAAGTTCGCGGTGGACTCTGGGGCGGCCGGGGTGTGCGTCAACGCTCTGCCCCCGGTGGCCACCATCCCCGCGCAGCAGGTACGAGAGCTCCTGGATCTCGTGGCCCAGCAGGAGAAGCAGCGGCACGACGAACAGCGTTAATCCCCGCGCTGCCGGTTCATGCGGCCATGACTGCGTTCCTGATCCGGGCCACCAGCATCTTGTCCGAGGAAATCACCGTTCGCTATGGCTACGTCCAGGTCGCGCCGTGTATCGGGGGATCCCTGCTCGCCGAACGCAACGTGCTTTCCCCGCTGGTCGCTGTGGGCGTCTCAACGAAGGTTTCAAAATTTCTTTCTGATCTCGCGTCACGATTCGGGTGCCGGGCTGTCTACATAGTGAATCGCGCGCGGGCTGCACGCGATTCCGGACGGTCTTAGCGCTCGGGGGCCGACGTACCGCCGCAGTTGGAGCATGAGGACCGGGGAGGGCCCTGCGCAGCGGTGGGCTAGAGCGACCACATTCCGAGCGGGCTGCTCGGAAGGGGGGAGGGACGGGTGAGATAGGAGACGGGGGTGCGGGTCTGGGGAGTAACCGCACCCCCGGCCCACCTTCCGGGCTGAATAGTCTCAGTTGTGTCACAGTCGGTATCTCGGCCTGACAACCGCCGATGTGCTGACACAATGGGTGGACCCGTCAGCACTGCGAAGGCGCCATGGAAGACACTCGACGACCCACCCCGCGGGATGGCCAACAAAATTCGACATCAGCGGCCAATGATGAGCCATTACTCGATGCTGTCCGCAACGGCGATCGTCAGGCCTTCGCGGAACTGTACAAGCGCCACTGCGGGGCTGTGTTCGCTGTTGCCCGCCTTCACACCAACAGCCACGCCGAGGCGGAGGACATCACCTCGGAGGCCTTCACCCGGGTACTTGCGCTCCTGCAGTCCGGTGGTGGTCCACAGCAGTTCTTGCGCGCATACCTGGTCACCGCTGTGTCCCGCCTGGCGGCCGATCGCGCAAATGACCTCAATCGGGCCCAGCCTCAGGAGCCCCACGAGCAGGGCAAACTGGACCGGGTCCAACTCTTCGACGACATCGTGGTGCGTCAAGTGGACGCCGCTGTCGTCGCGCGGGCCTTCGCATCCCTGCCCGAGCGTTGGCAAGAGGTGCTCTGGTACCTCGAGATCGAGGGTTATCGGCCGCGCCAAGTGGCCTCCGTGGTGGGCATTCGACCCAACGCCGTCTCCGCACTGGGCAAGCGCGCTCGCGAGGGCCTCCGGACGGCGTACATGCAACAACACGTATCTGCGCAGGCCCTTGAGGAGTGCGGCGAATACTCCACGCAGCTGGGGGCCTTCGTGCGTGGCACGCTCACACCGTCCAAGATGAAGCTCATGCAGGACCACCTTGATTCCTGCCAACGATGCACGGCGGAGTACCTTCAACTGCAGGATCTGGGTGTGGGCCTGCGCGGTTGGATCCTGCCCGTCCTGGCGGGTCTGCCGCTTTGGGGTGATGCCCCTGATCGCTTGATTGCCGCACTCGGCACGGCGGGTGCCGGCAGCGCCGCCGGTGCTTCCGGCGTAATGTCCGCTACCACGACGCCGCTCGGGGCCTACGCCCCAGGGGCCTCGGTTCCCGCTGCGGCAACAGCAACCACGGCGGCGTCGGCAACGGCAGCGTCCACCGCCTCGGTTTCGGCAGTCACCGCTGCGGCGGGCGGAGTCATCACCGGTTCGACCACAAAGGTCATTCTTGCTGCCGCCGGAGTGGCCGTTGCGGGGACCGGCACCGCCGGCATCGTGGCCACCGCCCAGCAGGACTCGTCAGAGGTGGTGAACTCTCAACCGGCGCAACCGGCGCAACCGGCCACGAACGGCCATGGCGGCGGTTCTATGGGTTCTGTGGGAGATCCGCATAGTACGGGCGCTCCCGATAGAGGCGACGAATCCATCGGGTCGTTGCGGTCCCCGGCGCCTGAACCCTCGGCCGCCAGAGACGACCCTTCAGGAATCCGTCTACCCGCAGCCCGTGAAGATTCGGTGGTCCCGCAGCTCGAGGTGCCGTTGACGCCCGTGCTGCCCGGCCCCGTGGCGCTCGGTGAATCTCCGGGCCCAGAAGTGGCAGGCCCGCCTGACAACCCGGCCGAAGACTCGTCCGATGACGTCGGGGACGGTGGGACGCCCGAGGTCCCCGGACCCGTCGAGACGTCGGATCCGGTGGTGCCTTCGATCCCCGAGGTGCCCGGGCCCGTTGAAACTCCGGATCCGTTGATCACCCCCGTCCCCGAGATTCGCGAGCCGGTCGAGACATCGGATTCGGTGGTGCCTTCGGTCCCGGAGGTTCTCGAGCTGGTTGAGACGCCGGGTCCGGTGGTGCCTTCGGTCCCCGAGATTCCCGGGCTGGTTGAGACGCCGGATTCGGTGGCGCCTCCGGTCCCCGAGATTCCCGGGCTGGTTGAGACGCCGGATTCGGTGGCGCCTTCGGTTCCGGAGGTTCCCGGGCTGGTTGAGTCGCCGGATTCGGTGGTGCCTTCGGTTCCGGAGGCTCCCGGGTCGGCTGAGATGCCGGATCCGGTGGTGCCTCTAGTCCCCGAGGTTCCCGGTACAGATGATGCCGGCACGGATGATCCCGGTCCGGCCGATCCGAACGGCACGAGCGGGAACGAAAACCGCACCGACACCCCCGTCACGCCCGACACCTCGGTAATTCCCGACACTCCCGGAGCCCAGCCGAGCACGCCGGAAATCGAAGCCCCTGCGACGCCCGGAGCGCCGTCGTTGCCCGAGGAACCGCCGCTGACCGGGCCGGACACCGAGCCGGCGGTTCCAGCCATCGACCCAACCGTGTCGTCGCCGACTGTTCCGGTAACCGAACCAACGCAACCCGCGCCGGATCCCACTGACTCGTTGGCTGCCCCGGACGTGACGGTGCCCGAGAATCCCAGCGACGTTACAGGGCGGTGGGGAACAGTTCCCAGCGGATGGACGTTGACTGATTGGATCGCGTATTTACTCACCGGTGTGCGCCCGTAATTGCTGCGCGGTAGGCCCGGTGCGGAGGAGAAGGTGGAATGCATAAGCATTACAACGGGCTGAAAACCGTGTTGCTACTGGGCGGCATGTGGGCGGTGTTGCTGGTGATCGGCGCGGTCATTGCCGGAGCGACCCGTAGCTCGGTGTTCATCGTGATTTTCGCGGTGGTCGGTCTGATCGGCACGGCCTACAGCTACTGGAACTCGGACAAACTGGCCATCCGTTCCATGCGGGCAATCCAGGTGACACCGCAGCAAGCACCCAGCATGTACCGCATCGTGCATGAACTGTCGCAGCGGGCGGGTCAGCCCATGCCGCGTTTGTACATTGCCCCCACCATGAGTCCCAATGCGTTTGCGACCGGCCGAAACCCGGAGAACGCTGCCGTGTGCTGCACGGAAGGAATCCTCCAGATCTTGGACGAGCGGGAGCTGCGCGGGGTCCTGGGCCACGAGCTGATGCATGTTTACAACCGCGATATTTTGACCTCTTCGGTGGCGGCAGCCGTGGCGGGGCTCATCACGTCAGCCGCGCAATTCCTGCAGTTCGCCGCCATCTTCGGTGGCCGCGGCGGGGATCGCGGTGGCAACCCGCTGGTGACCTTGCTCATGGCCTTCTTGGCTCCCGTTGCCGCCATGGTCATCCAAATGGCCATCTCACGGACCCGCGAATACGACGCCGACCAGGACGGCTCGCAGCTCACCGGTGACCCGCTGGCGCTCGCATCCGCACTGCGCAAAATCGAGGGCGGCGCCTCCCAACGCCCGATGAATCCTGACGATCAAAAACTCGTCAACACCTCGCACCTGATGATCGCCAACCCGTTCCGGGGTGGCGGACTCAAAAGCATGTTCCGCACCCACCCGTCGACCGATGACCGCGTGGCTCGGTTGGAGAACATGGCGCGCAGCGGAGGTTTTTACGGCCGCACCAACTGACGAGTGAGCATCCACAGAAAAAAGCCGTGACCCCAATCCGGGTCACGGCTTCCTTCTTTCCCGCCAGGGCGGGCTCATCTTAGCGGTAATTGACGAACTGCAAATCCACGTCGAGTTCTGCTCCCTTGAGCAGGGCAATGATGTCCTGCAAATCATCGCGAGACTTGGAGGACACGCGTAGCTCGTCGCCCTGGATGGTGGCCTTCACTCCCTTGGGCCCTTCATCACGAATGAGCTTGGTGATCTTCTTGGCCTGGTCCTGGGCGATGCCCTCCTTGATGGTGGACTCGATGCGGTACTCCTTGCCGGAGGCGTAAGGTTCACCGTCGTCCAAGGACTTGAGGGAAATGCCGCGTTTGACGAGCTTGGACTGGAACACGTCCAGAACGGCCTGGGCTCGTTCCTCGGAGTTGGCTTTGATCAAGATCTTCTCGCCTGAGAAGTCGATCTCGGCACCCACCCCGCGGAAGTCGTAGCGCTGGGACACCTCTTTCTGGGCCTGATTGAGGGCATTGGAAACTTCCTGCTTGTCTACCTTGCTGACCACGTCGAACGAAGATTCTGAAGCCACGATGTTCCTTTCGCTGGGTGTTGGAGGCGTTCTGCTGACTCTTACGGACCAGCCTAGTGCTCGTCCCGGTCCCGCCGTCGTTATCAACTTGTCACCGGGAGCACAGGCGGGGTTCAGGACCACGGGTAAGGATGAGTCCATGACTCAGATCGACCGTAGCCGTTCTGCTTCTGCCCATCATTCTTCCTTGTCAGGACGGGTTTTACCCATGAAAAAGCCGCGTATCCGTGTGCCCGGTGTCGAGGCGTCCAAGTCCGCACTCCGCCGGGGCAGTGGCGCCCTCGCGGGAACTGCGCTTGCCGCGGGACTCATCGTCGGCGGTTCCGGAGCGGCCCAGGCCCAACCACCCCGCGTGCTGCCAACTCCTCCCGCTGTTCAGCCCAATGCGGTGACCGTCCAGAGCGTGGCGGTGCAGCGGCGCCTGGCCGGCATTCGTCAGGACCTGGATCGCGCGGTCGCTGTGGGTGATGTCACTCGGGAGCAAGCGGATGCTTTTGCGACCAAAATTGTTCGTCATATGAACTGATCGGGCTAATTTTGGACTCGGGGTCATCCCTGTGTAATGTTGAGGTGCTCCCGCTTGCGGGGGCACCTTATTGCTCATTCACGTGAGTGATGCCGCGGCAGATTACCCGAGCGGCCAAAGGGGGCTGACTGTAAATCAGCTGGCTATGCCTACGGGGGTTCGAATCCCTCATCTGCCACAGCGAAAAACCCGGACCGGACGGCCCGGGTTTTTTCATGTCCGCGTTCCAAGACTTCCCAGCTGGATTCTACGAATCCGATGAGCTGTAACCCGCGGCTGAGCGGTGCCGAGATCTCCTACGCAATGGATTCGTCTACCAGAGCACCCAATCCTGCCAACACGCACTGAGTGCCAAAGCTGTAATTGCTGCCGGCGTCGTAGGTTCCGCCCCGGGCCCGGCCCGCCGCGGTGCCAACGCGCGTGGCCAGCGGGTAGTCACTGCCAGAAACCAGCTCCTCAAGGGTTGGCCCCGCAGCCTCCCACCAGTCCCTACCGGAAAGTGCCAGGGTCTCTTGTCCGATGAGGTCCGCTGCGGCCGAACGTGCAAAATTGCTGACGAAAGTCAGCGTCGCGTCCAAGGTCACATCGTTGAGCCCCAGAGGTTGAAGGCATTGCAGCTGGCGTTCGTATCTTCCCAAAAAGCCGGGGCCCAGTACCGGCTGTTCAGTATGAACGGTCAGGAGCCAAGGGTGGGACGAGTACAGCTGAAATGTGTCGTCCATGACGGCCCGCACTTGATCGCGCCAGGGCGAAGAATGGGGCAAGGTTGCGGCTGAATCAGCGAACACTTGGTCGGTCATCAGTGCGAGCAGGCTCGCCTTGTCAGGGACATGGGAGTACAACGTCATGGGTTTCACCCCCAGATCCGCAGCCAGCTCCCGCATGGTCAGATTTTCCAGCCCAGCCGAGTCGGCCCTGGAGATGGCCGCTGACACCACGCCCGTTGTGGTGATCCTGGGACGGGGCCCGGGGCGCTCAGGTTGGTTCGTGCGGGGTCGCCACAGCAGGCGGAGATGTTTCTTGACGGCGTCGCGATCGAGGGAGGCGGAAGATTCTGGAATTAATCGTGACATGAAGGCATCCTAGTTATTATCGTACGTTGTACGCTAATAATCTTAGGGGTCAGCCATGAACATCACCGCTTCCGCCATCTCCCTCAACGTCGCGGACGTTTCTGCGTCTGCACTGTTCCTTGCTGAACACTTCGGCTTCCGTGAGGTCATGTCCCAGGACGGATTTGCGTCGCTGGCACATGACGATGCCGGGTTCAACGTGGTGTTTCTTCGCGCGGGGTTAAAAACGTTCAAACCTCGCAGCCACGCGGGCGCGGTGGGTCCCGGTCTGCTCGTCGTTTTCGAAGTGGACGACATAGATGCAGAATGGGACCGCTTGCGGTCCCGGAACCTGACCATCCCGACCCCCATAGAGACCGAGCCCTGGGGTGAGCGCTACTTCCAGGTTCTGGATCCCAATGGCGTGATCATCCAGCTGGTCCAGTGGGTGCAGGCTCCCTGAGGGGAAGTTCCGGATGCGGTTACCGGTCCCGGCCGTGCATGTGCTTTTCGCGCAGCTGCGGCAGCACCTGTTCACCCAGCAGACGAACCGTACGGATGGCCGTGTCATGCGGTAGCCCGTTGACGTCCACGCGCAGCAAGATTCTTTCCAGGTCCAGTTCACGATGCAGCATGGAAAGCTTTTCGACCACGTTGCTCACACCGCCCACCAGGAGCGACCCGGCCGGGGCGCACTGAGCCGCGAATTCCTCGAGGGTCCATATCGGGTCCTCCGGAGAGGCCGCCCCGTAGGTGCGGGCACCCGCCGAGAAGTAGGGGTGCGCCAGCTCGACGGCCGCTTGCCAGGGGTCGGTTGTGAAGTCGTCGGGGACCACCAGGGCGGGTAAAGCGAGACCCACCCGCGCCGAGGTGTGATCCCCGAAACCGCGCAGGGCTTCGCGGTAGGCCTTGATGTACGGCATGAGGTTGCGCCATTCGCCCTCCATGACGTTGAGCACGACACCGAGTCCGTGCCCCGCCGCGCGCAGGACCGACCTGGGCGAGCCCGACGACGCCGCCCACACCAGATCTCGTGGGTCCCGCCCGGTAGCGGGTAGTTCGACGTTGCGGGCATGGTCGCGGAAGTCGCCGAGCAACTCGGACGGGCCCGGGCGAAGTACCTCGAGGAGCTGATCAAGGCGTTCCTCGAAAATTTCTTCCTGCAGGTGCGACTCGACGGCAAACATGTCCAGGTCCCGGGGGAGTGCGCCCCTTCCGGCCACGAGGTCCGCGCGGCCGTTGGAGAGCAATGACAGGAGGCTGAGCTGTTCGGCAATGCGAATCGGGTCCGCGGTCGTGAGCACGCTGGCGGTAGCGCTCAACCGGATCCGCTCGGTGACCTGGGAGAGCGCGGCAAGCAACAGGAACGGGTCCTGATTGATCCGATGAGGCCCGTGACCCTCACCGATACCCATAATGTGTAGCCCCACGGATTCTGCCGTTCTGGCCAACTCCAACACGTTCGTAAGGCGTTCCGAGGGACTCGGGCGCTGACCCGTCGAAAGATCCGGGGCGATCTCTCCCCACGTCATGATGCCAAGCTGTGGGTTCACGCGGTTCCTTTCGGGATCGCTTATCGGGCGGGCTCTTGTGCCAGCAGTGAACGCTCTGGGGTTGCGGGTGGCGGCGTTTTAGGCTGGGTCCATGGCTACTGTAGACATCACCCAAGACACTCTGGGCCAGACCATCTCCGACAATGACATCGTGTTGTTGGACTGGTGGGCGGACTGGTGCGGACCCTGCAAGCAGTTTGCTCCCACCTACGAGGCCGCTTCCGAGCAGCACTCGGACATCGTGTTCGGCAAGGTGGACACCGAGGACCAGCAGGGGCTGGCTGCTGCCGCACAGATTTCATCCATTCCCACTCTCATGGCGTTCCGTGAGGGCATCCTGGTCTTCTCACAACCCGGTGCCATGCCGGGCAACGCTTTGGACCAGGTCATTGACGCGGTCAAGGGGTTGAACATGGAAGAGGTTCGCGCCGAGGTCGAGAAGCAGGCCGCCGAGGGCGAGCAGGCCAACTGACCCAGCACAAGACTTAAACCCCGCGGGGGCGCTCTCTCATGGGAGAGCGCCCCCGCGTCTGTCCACGGTCGAACTCTTCGGGTGCATCAACCCCTGCCCGGCCACCCCTCACGTTCACGAATGGTGCCTAAGCGGCGGTGACGCCCAGCAGTGATCCTATGAGGAACGTGGCTCCGAGGGCGAGTGCACCACCTATGGCCACGCGAGCGGACGCGCGCCCCACGTGCGGGGTGCCACCCAGCCGGGCGCCCAGAGTGCCCGTGATTGCCAGGGCAGCGAGCACGGCAACGAATGTGACGGGAATCCGCCATTCCGGCGGGGGTAGCAGGATGGCGAGCATGGGGAGAATCGAGCCGAGCAGGAAAGCCAGCGCCGATGCCCACGCCGCAGCCCACGGGCTGGGAATGTCCTCGGGATCGATACCCAACTCGGCATCCAGGTGCGCGAGCAGCGCATTGCGTTCGGTGAGTTCAACCGCCACTTGCCGGGCCGTGTCGCGAGACAGGCCGCGAGACCGGTAGATGTCGGTCAGCTCTTCCAGCTCGGCCTCCGGCATCTGCTGGAGCTCCAGCACTTCTTTGGCGATCAGGGCCTCTTGCGAGTCCTTCTGGCTGGACACCGACACGTATTCTCCCAGGGCCATGGACAGTGCGCCGCCGATGACCGCAGCTGAGCCGGCAACGAGAACTGGCCAAGAATCGGAGGTCGCACCGGCGACGCCGACCACCGTGGCAGCCACGGACACAATGCCGTCGTTCGCGCCCAGGACCCCGGCGCGGAGCTTGTTGAGTTTATCGGCGTACTTGTCGTTGTGGGGTTCGGTGAGGACATGCTCGCTCATGCGCCAAGTCTGCTCCGCCACCCCACGGTTAGCTAGCTAGGTTAACCAACCCTCACTTGGCTCGGGGCCGGAGACAGCGCAACCGTCACCGTCAATGCCGGCGGTGGTCCGCGGGAGTCAAACGTGGTCCGAACGCCGGTTTACGGTGGCCGCTGGCCTTGATCAACCGCACCACGCGCTGCCGGTGCCCCCGCCACGGTTCCAGCAATTCCTCCATCCGATCGTCCGAGCCCGGTGCGCCATCGAAGAACCAGCACACATAATCCGCCAGGTGGTAGTCACGCACGCTGATGCCATCCGGGTCCGCGTGCGTGCACTGTGTGATCTCCGCAGCCGTCCATACCCCTATGCCGTTGAGCGTTTGAAGCGTGGCACGCACCCGCGCGGGATCAGTGAGCGTGCCCAGTCGCTCCAGCGCACTCGCGCGCTGCACCGTTCGCATGACGGTGGCGGAGCGTCGCGGATCCACACCCGCTCGGTGCCACTGCCACGAGGGAATGCTCCGCCATTGCTCCGCGGTGGGAGGGACGTACATCCCGGTCGGGGCGGGACCCGGTGCGCGCTCACCGGCCAGGCGCATCAGGTAGCGGTAGGCCCTGATCGCCTCGATGGCCGTCACACGCTGCTCAATGATGGAGATGACCGCCCGGTCGGTGACCGCACCGGTTGCGGGCAGCCTCAAACCGGGGTGCCGACGCCGCGCCAGTTGCAGTCGCTCCGGCAACAGGTGGTATGCGGCGGACGTCTCGAAAACCGTCCAGTCGTCTGCGGTACCGCACCAGTTGGGGGCACTGTCGATCCAGGTGGCCGCGCCCGGTCCCCACGCGTCTACCACGATGTCCCGCTCCAAGGGGGCGCTCCCCGCGCTGGCGGGTGCCCGAGTGAAGCGAGCAGAGACCGCCAGATCGTGATGTCTGGTGGTGACCCATACGCACTCGGGGGACAACACACGTACCGTGGGGTCAGTGCTACCGCGCCCGAGCACGGAGAGGGTCTGCCCCAGATGGACAGCTCCTGCCGGCGACCATTGGAGCCGGGCGGACTCCACCACGGGGACAACGGTCGCGTGCAAGGACATGCCCACATCTTTCCACGTACCCACGACATGCACAGGCCTCGGGCGCCTTTGAGGACAGGCCGGGGCGGAGAGTGCCCCGCGCGACAAGAACGATCCGCCGCATGCGTGTTCACCGGCGCAAGGGGCCGCTGGGATATCCTGCCCACGACCGCACCCCACGTCAGGAGGTCCCGTGTCCACAGCGCTTGAGTATTCTGCGTCCCCGACGGCTGTGTTCTTCGGGCGTAACTCAGGGGTCCGTGGTCGCCGGCGCTGGTGGCCAGTCGGGATGGGCGTGGCCTTCACGCTGCTCTACACGCTGTTCTCCCTCACACAATGGCACCAGTGGGAGGTGCCTTCGTGGGACAACGCGATCTTCACGCAGCTGCTGCAGTCCTACGCCGCCGGACAGCCACCAGTGGTGAATATCAAGGGCCATGATTTCAACCTGCTCGGCGATCACTTCCACCCGTTGCTGGCGGTGCTGGCGCCCGCCTATTGGCTGTTTCCGTCCGCTCTGACGCCGATGATTCTTCAGGACGTCCTGCTGGGATGGTCCGTGGGTGTGGTTTCCTGGTGCGCCGCTCGTGCCCTGCGGCCCGCGCCGGCCGGGGCCCTCTCGGCGGCCTACGGATTAAGTTTCGGGCTGCAGAACGCGGTGGCCGTGCAGTTCCACGAGGTCGCGCTGGCGGTGCCGCTGCTTGCCCTCTCGCTGTGCGCCCTGAGGCAACGGCGCTGGCCGTCGGCGGTTTTGTGGGCCGCCCCGGTCGCCCTTGTGAAGGAAGACCTGGGGATGACGGTCGCCGCCGTGGGGGCCGTGATGGTGGGGCACGCATTCCGGCCCACCGTGCGGGCGTCAGCGCGGTGGTTGCATCGCGTGTACGAACCGCCAGGCCGCGCCGCGGGAGGTGGGCTGGCGGCGGCGTCGTCGGCCAAAGAATTTGCCACGGCACTGAGCCGCACCTCGCAGCAACCGGCCGTGCTCGGAGCGCTCCTGATAGCGTGGGGAATCGGGTTGAGTCTGCTGGCGGTCTGGGTGATCCTGCCGGGGCTGAACCCGCACGGTGCGTTCGCGTACGCGGACACCTTGGATGTCGCCGGTGCCCTGCGTGACCCGGCCGGGGCGGTGATCACGTTGTTCGTGCCCGACCAGAAACTCGGCACGTGGTTGCTCACCCTTGTGGCGGGGGCGGTGGTCGCGGTGCGCTCCCCGCTGGCCCTGGTGGCCCTGCCCACGCTCGCGTGGAGAATGCTCTCACCCAATCACGGATACTGGGGCCCGGGGTGGCATTACAACGCGGTGATCATGCCCATTGTGTTCATCGCCGTGATCGACGCGGTGGTGAGACTCCGGGCGGGGGGCACCCGTTCTCGGACCGCACGGGCAGCGGCGCAGCTCGGGCCGTGGGTTGCGCTGGTCGTGGCGCTCGCGGTCGCGACGCAGCAACCGCTCGCCCAACTGGTGACGGGGGAGGCCTGGCGCGAGGACCCCCGAGCGGACATCAAGGCCGCCACGGTCCAGGCCGTCCCGGAAGGAGCATCGGTGGCCACGGACCTGACGCTGATCAATGGGTTGGTGTCCCGAGCGGACGTGCATTGGATCGGCAATGCGGACGATCCTGCCCCCGACTTCGTGGTGATCGACCGCGAAAGTGGCACGTGGGGGCAAAATCCTCCGGAGGATCCCGCAGCGTATGCCCAAGAATTGTATGGCGAGCAGTATGCCACCCAACGTGACGAGGGGAACATCATTCTGCTGGGGCGGGAGTCTCCGTAACGCAACGAAGTGCGCTAGACTTTGGCGTTATCATCCCGGTTTTTCTGTCCTCATTAAATCGTTTCGCCGTAGCAGGCATGTCGATCAGGGGCACACGCGGTAGGACCGCACGCACCGGTGTCAATCATTTCCACCCCACCGAAGCGAGGTTCACCCATGCCCACTGAATCCACTCCCGAAACTGCTGCAGAGCTTGAGACGCCCACTACTACCGAGGCTCCCCAGGGCACCGAAAGCGCCGCTGAGCCCGCCGCAGCCAAGCCCGACACTCCCACCTTCGCCGAACTCGGCGTCGACGGCCGCATTCTGGCCGCACTCGACGACGTCGGGTACGAGTACCCCTCGCCCATCCAGGCAGCCACCATTCCCGCTCTGCTGAGCGGCCGCGACGTGGTGGGTCTGGCCCAGACCGGTACCGGCAAGACCGCTGCCTTCGCGGTTCCCGCGCTGTCCAAGTTGGCGGAGCTGTCCGACCTGCACGGTCCCCAGCGCTCCACCCGTGTGCTGGTGCTGGCGCCCACGCGTGAGCTCGCACTGCAGGTGGCCGAGGCCTTTGGTTCCTACGCGACCCACCTTGACGACTTCACCGTGCTGCCCGTGTACGGTGGTTCTTCCTACGGCCCGCAGCTGGCCGGTCTGCGCCGCGGCGCCCAGGTTGTAGTGGGTACCCCCGGTCGCGTGATCGATCACCTGAGTAAGGGTTCGCTCAAGCTCGACGACATTGCCTACGTGGTGCTCGACGAGGCAGACGAGATGCTTCGCATGGGCTTCTCCGAGGACGTCGAGAAGATCCTCAGCCAGACCCCGGAGGAGAAGCAGGTCGCCCTGTTCTCCGCCACGATGCCCAAGGCCATTCGCCGGATCGCGCAGCAATATTTGCGCGATCCCAAGGAAATCACGGTCAAGGCCAAGACCACCACCGGCACCAACACGCGTCAGCGCTTCATGCAGGTCATGGGCCCGCACAAGTTGGACGCCATGACCCGCGTGCTCGAGGTCGAGGACTACGACGGCGTGATCGTCTTCGTCCGCACCAAGGCCGCGACCGAGGAGATCGCCGACAAGCTCAAGGCCCGCGGTTACACCGCGGCTGCGATCAACGGTGACATCCCGCAGAATCTGCGCGAGCGCACCGTGGACTCGTTGCGTGAGGGCAAGGTGGACATCCTGGTCGCCACCGACGTCGCCGCGCGCGGTCTGGACGTCGAGCGCATTTCCCTGGTCGTCAACTACGACATTCCCCACGACACCGAGTCCTACGTGCACCGCATCGGCCGCACCGGCCGTGCGGGCCGCAAGGGCGAGGCCATTCTCTTCATGACCCCGCGGGAGAAGTACCTGCTGCGCGCCATCGAGAAGGCCACGCGTCAGCCGGTCGAGCAGATGCGCATGCCGTCCGTCGAGGACGTCAACCGCACCCGCAAGGAGAACTTCGCCAACCAGATCGCGGAGACCATCGAGTCCGAGGACCTGTCCTTCTTCCGCGAGCTCGTGAAGCACTACGAGAACGAGCACGACGTGGACGCCGCGGAGATCGCAGCAGCGTTGGCCGTGATCGCTCAGGACGGCCGTCCGTTCCTGGCCGAAGAGCTTCCCGAGCTCCCGCAGCGTAAGCGCGACCGTGACCGCCGTGAGCGTTCCGACGGCCCGCGTGGCGGTGCTCGCCGCGGCCCCGAGGCCGGCATGCGTACCTACAAGCTGGCGGTTGGACACCGTGACCGCGTGGCACCGGGCGCCATTGTGGGCGCGCTGACGCACGAGGGTGGCCTGAACGGTTCGCAGATCGGCGCGATCGACATTCACCCCAACTTCACGTTGGTGGGCCTGTCCGAGAACCTGCCCGCGGGCACCATGGACAAGCTGTCCAACACCCGCATCAATGGCTCCCCGATCCGGATCCAGGAGGACCGCGGCCCCGGTGGCGGCGGCTCTCGTGGTGGCTCTCGTGAGGGCGGCCGATTCCGTGACCGTGATGGCGACCGCGGCGGTCGGTTCGACCGTGGCGATCGCTCGGATCGCGGCGGGTACCGCGGTGGGGACCGTTCCCGTGGTGGTGGCTCCTCGTACCAGGACCGCCCGCGCAAGAAAGGCTTCCCCAAGGGCAACGGTGGCTTCCGCGACCGCTGACAGACCCCGCTGACCGCCCGGATTCGGGCGGTCGGCACCCCGCGGATACGCTGCGGATTCGGTGGGTTCAGCTCGTTTTTGCAACTCGCCGAAATGCTGTTAGAGTTTTCCGCGTTGCCCCGATAGCTCAGTGGTAGAGCGCCATCTTGGTAAGATGGAGGTCCCGGGATCGATTCCCGGTCGGGGCTCTCATGATGAGGGCCTGCGGCTTGTGCACACGAGCCGCAGGTTCATTCGTGAAATGGCGGTGTAGCTCAGCTGGTTAGAGCGCACGACTCATAATCGTGAGGTCGACGGATCGAGCCCGTCCACCGCTACTTCCAAGACGTCGTTCCATGCGGAACGGCGTCTTTGTCTTTGCCCGGACGCTCCGCCCAGTAGGCTGGGGGAAAATTTTCACCCGACCGAGGAGAGCCATGGCCATTTCAGAAGAGGTAGTGGGCCGCACGTATCCGGCTGCGCCCGCCTACCAGGTGTCCCGAGAGAAGATCCGCGAGTTCGCCTCCGCGGTCAAGGCCACGGACAACGTCCATTTCGACGTCGAGTCCGCTCAGGCCGCCGGGTACGACGATCTCGTGGCCCCGCCCACCTTTGCGATCATCGTGTCCCAGCGCGCCGACGCCGCCCTGATCCAGGATCCGAGCGCGGGTATCGATTTCTCCCGCGTGGTACACACCGAGCAGCGTTTTACACATCACCGCCCCATCGTGGCCGGTGACGAGCTCCTGGCGGCCGTCACGGTCGACCAGGTGCGGCCCATGGGGTCGGGTGCCATGATCACCTCCCGGGTGGAAATCACCACCGTGGCGGGCGAGCAGGTGGCCACCACCACGTCGTCGTTGTTGGTACGCGGGGAGGATCAGTAATGAATGTTGCATTCGAGCAACTCGACAAGGGCCAGCCCATCGGCGAGCGCACCGTGCCGGTGTCCCGTGCGGATCTCGTGAAGTACGCCGGTGCCTCCGGCGACTTCAACCCGATCCACTGGAACCAGGACTTCGCCCAGAACGTGGGTCTTCCCAACGTGATTGCCCACGGGATGTTCACCATGGGTGCCGCTGTGGGTCTGGTGACCGAGTGGGCAGGTGACGCGGGCGCCGTGGTCGATTATCAAACTCGGTTCACCAAGCCCGTGGTCGTCCCCAACCGTTTCGACACGGAAGTCCGATCCAGTACCGAGTTGTCCGTGAGCGGCGCGATCGGTGCGGTGGACCAGGAGGCCCGCACCGTGCGCGTGGACCTCACGGTGACGGCACCCGACCTGGCCGAGGAGGGTACGGATCCGGCCGAGGCCAAGGCGCTCAAGGTCTTGGTCAAGGCTCAGGTTGTTGTGAAGTTCTAGCACTAGAGTTAACGATCATGAATGCACCCCGACTGGCCGATCTGACCACCACCGCGGTGGGCGGCCCCGCTTCCCGCTACGTCAAGGCGGAGACCGAAGAGCAACTGATTCATGCGGTGGCCACGGCGGACGACGCCGGCGAGCCGGTTCTGATCGTGGGCGGGGGCTCCAACATTCTTGCCTCGGACAATGGCTTCGAGGGGACCGTGGTGCACGTGGCCACGGAGGGTATCCAGGTGGTGGAGACATCGCCCGCCCACGGCTGTCTGGTCGAGTTCCAGGCCGGGCACTCGTGGGAGCAGGCGGTTCAATGGAGCGTTCAACGGGGCCTGGCGGGCCTGGAAACGCTGTCCGGCATTCCCGGGACCACGGGAGCCACTCCCGTGCAGAATGTGGGTGCGTACGGCACGGAGGTGTCGCAGACCATCCACAGCGTCCGCACCTGGGATCGGCAGGCCCGTGAGCTGCGCACTTTCGGCACCGATGACCTCGAGTTCTCCTACCGCGATTCCGTGCTCAAGCGCAGTATGAAGCACGGGTCCCCGCGTTACGTGGTGCTCACCGTGACATTCCGGTTGCTGCCCCAGGACGTGGGGTTGCCCGTGCGCTACGGGCAGCTGGCCTCGGCACTGGGCGTGGAGATCGGTGAGTGTGCACCACTGGAAACGGTGCGCGAGACCGTACTGCGGTTGCGAGCCTCCAAGGGAATGGTGCTCAACCCGGAGGACCGGGACACGTACAGCACCGGTTCATTTTTCACGAACCCCATCGTGGAGGACCCGGCCCGCCTGGAGGGCCTCCCTGCTGACGCACCGCGCTACCCCGTGCTCGACGCCGCGGGTGACCAGATCCCCGGGGCCACCAAATTGTCCGCCGCGTGGCTCATCGACCAATCCGGATTCGGTAAGGGGTTCGGGCTCCCAGGCTCGCGGAATCAGCAGCTGGACCTCGACGGCGAGTCCGTGGCCGCCGGCCGCGCCGCCGTCTCGACCAAACACACCCTGGCCATGACCAATCGCGGTAGGGCCTCCTCCGACGACCTGGCATCTTTGGCCCGTACCGTGCGTGACGGCGTGGAGCACGTGTTCGGCGTGCGATTGGTCGCCGAACCGGTCCTCGTGGGGATGAGCCTCTAGGTGCTCCCGACAGCATGAGTTCAGACCTCCAGGAAGAGATCCGGCGTGGAGAGCAAGGCGGCCGGATCCATCGGGCCGTGCTGCGAGTCAGGGAGTTCTCCCACAAACACCCCGCCCTGCGCGCAATTCACCTGACGTTGGTGACGGTGCTGGGCGCGCTCTTCGTGGTCTTGGGAATCATCATGTTGGTCACGCCGGGTCCCGGGTGGTTGTTCATCTTCCTGGGTATCGGTCTGTGGAGCACCGAATTCGCGTGGGCGCACCGGCTCAATCAGCGGGTCAAGCGGCTGGCCCTCAAGGCCTGGCGCTGGTGGTCGAACATTGTGGCCGAGTGGCGGTTCCGCCGCGCCCGTGACAAACCACATCACCTACTCCAAGGGCCGCGACACCTGCGTGTCGCGGCCCTTGGAACGAGCGCGAAATAGGCGGCGAGGCCTACAGCGTGCCGGTCACGATCTTGAGCATGCGACGCAGGGGTTCTGCGGCACCCCACAGCAATTGATCTCCCACGGTGAAGGCGGAGATGTACTCCGGGCCCATGGAGAGTTTGCGGATGCGGCCCACCGGGATGTCCAGCGAACCGGAGGCGGCCACCGGCGTCAGGTCCTGCATGCTGGCTTCCTTGGTATTGGGAATGACCTTGGCCCACTGGTTCTCGGCGTCGATGATCCGCTCGATCTCCGCCACCGGAAGGTCCTCGCGCAACTTGATGGTCAGCGCCTGGGAGTGGCTGCGCATTGCGGCGATGCGCACGCACAACCCGTCCACGGGAATCAAGTCATCGCCGGAGCGACCCAGGATCTTGTTGGTCTCGGCCTCGGCCTTCCATTCCTCGCGGGACTGGCCGTTGCCCAGATCGGCGTCGATCCATGGAATGAGCGAACCGGACAGCGGGACCCCGAACTGTGAGGCGTCCAAATCACCGGAACGCTGCTTGGCGAGCACGGCGCGGTCGATCTCGAGAATGGCCGAGGCGGCGTCGGTGAGCTGATCCGAGACGGAACCGTGGATGTCCCCGAACTGTTGAATGACCTCGCGCATGTGGCGGGCGCCGCCACCGGACGCGGCCTGGTAGGTCATGGAGGTGGTCCACTCCACCAGGTTGTTGTTGAACAGCCCGCCCAGGCCCATGAGCATGCACGAGACCGTGCAATTACCGCCGGTGAAGTCCTTTACTCCGCGTGCCAGACCCGCATCGATCACGTCGCGGTTGACCGGATCCAACGGGATGATGGAGGACTCTTCCATGCGCAGGGTGGAGGCCGCGTCGATCCAGATGCCGTCCCAGCCGGCCTCGCGCAGCTTGGAGTGCACGGCCTTCGTGTAGTCGCCACCCTGGGCGGTCACCAGAATGGGAAGTGCGGACAGCGCCTCAATGTCGTAGGCGTCCTGCAACGTCCCGGCGTCACCCATGCCCTCAATGGTGGGTGCGGTGCCTCCGGCATTGGAGGTGGAGAAAAAGACGGGGTCGAGGCTTGCGAAGTCGTTTTCGACGCGCAGTCGGTCCATCAGAACGGAACCGACCATGCCGCGCCAGCCAATGAAGCCTACGGCTGAGGGTTGTGAAGTCATGCCGCCCAGTCTATGACCCGGAGATCGGGCGTGCCCCACGGTTACTCCTGGTTGCGCGGATCCGGGGTTTCGGCCACCAGATCCTGATAGCTCGGGAAGCGCCGCAGGTAGTCGAGCACGTACGTGCATGTGGGGCGGATCTGCACGCCCTGTTCACGGAACTGGTCGAGGACGAAGGTCACCAGGGTTCGGGCGTAGCCCTGACGGCCGAAAGCCTCGGCCACAATGGTGTGCTGCACGTCCACGGTGCCGTCCTCAAGGATTTCAACCCCCAGGAAGCCGATGAACTGCTGATCGTCCCACAGCTCATAGCGGCCACGATCGGGATTGGCGCGGAGCTCGAGCGTGGGGCTCTCATGGATGCTCGGTGTGGGGCCAGTGGTCACGGCAGCTCAATCCTCCAAGATAGAAGTGGTCAAGATCACGCTATCTCATGTTCCGTCGAGGTGCCGTGGCACCTCTCACGGGGACTTATCCGCGCGTGTACTCGTCCACGCGGAAACGGGGCCCCTTGCTGGACTCGGCCCAGTCGGCCAGTTCGCATTGGTGCCATGTGTCATCCAGCCGCGGCGCTACGGTGTCGCCGTCCACCGCGAGGTCCACGGTGGTCACGTAGGCGCGTGTCAACGGCAGCGTTTCGTGGGCGAGGGCGTCTGCCCAGATCCGGGTCCCGCCAATGGCCCAGATCTCGCCGTTCGGGTCCTCGAGCAGCGACAGCGCAAGTTCCAGGGCTTGCGCGTACGACGCCGCCGTCCACACGTTTTCACGCTCGCTCGCCACGGTCTCGGGGCGGCTGGTCACCACGATGTTGGCCCGCCCCGGAAGCGGTCGGAATCGGGGGGGGAACGATTCCCAGGTGCGGCGCCCCATGATTACCGGGTGGCCGGTGGTGGTGCTCGAGAAGAACCGCAGGTCCTCCGGTACGTGCCAGGGGATCGTACCGTCCTTGCCGATGATGCCCTGGGGATTTTGGGCCCAGATAGCACCCACGGTGGGGCCGTTCCGGCTCGTCGCGGGTCGAGACGCGGATCGTGCGGCGCTCATACCGCCACCGGTGCCTTGATGCCGGGGTGGTGCTGGTAGTTGACCACTTCGAAGTCCTCGTACTCGTAGTCGAAGATGGAATCCGGGGTGCGCAGGATCTTCAATTGCGGATACGGGTAGGGTTCGCGGGCCAGTTGCCGGGTGACCTGCTCCACATGATTGGTGTAGATGTGGCAGTCTCCTCCGGTCCAGATGAACTCACCCGGGACCAGATTGCATTGCTGGGCCACCATCATGGTGAGCAGCGCGTAGGAAGCAATATTGAAGGGCACGCCCAGGAAAAGGTCCGCGGAACGTTGGTACAGCTGGCAACTGAGGGCGTCGGGCCCGTCCTCGCGGGGTTGCACGTAGAACTGGAACAGGGCGTGGCACGGCGGCAATGCCATGCTCTCGACCTCGGCGGGGTTCCACGCGGTCACCACGTGACGGCGAGAATGCGGCGAGTTCCTGATGGATTCCACCACGCGCGCGATCTGGTCGATGCTCTCACCGTGACCGGCCGGCCAGCTGCGCCACTGCACGCCGTACACGGGGCCGAGGTCACCGTTCTCGTCCGCCCATTCGTCCCAGATGCTCACACCCCGTTCCTGCAACCAGCGCACGTTGGAGGACCCGGACAGGAACCACAACAGTTCCAGGGCAAGAGATTTGAAGTGCACGCGTTTAGTGGTCAGCAGGGGAAACGATTCGGAGAGGTCGTAGCGGATCTGCCGGCCGAACACGGAGCGCGTACCCGTGCCGGTCCGGTCGGACTTCAGGGCACCGTGGGCCATGACTTCGGCCAGAAGATCTTCGTAGGGCGTGGGAATGGCAGACATGGTTTCCTTTGTGCTGAATACGGGCCCGCAGACCGGCCACGGGTCCGGCCGGTGTTACCGGGCCGGAGGCCGCCGGCCGCACTGACTCACGGGTCAGTCGTCGAACGGGGTGATGATCTCACAACTCACGGCCCGGCCCTTGTGGTTCCGTGGCATCTGAAGCACGATCATTTGACCGGGGGAAAGGTACGGATCCGCATCGGGTAACTGCTCGACCATGGAGCCGGGCATGTGACGGGCAAGTACTTTGAGCACCGTGGGTAGGACCGGACGATGGGTGCACAGCACCGCGGGGTGCTCCGTGTCGAAAAGCTGCTCGACCACCGCTGCGGCCTTCTTGGGGGAGCGCTTGTGGGCCGCCTCCGTCAACTGCGAGCGTTCCTTGACCTTGGCGTTGTACTTCTTGGCGTACGGAATCACCGTGGACATGCAACGCAACCACGGGGAGGTGTGAACCCTCCTGGGTTGCCAGGCGGCCAACAACCGTGTGACGGCCAGGGCCTGCCGCTTGCCGGTGGCCGCCAGGGGACGATCGCCCTCCGCGCGCTGCCAGGAGGAACGGGGCTTCGCCTTGGCGTGACGCACAATGATGACGGGGCGGGTCGCCAGGGTGCCGTTGCGATGCAGGGCCACCAGTTCGTCGAGGGGTTCACGGTCGGCCGCGTTGCTGAGCATTGTGTGAGCCCGGTCCGCACTCACCCACCGCAGCTCGTCCACCTCACCGTGATCCGGTGTGGCCCGCGCGGAAGCCGAGATCTCCGCGGCCCAGTACTTCACCAGTTTGGCCTGGTCCTTGACCTGGTAACGGATCGCCGGCAGCGGCACACCCAAGCGCACGGACAGGCCTACTTCTTCGCGCAGTTCACGCACAGCGGTCTCCGGGAGGGTCTCACCGTTGTCCTGTTTGCCTTTGGGCCAGGACCAGTCGTCATAACGCGGCCGGTGGATGACCAGCACCTGAAGCTCGCCCGCACTGCGGCGCCAACACAGACAGCCTGCGGCGTAGACGTCAAACTTTCCGGAGGCATTACTTCTTGCCATGACCCGCTCTCTGTCTGATGGACCAAGGTGGCACGCGTTCCTTCACCCGATGGGGCGGGACGGCGCCTCTCAGATGTTATCCGGTGATCTCGCCCCGGAACATCACATCCAGGTGCCACCGTTCGAAACCAAGCTTTTCGTACAGGGCCATGGCGGCAGTGTTGTCCCCATCCACGTACAACATCACGTTCTCAAGGTCCTGGTCGGCCAGGTAATTGACGCCCGCGGCGGTCAGCGCCTTGCCGAGTCCTCGGCCCTGTTGTTCCGGGGCGATACCCACGGCGTAGACCTCACCCATTGCGGGGGAGCCGTCCGATGCGGGGTGGATCTTGGTCCAGTGAAAGCCCTGGATGTCCTC
The DNA here is from genome assembly GCF_057707085.1 of Kocuria sp. cx-455. Classification (NCBI taxonomy): domain Bacteria; kingdom Pseudomonadati; phylum Acidobacteriota; class Terriglobia; order Terriglobales; family Candidatus Korobacteraceae; genus Candidatus Sulfotelmatobacter; species Kocuria sp. cx-455. Next base: position 119,425 of record NZ_JBYIPM010000003.1, on the reverse strand, counting down.
GGGGTCATCGGCCCTTACGGCCAGTAGGAATCCGGGCGCGTCGAACCATTCCTCGGCCTCTCGCTGATGGAGGTCGTCCAGGGTCATTTTGCCCTGCTCCGGGTGATCCGAGAACGCCTGTGCATTGACTCTCAGCCACCCGTTCTCGTCGCGGCCCGGTTCGAACGGCCGGATCTCGAGATCCTCGGTCAGATCCACCGGCAAGGGAAGGTCGGAGGACCCGCGCAGTTGTCGCCTCAAACGGTGCAGGTCGCGTACCGCCGTCAGCCCGTAGGTCTCGGCGAGTCGCCGGGCCCCCGGATGATCACCGTGGCCCCAGGCTTCCACCGTGCCCTCGACCTGCCCGCGCACCTCTCGTACCAGGGCTGTGCCGATCCCGGCGCCGCGACGTTCGGGGTCCACCACGAGTTCCACGGTGAAGGTGGAGGCCTGGTCCGAGTCCGGGTTGATGACCGCGACACCCACCAGGGCGCCGTCCTCGGTCGCGATAACCGAGCGAAGCCCCGCCCTGGCCGACCGCACGTCAACGAGCGTCTGATCCGAGAACGGGGGATCGCCGTCGGCGCGGGTGGCTCGTTGAGCCAGATCCGTCAAGGCTGCGGGATCGGGAACCCCGTCCTGACTGAGAATGGTCACGGCCATGACATACCTCCACTGTGAGCGGTTGGACGGCGCGTCAGGACTCGCTGTCCCGGCCCGCCGTGAAGCTGTACCCCACGTTACGCACCGTGGTGATCAGGTGTTCGTGATCGGCCCCCAATTTCGCGCGCAGCCTTCGAATGTGGACATCCACCGTGCGTGTACCGCCGTAATAGTCGTACCCCCACACCTGCGACAACAACTGGGCGCGGGTGAAGACACGGCCCACGTTCTGTGCAAGGTATTTGAGCAGCTCGAACTCCTTGTACGTGAGGTTCAGCGGGGCACCGCCGATCTTGACGGTGTACGAGCCGTCGTCGATGGTCACGTTACCGGCCCTGATCACGGACTCGTCCTGCGCCTCGTCCGGGCCTCGGACGCTCGCCAGTCGCAATCTGGCCTCGATCTCCGCGGGCCCGGCAGTGTGCAGCACCACGTCCGTGACACACCACGACGCCGCCACGGCCGCCATCCCGCCCTCGGTCAAAGCCAGGAGCACGGGAACGGATGTGTCTCGGGCGGCCAAACTCTGGGCGGTGTTGCGCGCGGCCACCATGTTGGTGGTGCCGTCCAGGACCACGACATCCGGTTGCCGCACGCGTTTAAGGGCCCCCGAGGAACTGAGCGGCACTACGTCTATTTGGTGCGAGAGAAGTTCCAAACCGGGAAGAACAGTGGCGAGCGCATTGGTTTCATCGCTGAGCAGCACAATCTGGAGCACGGATCATCCCGTTGATGGTGAGGGGAGTCCACCAAGGGAATTCCCCCGGGCGGCTATGACGACCATTATAAATATTTCACCGGTGCCGTAACTTTCACGGACATGGGGAACCTCGTTGCCCGGGCCAGTAGGCGTGCTGACCCGTTCCCACGTTCGGGGCGGTTAGGCTGAAGGGAACATCTGCCCCAGACCGTGCGCGGAGGACACCCATGAGATACGCAAGGATCATCGGCGCGGCTGCCGGCTCGCTGATTCTTGCCCTCGGTGCCAGTGTGCTGGGTGGATTGCTTCCGCTGATCGTCTCCGTGGTGATGGCCGTGGTGATCGCGGTGGGGTGGCCCGCGGCTACAGGGATCAAGGCCCGCCGCCGGCACAACGTGATCATTGCCGCGGCCGGCGTGGGCGCGTGTTCCCTGGTGAACTTCGTCCCGGATCAGCAGCTCATCTGGCTCCCGGCCGTGGTGGGCGTGGCCTTCATGATCGTGTGCGTGGCCGAATTGGTGCGAGGTGAAGGAGCCACGGGCCGGTTGGAATCCACCCTGGCCTCCGTGACGGGTGTCCTGGCCGCCGTGAGCGCCTCGGGCTGGATCGGGCTCAGTCACGTGGAGGAGCTCTACGGGCTGGGCACCTGGGTCACCATGACCGGCGTGGGTTTGCCGCTCGCCCTCATCATCGGTGTGGTGGGTGTGCGGATCATTTCCGCGGCACCGGAGACACCTGAGCGCAGGGGGTTGCTGACCCTGGGCGTAACACCCGTTGCACTACTCGGTGTGGCAGCGCTGTTCGCCGGTCGGATACTGGCCACCGTGGTAGCTTAGAACCATGCTTGCACTCGAAATCTTTTACCTCGTCCTGTTGGTTCTGGCCGGTCTCGCGATCGGCGGTATTGCTCTGAAGGTCATCACCGGTCTCTTCAAGGGCCAGCTCTAAACCCATGCCCGTCGAGATCCCCACCAATCTCACTCCGGAGCTCGTGCCGTTCGCTTGGCTCCTGGGGACCTGGGAGGGCGAGGGCTTCATGGGCTACGGAGACGCCGAACAGCGCGCGTTCCTGCAGCGGGTCACGTTCGAGCAACACAATCTGCCGTTCGTCGTGTACCGCGCGCAGACCACGCTCCTCAATGACGAGGGCGAACCCCAACGCGAAGCCACCTACGAACAGGGTTTCTGGGAACTCGCTCGCCCTCGCGAGGACGGGGATATCGGCCCCGGCATGCTGCCTCCCGACCCCGTGCCGGTCCTGAAGACCGCTCAGGACGTCGAGGACCTGCGTAATGCTGACGGTGGTTTCGACATCTCCGTCTCCATGCTTCACCCGGGTGGTATTTCCGAGCTCTACCTCGGGCAGATCAAGGGACCCCGTGTGGACCTCGCCACGGACGCCGTGATGCGTGCCCAGGGGTCCAAGGAGTACGCCTCCGGAACCAGGCTGTACGGCTTGGTCAACGGGAACCTCATGTGGGCGTGGGACATGGCCGCCAACGGTCATGAATTGGCCACGCACGCCTCCGCCGAACTGAAAAAGGTTGATTCGCACCAGTGACTTCCGCTGATTCCTCGTACCGATCCGTTCTCCTCTCGCGCCCCGGCGCTGTGGCGGCAGACAACCTGGACGAGGGGGTGGCCGGCCACTACGGGGACCCCGTTCCCGAACAGCGCGCGCTGGATCGCGGCACGGGGTACGTGGACCAATCCCAGCGCGGGGTTGTGACGGTGACCGGCGCGGACCGGCTCAGCTGGCTCACCACGCTGTCCTCGCAGGTGCTCACGGGTCTCCAGCCCGGGCAGAGCACCGAGACAATGTTCCTCAGCATCCAGGGCAGGGTCGAGTTCGCACCCCACGCCGTGGACGACGGAACCACCACGTGGCTCATTGCCGAGGCTCAGGAGGCTCCCGGGCTCGCGGCGTGGTTGGAGTCCATGAGGTTCGCCATGCGCGTCGAGGTCGCGGACGTCAGCTCCCAGTGGGCCGTGATCGCCGCGACCAAGGACCTGAGCGCGCAATTGACCGCCGCGCTGGAAGGCCCGCGGGCGGCGTCGGAGGCCGTGGTCGTGTGGCGCGACCCCTGGCCCGAGATCTCCCCCGGCGGCTATGCCTACAGCGCGGCCCCGGACCACCCCGGGTTCGAACGCCCGTGGTTCGAACACCTGGTCCCCATGAACGCTCTGGAGACCGCGGCCGCAGCCCTGGAGGAGCAGGATTGCACCCCGGCCGGGTCCTGGGCGGCGGAGGCGCTGCGTATCGCGGCCTGGCGACCACGCTGGGGTGCCGAGACGGACGCCAAGACCATTCCCCACGAGCTCGACTGGATGCGCACCGCGGTGCACCTGTCCAAGGGGTGCTACAAGGGCCAGGAGACCGTGGCCCGCGTGCACAACCTGGGGCACCCGCCGCGCAGACTCACGTTCCTGGACCTGGACGGTTCCCAGCACACGCTGCCGGCAGCCGGCGCGGACGTGGTCCTCAACGACAAGGTGGTCGGGCGCGTGACGTCCGCCCGGTTGCATCACGAAGCCGGCCCCATTGCCCTGGCGGTACTCAAGCGCAACGTGGACCCGCAGGCCGACCTGCTGGTGCGGGACACGGTCGAGCAGCACCCGGAGCAAGAAGGCACCCGGGGCAGCGATGTGGCCGAACAATGGTCTGCCGCTCAAACCGTGGTGGTTCAGCCGGATGCCGGTTCGGTGGTTGGCCGACCCAAGAACCTCATGCGGGGTCCGCGCGACGGCGGGATGCGACTCTGACGTCACACGGAAACGCCATTGCGGCGGATCGGGACTATTCCTGATCCGCCGCAATTCATTGTGAGCGCGGTTCGTGACCGCGCGGAGGTACGGCGGGACTCGCGATCGCTCTGGGGCCACCGTGCCCGCCGACGCCGCCGGGGGCCTACCGGCCGAACAGCACCTTGGCTTCTTCGTAACGCTCCAGCGGGACGGCTTTGAGGCCGTCGAGCGCCTCACTGAAGTCCACGCGGACCACGTCCGTGCCGCGCAGGGCGCACATCTTTCCCCACTCGTGTTCGGCGGCCATGCTGGCGGCAGCCATGCCCAGGCGGGTGGCGAGCACGCGGTCGAAACCGGTGGGGGCACCTCCGCGTTGGATGTGGCCCAGCGTGGTGTTGCGGGTTTCGATCCCGGTGATCTCCTCGATCTGCTGGGTCACGAAGTCACCCGCCCCGCCAAGGCGCGGCCGGCCGGAGGCCTCTTGTCCCTTACCGGCAATGGCCTCGTCGTAGCCCTCGGGGATGAACCCCTCGGCAACGACCACCAGGGGGGCACGACCTCGGTCGTACACTTCCTTGGCCCATTTGGAGACCTGTTCCATGGACTCGCGGTGCTCCGGGATCAGGATCGCGTGGGCGCCGGCGGCCATCCCCGAATGCAGGGCGATCCAGCCCACGTGGCGGCCCATGACCTCTGCCACCATGCAGCGGTGATGGGATTCGCCGGTGGTGCGCAGCCGGTCCATGGCGTCGGTTGCGATGGACACGGCGGTGTCGAAACCGAACGTGTAGTCGGTGGCCTTCAAATCGTTGTCAATGGTCTTGGGGACGCCCACCACGGGCAATCCCGCGTCCGCCAAGCGCTTGGCACCCGCAAGGGTGCCCTCGCCGCCGATAGCCACGATCGCATCGATCCGGTTGGCCTCAAGGACCTTGGCGATGTTCTCCGGGCCACCATGGGGGCCGTCGAAGGGGTTGGTCCGCGAGGTGCCCAGAATGGTGCCGCCCTGGCGTGCGAGGCCACGAACGCTTTGGCGGGGGAGCTCCATGATGTCCCCCTCGACCACACCGCGCCAACCGTCACGGAACCCCACGAAATCGTGATCGTAGGACTTGATCCCGTGCAGAACAGCACCGCGGATCACGGCGTTCAATCCGGGGCAATCTCCGCCGCTCGTCATCAGGCCAATTCTCATGCGTGCTTCAGCGCTCCTCGGTGATCGAGTGTTGAATCTTCACCGCTCAGTCTAATGAGTCGCGGGTGGGGCCGATAAGGAGAGCTACCGCGCCGTGTTCAAGACTCGTTAACCCCGCCACCTAGAATTGCTGGGGAGACGCACACAGGTGCCGCCCGCGGCACAAGCCACTAGGAGGACATATGACCCCGCAGCAGGAACCGGCACGGGAGAACCTCCGCGAGTTCATCGACAAACTTGTGGAACAGGGGTACACGGTGCGGGACGGTCAATCCCCGGACCCGGACCTCATTGATCCAGGTGGAAGCGCCGTGGAGACGTGGCGCGAGGGCTACCCGTACGACGAGCGGATGTCCCGGGAAGATTACGAGCTTGAGAAGTATCAGCTCCAGATCGAGTTGCTGAAGTTCCAGTACTGGGGCCAGGACAACGACCTCAAGCACGTGATCGTGTTCGAGGGCCGCGATGCCGCCGGCAAGGGTGGCACCATCAAGCGCTTCACCGAACACCTCAACCCGCGTGCCGCGCGTACCGTGGCGCTGAACAAGCCCTCGGACCGGGAACTGGGTCAGTGGTATTTCCAGCGCTACATCCAGCACCTGCCCACCAACGGTGAGATTGTGCTGTTCGACCGCTCGTGGTACAACCGGGCCAACGTGGAACGCGTCATGGGTTTCTGCACCGATGAGGAGTACGAGAGCTTCATGAAGCAGGCCCCCACGTTCGAGAAGATGCTCGTGGATGACGGTATCCACCTGACCAAGTTCTGGTTCTCCGTGACCCAGCACGAACAGCGCACACGCTTTGCCATCCGCCAGATCGATCCGGTGCGCCGCTGGAAACTCTCGCCCATGGACCTGGCGTCCCTGGACCGCTGGGAGGACTACACCGTGGCCAAGGAAGAGACCTTCCGACGCACGGACACGGACCACGCACCGTGGATCACCATCAAGTCCAATGACAAGAAGCGCGCTCGCCTCAACGCCATGCGCTACTTCCTCAACCAGTTCGACTACGAGGACAAGGACACCTCGGTGGTCTACCCGCCGGACCCGCTGATCGTCCGTCGTGGCCGCGACGCCGTGGACGACTGACGGCTACCGGTCGTGAACTACAAGCTGGGCCCCGCACCACGTGGTGCGGGGCCCAGCCCGTGTTGGGGGTCGCTCGGGCGAGCTCGTTCAGTGCTTCACCGTTCGGGCAAAGTTATGGCGGTCCACCAGGAACCAGGATGCCGCAGCGTTACCGGCGGCCACACCGAACACGGAGGGCCACGCGCCGATCTTCTTGGCCAGCGGGTGGGACACTCCGAAGCCCGCGAGGTACAGCACACTGAGTCCCGCGGTGGTGGCGGGCCCGGCCGATGTGTACCAGGTGCGCCCGGCCAGCACGCCGTTGGCCAGGAGCACCACTCCACCCAGGGCCCGAACCCTGGTCCACCGGGCCACGGCGTAACCGCCGGTCAGACCCCCGGCCACCACGGCCGCACTGGGCAGTTGCACGGGGGAGGGCAACTGCTGGTCCACGGCGTGCAGTGTTTGCTTGAGGTTCATTTACTTGGCTCCCAGAACGTTCTGCAGGCGGGACAAGCCCTCGGCGAGGTCGTCGTCGCCCAGAGCGTAGGACAGGCGCAGATACCCGGACGGGCCGAATGCCTCTCCCGGGACCACGGCCACTTCCGCGCGCTCCAAGATCATGTTGGCGAGCTCTGCACTGGTTCGGGGCGTGACACCGTCGAACTCGCGGCCCAGCAATCCGGTCACGTCGGGGTACGCGTAGAAAGCGCCGGTGGGAGTGGGGCAGACTACGCCGTCAATGGCATTGAGACCGTCCACGATCATCCGCCGACGTCGATCGAAGGCCTCGCGCATCCGCGTCACCTGGTCCGTGGGCCCGTTCAGGGCGGCCAGCGCCGCCCGTTGGGCCACATTGTTCACGTTGGAACTGAGGTGGGACTGCAGATTGGTGGCGGCCTTGATGACGTCCTTGGGGCCGACCATCCAGCCCACGCGCCAGCCGGTCATTGCATATGTTTTGGCCACGCCGTTGAGCAGGATCAGGTGCTCGCCCAGCTCGGGAGCGGCCTGGGCGATGGAGGTGAACTCCACGCCGTCGTAGGTGAGGTGCTGGTAGATCTCGTCGCTGATCACAAAGATGCCCTTGGACGCGGCCCATTCGCCCACAGCCTTGGTCTCCTCGGCGGTGTACACGGAACCCGTCGGGTTGGACGGTGAGCAGAACAGCAGCGCCTTGGTTTTCTCGGTGTGGGCGGCCTCGAGCTGCTCCGGGGTGACTTTGTAATCCTGATCCGCGCCGGCGAAGACCTCAACGGGGTTGCCGCCGGCCAGGCGGATGGCCTCCGGGTAGGTGGTCCAGTACGGGGCGGGCAACAGGACATCGTCGCCCTCGTCCACCACGGTCTGGAACGCCTCGTAGACCGCCTGCTTGCCCCCGTTGGTGACCAGCACCTGTGAGGGGTCCACGCTCCACCCGGAATCGCGGGCGGTGGCGTCCGCAATGGCCTGGCGCAACTCGGGAAGACCCGCGGCGGGGCTATATCGGAAGTTCTTGGGGTCCTCGAGTGCCTGCGCCGCGGCCTCGACAATGTAATCGGGGGTCGAGAAGTCCGGCTCGCCGGCCCCGAAACCGATCACGGGCCGCCCTTCGGCCTTGAGTGCCTTGGCCTTGGCGTCCACCGCGAGGGTCGCGGACTCGGCAATCGCGCCGATCTTGCGAGAAATTCGCTGCTGAGCTGGGGGCATGGTGGTCAACTCTCCTCGGTTCGGTGACAGCGTCCGCCTTGACTGCGCAGCCAGAAGGCGCTCGCGTCTCAGTTTAGGCGGGCATCCGCATTCTTTGCACGATAGCGGCCGTACGCGTAAGATCATTTGTTGGTGCGTTTACTTTCGCGCGCCCGGATGCGGACCCGTGCCGGATCCCTCGTGCGGAAGTGCTAAGCTCATGCACCGTGTTGGTGGTTTTGTGTGAGCAAGCCGCAAACTGAAGGGCAGTGGCGCAATTGGTAGCGCAGCGGTCTCCAAAACCGCAGGTTGCAGGTTCGAGTCCTGTCTGCCCTGCTTCAGACCTACAACGGCACATAAACCACCGCCGGGAACCAATCCACGCAGGGGAGAGCCGATGTCGCACACCGTTACCGGAGAAACCTCGGACCAACCCGCTGGATCGGACCAGCAGCGGGGCTTTTTTGGTCGCATCTGGTTGTTCTTTCGACAGGTCATCGGCGAGCTCAAGAAGGTCGTCGCGCCGTCGCGTCGCGAACTCGTCAACTTCGTTCTGGTCGTGCTGGTCTTCGTGGCCTTCATGATGTTGTTGATCTCCCTTCTGGATCTGGGCTTCGGCCAGGTAGCCATCTGGGTCTTCGGCAACGGCGACCAGGCCTGAGACCACCCCAACTTCTAGCCGTCCACAGAAAGCAGGAATCTCCAGTGACCGACCACGAGCTCGAAAACGAAGCCACCGGGCCAGCGCAGCCCGAGTCCGCCGCCGCGGATGCTGCGCAGTCGGAGGCTGCCGAGAGCGTGTCCGCCACTGCCGATGAGGTCGAGCAGACCCCGGCTGAGAACGAGACCTCTGACGCGGACCAGGCAGAGCCCTCGAACCCCGAGGATCAGGACGCCGAGGACCAGGACGCCGTCGACGAAGTGGACCCCGTGGAGGAGTTCAAGTCCCAGCTGCGCCGTCAGGAAGGCGACTGGTTCGTGATCCACACCTACGCCGGCTACGAGAACCGCGTGAAGACCAACCTGGAGACCCGTATCCAGTCCCTCAACATGGAAGAGGACATCTTCCAGATCGAGGTGCCCATGGAAGAGGTCGTGGAGATCAAGAACGCACAGCGCAAGACCGTGCGCCGCGTTCGCATCCCCGGATACGTGTTGGTTCGGATGAACCTCACCGACGCCTCATGGGGTGCCGTCCGCCACACACCGGGCGTCACAGGATTCGTGGGCCAGGACGCCTACAACCCCGTGCCGCTGCGCATGGACGAAGTGTTCGAGATGCTCGCACCGGTCTTCGAGACCCCGGAAAAGGCCAAGGGCCTGGGCGAGACTTCCGGTGGCGGTGCCGCTTCCGGCGCCGCGGAGCCTGCGGTCACCGTGGACTTCGAGGTCGGCGAGTCCGTGATCGTGAAGGAAGGCCCGTTCGAGACCCTCCCGGCCACGATCTCCGAGATCAAGGTGGAATCCCAGCAGCTCGTGGTGCTGGTGTCCATTTTCGAGCGCGAAACCCCGGTCACCTTGGGCTTCCACCAGGTCACCAAGATCTGATCTCGCCCCCAGTTTTCGGACACCCCCGGATGAGCTTTGGTCCGGGGCGTTTCCGTTCGGTCACCGCGCCACGGTGACCACCCGCCGTCGTACGCTCCTGTGCGGCGGTACGTACAGCAAGCAAAGGACCATCACATGGCTCCCAAGAAGAAGGTCGCTGGCCTGATCAAGCTGCAGATCCAGGCAGGTGCCGCCAACCCGGCCCCTCCCGTGGGTCCCGCACTCGGTCAGCACGGCGTCAACATCATGGAATTCTGCAAGGCCTACAACGCGGCCACGGAATCCCAGCGCGGCAACATCGTGCCGGTGGAAATCACCGTGTACGAGGACCGTTCGTTCACTTTCGTCACCAAGACCCCGCCGGCTGCGCAGCTGATCAAGAAGGCTGCTGGCGTCGCCAAGGGTTCCGGTGTGCCCCACACCAACAAGGTCGGCAAGATCACCATGGACCAGGTCCGTGAAATCGCCGAGACCAAGAAGGAAGACCTCAACGCCAACGATGTCGAGGCAGCTGCCAAGATCATCGCCGGCACCGCCCGTTCCATGGGCATCGAGGTTGCCTGAGCGCTCTAGCCGGCTCTCAGTACCAGACATTTTCCCGTGGCAGGGCCGAGCGCGGTCCGCAGACCACAACTGCACAAGGAGAACAAGCAGATGGCAAAGCGCAGCAAGGCATACCAGGCGGCTGCAGCCAAGATCGAAGAGGGCAAGTTCTACGCCCCCGCCGAGGCAGTCGCACTGGCCAAGGAATTGGCCGCAGGCAGCAAGTCCGACCCCACCGTCGAGGTGGCCATGCGATTGGGCGTTGACCCCCGCAAGGCCGATCAAATGGTTCGCGGCACCGTGAACCTGCCCCACGGCACCGGTAAGACCGCCCGCGTGGTCGTCTTCGCAACCGGGGACAAGGCTGCGGCTGCCGAGGCAGCCGGCGCCGATTACGTGGGTTCCGATGACCTGATCGCCAGGGTCCAGGACGGCTGGGTGGATTTCGACGCCGCCGTGGCCACCCCGGACATGATGGGCAAGGTCGGTCGTCTGGGTAAGGTTCTGGGTCCCCGTAACCTCATGCCGAACCCCAAGACCGGCACCGTGACCATGGACGTGGCCAAGGCTGTCGGTGACATCAAGGGCGGCAAGATCGACTTCCGTGTCGACAAGCACTCCAACTTGCACTTCATCATTGGCAAGGCGTCTTTCGACACCCAGAAGTTGGCGGAGAACTACGGTGCGGCTCTGGAAGAGGTGCTTCGTTTGAAGCCTTCCGCTTCCAAGGGTCGTTACGTCACCAAGGCCACCGTGGCCACCACGTTCGGCCCGGGTGTTCCCGTGGATCCGAATGCCACCGAGGTGGTCAACGAGCCGTGATCCTCGTTCGTGCCGGTGAACGGCCCGTTTGAAAAGCGTGACGGAAGGGCTCGGACCAATCATGGCCGGGCCCTTCCGCCGCACCATGGAGGGCCACGGTAAACTGAGCAGTACGCTTGCTATCTCGTGCCGAATGCAATGACGCATGATCGGCGGAGAGCGGGTTCGTTCCGAACAGGTCGGAACGCGGAAGGAGTTCCACGTGAGTCAGACATCAGCGCTGACCATTGAGCTGCTGCGTATCCCTGACGGGTTCGATGAGGCTGCACAGGATCAACTCGGGCAAGTGGCGGCCCTGGTGCAGCTGTCGAGACGTTACGTGTGGGGTACCGCGGAGCTCAGCAACGACGCCCACGACATTTTCCGGGACCTCAAGGACCCCTATGAGCGCGTCAATATTCTGTGCGCCTACATGGACGGCCGACTGGTCGGCCGCGCCGAGGTGCGCATGCCCCTGATCGCCGAGACGGACAGTGCGCAGATCGTGGTGGATGTCGACCCGGATGAATTGTCCGAAGGCATCGGGCGTTCCCTGCTGTCCGCGGCCGAACAGCTGGCCCACGGCGAGTCGCGGCGCGTGATCCGTCTCATCACCGAGCACCCGGCCTCCGAGCTACGGGCCCCGTCGGGGCCCGGCGACGGCAGTGTCATGGGTGGGGAGAGCAACGCAGTGGGCGTCCAATGGCTTAGCGCTGCGGACGGCTCCGGCCAACTGCCCGCGAGCCATCGTCAAACGCGTTTCGCGCAGCACGCCGGTTACGAGCTGCAGACGGTCAGCAGCTTTGCTCTGCTGGACGTGCCGCTGTCCCAGGACCGTCTCGACTCCATTGAGAGCTCATTGCAAGACGTTCCCTTCGTGGAACGCTACGCGCTTCACACGTGGGTGGGTTCCGCCCCGGAAGAACTGTTGGAGCCACTGGCTCGTCTGCATGCCCGCCTCCCCAGTGATTCATTCGTCAAACCGATCGTGAGCGATCCGGATCCCTGGGATGCGGAACGCGTACGTCGCACCGAGCGGCTGCGCGCGGAGGACGGCGACCGCTCGCTCATGGCCGTGGCCGAGGAGCGCGAGAGCGGCGAACTGGTGGGCATGACCGAGCTCATTCTGGCGCAACACCGTCCCACGCTGGCGTTGCAGGACGAGACCCTGGTAATCCGTGAGCATCGTGGGCGCAGGCTGGGGATGCGTCTGAAGATCACCAACCTCAAGCAGCTTTCCGAGGTGCAGCCGGAAGTGGACACGGTGTACTCGTGGACCCACACCGGTAATGACCGCATGAACTGGGTCAACGCGCAGCTGGGTTTCCAGGACGCCGGCCAGTCAGCCGTGTGGCTGCGGGACTTCCGAGCCGACTGACCCGTCCTACCAGGGCAGAACCAGCGCGGTGGTCCGGGCGCCCGCCGACAAACCCTCCACGGGCACGCTCAGCAGGGCATCGGCGCGGGACAATCCGCTGAGCATGTTGGCGCCGGTGTCCCGACACAGTGACCACGCGCCGTCGGCCCCCTGCACCGCGGGGAGTAGCCGTTCGCGGGGTGCCCCCGGAATGTCATGCGCCACGCACACGCGGGGGTTGGCCGGAACCGGTCGACCCAGGACTCCGTGCAGGAACGGAATCACCAACAGGGTCAGCGCGGTCATGGCGGCCAGGGGGTTACCGGGCAGGGCCAGGACCGCGGTGCCGGGAGAACATGCCGCAAACACTGTGGGGTGGCCCGGTTGTAGATCCAGCTCGTCGATGATCGCGGTCGCGTGCCGCTCGAGATGGGCCCGCACGTGATCGGTCCGTGAGCGAGCGGTGCCGCCGGTGGTGATCACCAGGGGCAGGTGATGGGCCACAGCGTCTTCGAGAGCGGATGCAAAGGCCGCCGCGTCATCGGGGAGGCGTTCCACGGCAGCCACGCGGGCCCCCAGGGTCTCGAGGACGGCGGGCAAGGACGGCGAGAAGGCATCACGGACGAACCCCGGTGCAGGAACCCCCGAGACCTGCACCTCCGAGCCGGTGAGGAGCAAGCGCGCGGCGGGCACCGGTGCCACAGGCAGGGTGTCCACTCCGCTCACCGCGGCGAAAGCCACGTCCGCGGGAGTCACCACCGTGCCGGCGGTGAGGATGACGTCACCGGCGGAACACTCGGCGCCCGCCTGCCGGATATGCCGCCCCGCCAGTTCCGAGCGGGGCCCGGATTCGTCGAATACCAGCTCGTTCCCGGAGCGCACCGCGTACTCGTCGCGAATGATGGTTTCGGCCCCTGCGGGGATCACACCGCCGGTGACCACGGGAACGGCCTGTCCGGGGGTCAACCGGACGGCAGCGGTCGAGGCGGCGTCATGGACAGTGGGATCACCGTCGACCAGTCGCCAGGGCCCGGAACCGCAGACCGCGTAGCCGTCCATTGCACTGGAGGTGTAGTGCGGTACGGGGCACAGCGCCCGCACATCCTGGGCGAGGGTGGCCCCCACTGCCGCGGGGAGTCCCACGGACGTGCTGGGAGGCAGGGTGGCGGCCACCGCTCGGCCCAGTTCATGGGCCAGCTGCTGCGCCTGAGTGCGGCGGGCGTGGGCGGCCGGGGTGATCCCGCGCCACCACGCGTGCGGGACCGGAGCGGGCTCAGCCACCGGCGAAGGGCGGCAGCACGTCCACGGTGGACGCCGGGGCAATGGTGGATTCCGGATCCTGGTGGCGCACCCCGTTGACCAGCCAGGAACACTGCGGCAGCACCTGCGCGAGGGTTTTCTCCCCGGGAGGGGCCACCGGGTGCAGAGTGGTGAGCACCTGCTGCAGTTCGGAGCGGGTCATGGTCGCGTGAGCGATCACCTCTTCCTGCTCGGTACCGGCGGATGCGGCCGCGGCCGCGAAGTAGCGAACGAGCACTGCTGTGTCAGCCTCCAATGGCGCTCATGCTGCGGTCTGGTTGCACGTAGTCCTCGGAGTCGAGTCCCGCGTGATCCATGCCGTGGGCCCGAGGTTTGACCCACATGGCGGCGCGCCAGCGTTGGGCAATGTCCTGATCGGTGGCATTGGAACGCAGTAACTGCATGAGATCCGTCTCGTGGTGGGAGAACAGGCAGGATCGCACGCGGCCTTCCGCGGTGACGCGTGTGCGGGTGCAGTCCGCGCAGAACGGCTCGGTCACGGAGGCAATGATGCCCACGGTGCCGAGCACTTCGGTGCCGCCGCGTACGCGCACGAGCATCTTCTCGGCGGGGGCACCGTTGCGGGGGGTCTCATCCGGGCTCAGGTCGAAGTGCTCGCTCAACTGCTCCCGGATCTCGGCCGCCGTGACCATGTTGGTGCGGGTCCAGCCGTGGTCCGCGTCCAGCGGCATTTGTTCAATGAACCGCAGGGAGCATTGGTGCTCGAGCGCCCAGCGCAGCAGTTCGGGTGCCTCGCGATCGTTGACGCCCCGCATGAGCACGGCATTGAGCTTCACGGGGGCCAAACCCGCGGCCTGCGCGGCGGCGACACCCTCGAGAGCCTCGCTGAGCTTGTGGCGGCGCGCGAGTTTCGCGTAGGTCTCGGCGCACAGGGTGTCCAGGGATACGTTCACGCGGGTCAGCCCGGCGGCGACCAGCCCCCGGGCGCGGTGGGCCAGCCCGATGCCGTTGGTGGTCATGGACACGGGAAACTCGGGCAGCGCCTCGGTCACCGCGGCCACGATGTCTTCGAGGTCGGGTCGGATCAGCGGCTCACCTCCGGTGAGGCGCAGTTCTTTGACCCCGAATTCCTGGGCGGCAATGCGGGTGAGCCGCACGATCTCGTCCGTGGTCATGAGGGACGTCTTAGGCAACCATGCCATGCCCTCCGCGGGCATGCAGTAGGTGCACCGCAAATTGCATTTGTCCGTGATGGAAATGCGCAGGTCCGTGGCCACGCGCCCGAAACGATCCGCCAGGGGGCCGTGATCGGGCACGCCCTGGACCGGTAGCGCCTGGGGGATACCGAGGAAAACGGACATGTGACCAGTCTAAAGCGTCTGTCCACCCCGCTTAGGGTAGGAGTATGAGTCGCAGCATCGAACACCACGCCTTAGCCGTCCGGGCAACGCTCGAGCTCGGGTACGACGCCGCCGCGGCCACTGTCGAATTACCCCTCGCCCGGGCGCGGGGCGCCGTTCTCGCGCGGGATCTCAGGGCGCCCATCCCCTTGCCGCCGTTCACCAATTCGCAGATGGACGGTTACGCGGTGCGCGCCGCCGATCTTCGGTCGGCGGGTCCTACCGAGCCCGCTATTACCCTGCCCGTGTCGGGAATGCAGGCCGCCGGGTCCGCCCCATCCGCGCTCGCGCCAGCGACCGCCGTGGCCGTGATGACCGGGGCCGCACTGCCCCGCGGCGCGGACGCGGTGATACCCGTGGAACGAGTGACCCCGCCGTCCTTCGACACGGATCGCATTGCCATTTCCGCGGAGGTGGCCGCCGACTCGGTGCCCGGAACGTTCGTGCGCGCCGAGGGCAGCGACGTCGCACGCGGCGCCGTGGCCTTACCCGCCGGTACCGTCCTGGGACCCGCAGCCCTGGGTGCGTGTGCGGCCCTGGGTATGGATGAGACCGCAACCGTTACCGTGCGGCGCGGCCCGTCGGTGCTGGTGATCACCGGCGGCGACGAAGTCCTCTGGCCCGGAACGCCGCTGACGCCGGGGGCCATTTACGACGCCAACGGTTCGCTGCTCACCTCGTGGCTCGGGGAAGCGGGAGCTTCCTCGGTCACCATGCTCAGCGTCACGGACGACCCGCACGAGTTCTCCCGGCGGCTGCGCGAGTACGTGGACAGCTCCGCCGTCCACTTGATCGTGACGAGCGGAGGGATCAGCGCCGGTGCCTTCGAAGTGGTTCGCGTGAGCCTGGAACGTGATGCGAACATGTGGTTCGGGCACGTGGCCATGCAACCGGGCGGGCCGCAAGGATGCGGTCAGTACCGAGGCGTGCCCGTGATCTGCTTCCCGGGGAACCCCGTGAGCACCTGGGTCTCGTGCGAAGTGTTCCTGCGGCCGGCGCTCTCGCGGGTGTGGGGCTGCTGTGCTCCACCGCTGTGGGGTTCTGCCGTCCTCACTGAACCGGTCCGGGGCCTGCCCGGCCGCACCCAGCTCCGCCGTGGTGTCCTCGACACCGCGGCGGAGGGGGCCGCCGGGGAACCTGCGGTGCGCTGTGTGGGGGGAGTGTCGTCGCACCTGTTGATGTCAGCCGCACGCGCTAACGTGGTGCTTTGGATCCCGGCGGGGGACCATGAGCTCCCGGCCGGGACACGCGTACACATGTTGCCCGTCCACGGCGGGACGATCGGAGGGGAGGCGGCCGGTGAATGAGCACCAGGACCGGTTGACGCACGTGCGCGAGGACGGCACGGCGCACATGGTGGACGTGAGCGAGAAGGCGGTGACCTCCCGCGAGGCCACGGCCGTGGCCGATGTGATCACCCGACCGGACGTCATTGCGCTGCTGGCCACCGGTGAGCTGCCCAAGGGGGATGCTCTGGCCGTGGCGCGGATCGCCGGGATCATGGCGGCCAAACGCACCCCCGACCTGATTCCGCTGTGTCACCCGCTGCCGCTGTCCAAAGTGACGGTGGACCTGACCCCGGGTGAGGACCGGGTGAGCATCACGGCCACGGTCAAAACGCGCGGCGTCACCGGTGTGGAGATGGAGGCACTGACAGCCGCCAGCGTGGCGGGACTCACGCTGTACGACATGATCAAGGCCGTGGACAAGGCTGCCCGGATCACGGGCATCCAGGTCGTGGCCAAATCCGGTGGTAAGAGCGGCGATTGGAGCAGATCGTGAACCGGGACCACCGAGCGGCCGGTGAGCGCCGGGCCACCTCGCACACGGACAAGGACCACGAGTCGCCCCGGGACGGGTCGCACGGAGTGCATTTGTCCGGGCGCCGCGCCTCGGTCGTGATCGTCTCTTCCTCCGCCGCGCGCGGTGAGGCCCAGGATCTGTGCGGGCCCATCCTGCACGACTGGCTGGTCGGCATGGGGCTGAGCGTGGACCCGGTGCGTGTGATCGCGGACGGCCCCGACGTGGAGGCGACCCTGCGGGAACTGACCGAACACACGCCACTGGCCGAACGCCCTCGATTCATCGTGACCAGCGGCGGCACCGGGCTGAACTCGGACGACGTCACCCCGGAGGCCACCGCACGGATCCTGGAACGGGAATCCCCCGGGATCATGCATGCCCTCTGGACCGAGGGCTTGGCCAAGACCCCCACCGCCGTGATGAGCCGCGGGGTGGCGGGTCACACGGGCAAGACGTTCGTGGTGAACCTGCCCGGCTCGAAGGGCGGCGTCAAAGACGGGATGGCGGTACTCGAGCCACTGTTGAATCACATCAGCGCCCAGTTGGAAGACGTCCACGGGCATGGCGACCAACGCAGTACCGGTCCGAGCGAGTCATCCGGCGGCGCACCGACCGCGGTGCGTGACCCTGCGGTGACGTCGGGAGTCCTGCACGCGCACATCACCACCGAGCCCCTCGACGCCGCCCGGGCACAGGATGCGGTGACCGCCGCCGAGTGCGGGGCCGTGGTGGGATTCAGCGGGGTCATCCGCGACCACGACGGCGGCCGCACCGGTGTGACCGGGCTGGAGTACAGCGCCCACCCGGACGCGGACACCGTGATGCGTCAGGTCGCGGAGGAAATCGCCGCGCAGTTCCCGGGCGTTAGGATCTGGGCCGAGCATCGCATCGGCGCCCTGGTCGTGGGGGACAGCGCCCTGGAGGCTGCGGTGGCCTCGGCCCACCGCAAGGAAGCCTTCACCGCGTGTGACGCGTTGGTGGATCTGATCAAGGCGCGCGTGCCCATCTGGAAACGACAGACGTACACGGACGGAACCCATTCGTGGGTGGGACTGGACGGATAAGTTCTCATGGTCAGCAGAATCGTGGTTCCGGCTCGCGTGCGCAGATTATCCGCCGCTGGTGAGGAGTTCACCGGCCCGGACAAACTCGCGGGGGAGGAGCCGCTGGAGATCCGGCTCAACGGCGAGCAGTTCACCGTGACCATGCGGACCCCCGGACATGACTTCGAACTGGTTCCCGGTTACCTGCTGAGCGAGGCCGTGGTACGAGACATGGCCCATATTGCGGGCATGGATTACAGCTCCGGAGTGGACCAGGACGGCCACCGCACCTACAACGTGATCGACGTGCGGCTCGTACCGGGCGCACCGGGCCCCACGAGGACCGCGGCGCGCAACGTATACACCTCGTCCTCGTGCGGGGTGTGCGGGACGTCGTCAATGGAGGAGATCGTCAAACCCAGTTCGTACCCCGTGCCTCCCGTACGCCCGGTCATGGGTGCCCGGCGACTCGTGGAGTTACCCGATGAACTGCGCACCCACCAGCGAGTCTTCGAGGCCACCGGGGGAGTGCACGCCGCGGGATTGTTCCTGGCGTCCTCGTCCGAGCCGCTCGTGGTCCGCGAGGACGTGGGCAGGCACAACGCGGTGGACAAAGTGATCGGCTGGGCCATGCATCACGACCGGCTACCCCTCAACGACTGCGTGCTGCAGGTCTCCGCCCGCGCATCCTTCGAACTGGTCAGCAAGGCCGCGATGGCGGGGATCCCGGTGCTGTCCGCGGTCAGTGCGCCCTCGGCGCTCGCGGTGAAACACGGCCGGGAACACGGCGTGACCGTGGTGGGCTTCAACCGCCGGGGTACCTGCAACGTCTACACGCACCCGGAGCGGATCACGGACTAGGATCGCCCCGCGCCGCCGGATCCGCTGCAGCAACGGCCGCGTTTCCGATTTGGCGCGGCCGGAATCGGTCGGGTACATTGGGACGTACCTAAGACCGCCGGTCATCACGCGTGCGCAAGCATGCGGGATCGAAGAGTTCTCCGGAAACGGGGAATGGCCAGCGCAGGTGAACCAGCACGAATCTTTTCAACAGCGTCTCGCGGTGCACACCGCGTGCGATGTGTATCAGGTCGAGCCCCGGGCATCTGCGCGGGGCTTTTTTGTGTTCCGAAGCGGATCACGAGAATCCGGCATACACAAGCAAGGAAGGAGCACCATGGCGAATCCTGAAAAGGCTGCCGCGGTTGCGGAGTTGAAGGAATTCTTCTCCAACTCGCACGCTGCCGTCCTGACGGAGTACCGCGGGCTCACCGTGGCTCAGCTGAAGACGCTGCGCCGCACGCTCGGTGAGAACGCTGAATACGCCGTGGTGAAGAACACGCTGACCGCAATTGCGGCCAAGGAAGTCGGCATTGACGCGTTCGAGGGCCAGCTCAACGGCCCCTCGGCCATCGCGTTCATCTCGGGTGACCCCGTCGAAGCTGCCAAGAGCTTGCGTGACTTCGCCAAGGACAACCCGGAGCTGATCGTCAAGGGCGGTTACCTCGACGGCGTCGCAATGGACGAAGCGGAGATCAAGAAGCTTGCGGACCTCGAGTCCCGCGAGGTTCTGCTGGCCAAGGTTGCAGGCGCTGCCAAGGCGTCCCTGTCCAAGGCTGCCGCGCTGTTCCAGGCCCCGCTGTCCAAGACCGTACGCACCGCAGAAGCCCTGCGTGCCAAGGTCGAGGAACAGGGCGAGAACGCCGCCTGATCCCTCACGGGACCCCTGGGTTTCGGGTTCCGGTTCCGGCCGGGCGAACCCGTGTTCTATCACCACGCAAAACCTCGTCGGTGCCCGCGGGTACTGACAATCACGTAAAAGAAGGAGCCAACACCATGGCTAAGCTGACCACCGAAGAATTGATCGAGGCTTTCAAGGAGCTCTCCCTCATCGAGCTGTCCGAGTTCGTCAAGGCCTTCGAGGAGACCTTCGACGTCACCGCTGCCGCCCCCGTGGCCGTGGCCGGTGGCGCTCCCGCAGCCGGCGGCGAAGCCGCTGCCGAGGAAGAGAAGACCGAGTTCGACGTCGTCCTGGAATCCGCAGGCGAGAAGAAGATCCAGGTCATCAAGGAAGTTCGTGCCCTGACCTCCCTCGGCCTGAAGGAAGCCAAGGACCTCGTGGACGGCGCTCCCAAGCCCGTTCTGGAAGGTGCCAACAAGGAGACCGCCGACAAGGCCAAGGAATCCCTCGAGGCTGCCGGCGCTACCGTCACCCTCAAGTAATTCCCCGCGCCTCGCGCGCGGCTCGTCCCGCGTAGCTCGACCCGTCAGGGCCGCTGCCGGTGACATCACCTCGCAAAGCCCCGCATCATTTTTCGGTGCGGGGCTTTGTGCTGCCCGGGGTTGTGCCAGACTAGGAGTGACCATATTGGCCGTCACAGTGCGGCGGGAGAGCATGGCGGGTGCGTGTGCACCGCGTCGTCGCCGAAGGAGCAAACCCTCCCCGGGAATCTCTCAGGCACCCGTACCGCCGCACCAGGCCACTCTGAAGAGCTCGCCCGCCGCAGTGACGCGGGCGGACACCGACGGGGCAAGCGGGTACGCACGGTTCTTGGTGCGCACCGGCGGAATCTCTCAGGTTGACGTACAGAGCGGGGAGGAACTCACCGGGACTTAGCACGCCCTCAAGTAACCCAGGAGACCCTCACATGTCTTTCCTGCCCCGTCACATCGGCCCCGACGCCGAAGACGTCACCACCATGCTCCGCGCCGTGGGCGTGGACGGTCTCGATCAACTCGTTGATCGCGCCGTTCCCGAGAGCATCCGATTCCGCGACACCCTGAACCTGCCCGAGCCCCGCAACGAGACCGAGGCGTTGGCCGCCATACGTCGGATTGCGGCCCAGAACACCGTGATGCGCCAAATGATCGGCCAGGGGTACTTCGATACGGTCACTCCCGCCGCGATTCGACGCAACATCCTGGAGAACCCGGGCTTCTACACCTCCTACACCCCGTACCAGCCGGAGATCTCCCAGGGCCGCTTGGAGTTGCTGCTCACCTTCCAGAACGCCGTGATCGACCTGACCGGCCTGGATGTCGCCAATGCTTCCCTGCTGGATGAGTCCTCCGCCGTGGCCGAGGCCGTCCTCATGATGCGCCGAGCCAACCGCAAGTCCCGCAGTGCGCGCGTGATCGTCGACAGCCGTTCGCTCCCGCAGACCCTGGCCATCCTCACGGGCCGGGCTCGTGCCGCCGGCATCGAGTTGGTCATTGCGGATCTCGGCGCCGACGACGCCGCGGCCACCTTGGCCTCGGACGGAGATTTCTTCGGTGTGGTCGTCGCGCAGATCGGCGCCGACGGCGACGTCATTGATCCCACATCCGTGATTGACGCCGCCCACGAGGCCGGCGCACTCGTCACAGTGAGCACCGATCTGCTGGCCCTGACCACGCTGGTGAGCCCCGGTTCCGTTGGTGCGGATGTTGCGGTGGGTTCGTCCCAGCGCTTCGGCGTGCCGCTGTTCTACGGCGGCCCGCACGCGGCGTTCATGGCCACCCGCACGGGCGTGGAACGGTCCATGCCCGGTCGCATCGTGGGCGTGTCCACGGAATCCTCCGGCGCCCCGGCCTACCGGCTGGCGCTGCAGACCCGTGAACAGCACATCCGTCGCGAGAAGGCGACCTCGAACATCTGCACCGCTCAGGCGTTACTGGCCATCGTGGCCGCCGCGTACGCGGTGTACCACGGTCCCGCCAAGCTGCGTGAGCTGGCCCACCGGCTGCACGGACTGGCCACCGACTTCGCCGAAGGGCTGCGCGAGCGCGGTATCGCCGTGGCCCACGAGCGGTTCTTCGACACCGTGACGTTCGCCGTGGCGGGTCGCGCGGACGACATTCTTGCCGCCGCCGCCACCCGCGGCATCAACCTGCGCCGCGTCGACGCGGACACCGTGGGCGTGAGCTTCGGCGAGTCCCACACCGGCCAGGACGTACAGGACGTGCTGGAGGCCGTCAGTGAGGCGTGTGGTATCGACGAGAACGTGGAGCCCAGCTCGAACGAGCTGGTGGGAATTCCCGAGCAGTGGCGCCGCACGGACGAGTACATGAGCCACCCGGTCTTCCACACCCATCGTTCCGAAACGTCCCTGATGCGTTGGCTGCGCCAACTCTCGGACAAGGACCTGGCGCTGGATCGCACCATGATTCCGCTGGGCTCGTGCACCATGAAGCTCAATGCCGCCGCGGAGATGGAGCCCATTTCCTGGCCCGAGTTCGCCAACATCCACCCGCTGGCACCGCGGGACCAGGCGCAGGGCTGGCACGAGTTGATCGAACAGCTCGAAGACTGGCTGGCGGAGATCACCGGTTATGCCGGGGTGTCCGTTCAGCCCAACGCGGGCTCGCAGGGTGAGCTGGCGGGTTTGTTGGCCATTCGCCGGTACCAGGTCGACCGCGGGGAATCCCAGCGCAAGACCATCCTGATCCCGGCCTCGGCGCACGGAACCAACGCGGCGTCGGCCGTCCTGGCGGACCTGCGGGTCGTGGTGGTCGCCACGGCGGCGGACGGGCTGATCGACCACGAAGACCTCAAGGCCAAGATCGAATCCGTGGGTGATGAACTCGCGGGCATCATGGTCACCTACCCCTCGACCCACGGCGTGTACGACACGGACATCTCCATGGTGTGCGAGGCGATTCACGACGCCGGTGGCCAGGTGTACGTGGACGGCGCCAACCTCAATGCGCTGATGGGTCTGGCGCGCCCGGGCCGGTTCGGCGGGGACGTATCGCACCTGAACCTGCACAAGACCTTCTGCATTCCGCACGGCGGCGGCGGTCCGGGGGTGGGTCCCGTGGCCGTGGCCGAGCACCTGGTGCCCTACCTGCCGGGCAACGCGGTGACGGCCGACCTCGACGAGCGCGGCGCGGGCTTCCCGGTGTCGCAGGCTCCCTTCGGTTCGGCGGGTGTCCTGCCCATCACCTGGATGTACATTGCCATGACCGGCGCCGAGGGCCTCACCGAGTCCACCCGCACGGCCGTTTTGAGCGCCAACTACATTTCCAAGGCGCTCTCGGATGCGTTCCCCACGCTGTACTCCGGCGACGGGGGACTGGTGGCCCACGAGTGCATCCTGGACCTGCGTCCCATGACCAAGGCGTCCGGCGTCACCGCTGAGGACGTGTGCAAGCGACTGATCGACTTCGGGTTCCACGCCCCCACCCTGGCGTTCCCGGTGGCCGGTACCCTCATGGTGGAGCCCACCGAGTCCGAGTCCCTGGAGGAGCTGGACCGCTTCATCGAGGCCATGCGCACCATCCACGCCGAAATGCAGGAGATCGCGGACGGCAAGATTGCGCTCGCCGATTCCGTGATCCGCAACGCCCCGCACACCGCCCAGGTGCTCACCGCGGATGAATGGGATCGTTCGTACTCGCGCTCACAGGCCGCGTACCCCGTGGCTTCGCTGCGGCGGGTGAAGTACTGGTCGCCCGTGGGCCGCGTGGACAACGCTGCCGGTGACCGCAACCTGGTGTGCTCGTGCCCGCCGATCGAGGCGTTCGACGCCGCCTACGCCGCTGCAGCGGGGGAGGAGAACTGATGAGCGAGAAGAAAACGCCCCTGTACGCCGCCCACGAGGAACTGGGTGCCCGGTTCACCGATTTCGGCGGCTGGTCCATGCCGGTGCGCTACGCCAGCGACACCGCCGAGCACCATGCCGTGCGGCGCGGTGCCGGAATTTTCGACCTCTCGCACATGGGCGAGGTCGAGGTCTCCGGGCCGCAGGCGGGGGCCTTCCTGGACTTCGCCCTGGTGGGCGTGCTGTCCACGGTCTCCGTGGGTCGCGCCAAGTACTCGATGATTGTGGATTCCGAGGGCCGTGTGCTCGACGACCTGATCACTTACCGGGTCGACGAGGACCGCTACCTGGTGGTCCCCAACGCGGGTAATCAAGAAGTAGTCGTGCGCGAGCTCACCGCTCGCGCCCAGGGTTTCGATGTCGCCGTGACCGACCAGGGTGCCGAGACGTCCCTGATCGCAGTTCAGGGTCCCCGCGCCCTCAAGGTCCTCAAGGCCACGGACCTGGACCCCAGCGACGTCGTCGAAAACCTCAAGTACTACGCCGCCGCTCCGGGACGTTGTGCGGGCATCGACGTGTTGATCGCCCGCACCGGCTACACCGGTGAGGACGGATTCGAGCTGTACTGCAGCAATCAGGACGCCCCGCAACTGTGGAGCGCGCTGCTGGCAACGGCGGGGGAGCTGTCCGCCGAGGACGCGCCGGTGTCCGCAGCGGGGCTGGCCGCGCGTGACTCGCTTCGCCTGGAGGCGGGCATGCCGTTGTACGGGCACGAGCTCTCCACCGAGATCACCCCGGCCGAGGCCGGCCTCGGTAAGCTCGTGGAAATAGCCCTGAGCAAGAAGGGCGAGGCGGGAACGGACACCGTGGGCCGTGAGGCACTTATGACCCTGATCGAATCCGATCCCGAGCGCACCCTGGTGGGTCTGGAGGGCGTGGGGCGCAAACCGATCCGGGCCGACTACACCGTGGTCTCGGGGGGCGAGACGGTGGGAGTGGTCACCAGTGGTCTTCCCTCGCCCACACTCGGTAAGCCCATTGCCATGGCACTGGTGGCCACCGCCGCGCTGTCCCGAATCGCCCACGGTGATGTCAGCGTTCGGGACGCCCGCGGCCGCGAGATCGAGGTCAAGCACACGGAGCTGCCGTTCTACAAGCGCGGCTGATTCGCGCGTCAGGCGCACCATTCGGAAACGGCTGACACGACCACGGGTCGGACACCTCGTTCAAGGTGGCCGGCCCGCGGTGTTTTTCGGAGTGCGCGCTCCAGGCACGTTGGTGGCCGACGGAACACGAGAACTTTCAGGATCGGTTGCTCAGTCCCGGTCCTTAGGGGGCATGAAGGCTCGCACCGTGGCCAGCTTGTGAGAACCGTCGCAGTGCGGGGCTATGCTGGTCATCCCGCAGCGGCACAGGGCAATCACCGTGCGCTCGGGAGGCAGCGGTTCGGCACCGGGCTCCGAGGCCAGCAGGAAATCTCCGCGAACCAGCAGCGGGCCCCTGGGGCACACGGTGATGACTGGGGGGTCCTCTGCCGGAGCCGGCGCCTGCGGCTCACCCGTGGCGGGTGCATCGTCAAGTTCGACCTCCTCGCGAGAGGATGCCGCCTTGTCGGAGGAGTCCGCGCTCATGTCCGGGGTTCCGGGGTGCGCAGCGAAGACCGGCCCGAGGACCAGGCCTCAAGCATGTGATCGCCCGCGCGTCCGTCCACGTAGAGGCATGCGGCCGCTCCGAAGAAAATGTCCTCGGTCAGGTGAGGTTCGTCATCGGCGAGGTTTCCCGCGAGTTCTCGCGCGGCCAACTGTTCATGCACGGCGTCGGCCTCGACGTGCTCGTCGAAGTACCAGGTGACGTCCTGGCCGTAACCGTTCTTGCGGAATGCGTTGCCGTAGTGCTTGTTGGGGATGGTCGAGGTCATCTCGAAGGCCGCCAGGTGGCCCACGTTGGCACCGCGCAAGCGGCGGTGGAGACCGAACATGCTGATGAGGTTGATCGATGCCAGGGTGCTGGCCGGCACCAGATCCAAGTAGGCATCAGGGGTGTCGTCCAGGCCGAAGTTGCGCATGGTGCGAGCAAAGATTTCGGAGTGCACCTTGTCCGGGTGGCCGCCACCGTATTCGTCGGCCTGGATCTCCACCATGGCTGCCTTGGCGCGTCCCTGGAGTTTGGGAATGGACCACGTGTGCGGATCCGCTTCGCGCAGGGTGTAAATGGATCGCTGAATGAGGAACTCACGCAGTAGTTCCTCGGTGGCGTTCTTGGCCAGCCAGATGGCGGTGCTCGGCTTGGCGGCGGGCTGGGTCATCTCGAAGAGAGCTTCCGCGGCGTCCTTGCCGTCGCGGGGCAACGGCGAGGGCAGCACCACGTGCGCGCGCAATTGCGCTTCAAAGCGTTCCTCGATCAGGGACCGTAACCGAATCAGCTCCGGATCCCATTCCCAGTCGCCACGCAGGAAATCGACCGGACCGTAGTGCAGGAGGTACAGCAGGAACAGGGTGAGCTGTAGGTCTTCGTCACCCAAGATGTCGTGGCACTCGTTCAGCGCTCGTTCGACCGCGGCACCTAATCCGAGCGTTGCATCGGGGGATTGCTGCCCTCCGGTCAATACGGCAATCACCGCGGAGCTCACAGGCCCTCGGGCAGTGGGAGTCTCGGTTTTCTCCGTCAATGTGGTCACCGGTCTCAACTTTCTGTCACTTACAGCGTCCCATGCGTCTACACGGACCCAACAGTGTGGCCCGTCATGCGTGACACCGCAGATGACGGACCGTAACCTATTGTAAGACGGCTTAGCGTGGGCCTGGTCGTCCACCGACAGTATGTGGTCCGAACTTCGCTCCGGGCGGGTCTGTCTGTGCACGGGTTACGGGCCGGAAGGAAAAATCATGTTCTTGAAAAATGTGGCCCCTGGGATCCATATGATCCAAAGCCATAACGTCAATTGCTACCTGCTCGAGGATGATCAGGGGCTCACCCTGGTGGACGCGGGTCTTCCGAGGGTCTGGACCGAACTGGGGCACGCGATCCGCGAACTCGGGCGAGTACCCGCGGACCTCAAGGCGCTGGTGCTGACCCACGCGCACTTCGACCACGTGGGAGTGGCCGCCAAACTCGTTGAGCGACTCGGTATTCCGGTGTACGCCCACCACGAAGAAGTGACCCTGGCCGCCCACCCCTATCGTTACGCGCATGAGAATCCAGTGGCCGCATATCCCGTGCAACATCCCCGGGCCATCCCGGTACTGCTGTCCATGGTGTTCGGTGGTGCGGCAGCGGTGAAGGGGGTGACGGTCTCGCGACGGCTCGAGGTGGGGCAGGAGGTTCCGGTTCCGGGCCGCCCCAGGGTGGTCCTCTCAGCCGGCCACACGTACGGGCACTGCGCCCTGCACTTGCCCCAATCCGACGCCCTCATCACCGGGGACGCGCTCGTCACGCTCGATCCGTATTCCGGGCTGACCGGACCGCGAATTGTCGCAAAGGCGGCCACTGCGGACAGCGCCATGGCCATCGAGTCCCTCCACGCCTTGGCGCAGACCGGTGCCACGGTGGTGCTTCCGGGACACGGGGATCCATGGCTGCGGGGGGTTGAACGAGCGGCCGACGAGGCGCGCCGCAACGGTGTCGCCTAGCTGTAGGAGGCCAGGACGTTGGTGACGCGCGACGGCGTCGCCGAGGCCGGCGGCTCTCCGCCGTGCGCACCGTGGGGCCGGTGGTAGTTGTAGTGCCGGTTCCATGTTGTGAGCGCACTGGAGCGTTCGGTCTCTGAGCTCCAAGTCCTGGCGTACAGGAACTCTTCGGCCAGGATGCGGTTGTAGCGCTCGACTTTACCGTTGTGCTTGGGCGTGTACGGCCTCGTGCGGCGGTGCTCTGCGCCCTTGAGAGCATCCGTGAATGCCTGGGCGCGGTAGCAGGCGCCGTTGTCAGTGACGATCCGCTCGATCTTCGTGATGCCGTGCTGGGCGAACCACTCGCGCGCTCGGCCGAGGAAAGCAACCGCGGTCGCTGCCTGTTCGTTCTCGAGGGCCTCGGTGTAAGCCAGGCGCGTGTGCCCGTCGATCGCGGAGTGTAGGTAGACGTATCCGCTGCGCGTACCTCGCTCCTTCGTTCGCGCGACGGCTCTGGCCTGAGCGCTCTCTCTTCCGTGCGCGCGCCAGCCGCCGCCGTCGGGGATGCGGCCCGTCTTCTTCACGTCGAGATGAACCATGTGCCCTGGGCGTGCCGCGACGATCTTCTGCGGCTGTCGATTTGTTTCGCCGTTCGGGTCGATGAACTTTCTACGGTTCAAGCCGAGCTCGGCGAGGAGCCTCGTGATCGTGCGACGGCTGACTGTTGTTCCTGCCTGTTCGAGCTCGAAGACGATGCGGGATGCCGGCCATTTGTGCTCGCGCCGCATCGACTCGATCTTGGCGACGATGTGGCCTTGTGTGGAGGTCGGCTGCCGCAGGGGTGTGGACGGGCGATCGCGGAGACCGAGCTCCCCGTACTGGCGATACCGGTTCACCCACTTCGATGCGGTTGCGCGGGAGATGCCCATCTCGGCAGCGACATGCGCGATCGGACGGCCCCGGCAGCGTTCGACGAGCCGGCGGCGTCCTTCAGGGGTGAGCGGTGCGTTGCGGTGCACCGTGCGGCTCCTCATGATTCCCGCGGGTGGAGGCGGGCGTTGGTGTGGATGTATTGGGCGCGCCCGTCGTGGAAGCCGAAGATCGCGGCGGTCTGCATGTCTTCGAGCGGCGTGTTCGGAGGCAGGAGGAAGTGAGTGTCGTCGATGGGGAGCAGGTCGTGGGTGATGCGGTCGGGTGTGCACATGATCGCGGCCTGCATGGGGTCGACGTCGAGGTGAAGCTGGAGGTGGCCGTGTTCACTGGTGACCTCGAAGCGGGTGCCGGGTCGTTCGTAGACGCCGATGTAGCGGGCCGGGTCCAGGGTCGGTGCCGGGTCGGGGACCGGCAGGGGCGGGATGGTGGCGGTGCCCAGCCGGGTGAGGATGAGGTCGAAGATCTCCCGGTGGCGTCCTTCGCGGGAGTCGCCGTTGCTGAGCAGGACGAGGGCGAGGTCGTCGTCGGGCAGGATGCGCATGCGGGCGTTCTGCCCGATCGTGCTCCCGTCGTGCCCGTAGACATCGTGCCCGTGCCAGTTGTCCACGACCAGGCCAAGTGCCCATTCCCGGCCGAGGGTGTAGGGATCGGGGATCGGCACCCGCGAGGTCATCATCTCTCGTATGGCGGCGGCCGAGACGATGCGCTGTCCGTTCGGGGCGAGACCAGCGTGCAGGTAGACGTGGGCGAGGGCGAGCACGTTGCGGACGGTGGAGGTGACTCCGCCGCCGGCCCCGAACGCACGGGGCAGGTCGTCCACCGGCGTAGGGATCGGCCCCTCGTCGAGCGACCGGATCAGATGACCTCGGGCCGCACGGGCCGGTTCGACCTCTTCGCGCCACGCGTGGGTGCTGGTCGCACCCATCGGGGTGAAGATCCGGTCGGTCATGATCCGATGCCAGGGTTTGCCGTCGATGACTTCCATGATGCGGGCGAGGATCGCGTAGCCCAGCGCGGCGCTGTATCCGTGGACCGAGCCGAGGGGGCTGACCTGGGGAGCATCCACGATCGCTGCGACCATCCGCCCATACACGTCATCGTCTTCGCCGGGGTCACCGTAGGATTCCTCGATCCCGCTCGTGTGATTGAGCAGCTGCCGTGGCGTCACCTGGGCGCTCACGGCCGGGTCGGCCACCTGAAAGTGCGGCAGGTAGCTTTGCACCGGTTCATCCAGGGCGGCTCTGCCTTCGTCGACAAGTTGCAGGAAGGCCAGCGCCGTCCACGACTTCGTCAGCGACCCGCACTGGAACACCATGCCGGATGTCACAGGCTCCCCCGTGGTGATGTCTTGCACGCCGTAGGCGAGTTCGGTCACCTCGCCACGGTGCAGGACGCCGATCACAGCGCCGGGCGTCTGATACTCGTCCAGAATCTGCCCGATCCGAAATTCGAGCTCTGCCAGCGGGTTCACACGTGGGCCTACTTGCCGAGTCCGATGGCGTTCGCCGCGTCGGCTTCGGTGTACTCGGTCACCGCTGCCGGTCCGGCATATCCGTCGAGCAGATCGCGCACCGCGTCGATCGAGTCGTGCCGGATCACGTTCACCGCCCTCGTCCCGTCCGTGCTCGCGACGGCGAACACCCACGCCGCACCTTTGGGCAGGCGGCCATGCGCCTTCTTCAGCCCGCTCCAGAACCGGTCGCTGTCGTTCACGGTCGAGATCGCCAAGACGTGCATGACACCCTCCTTTATGTTTCAGATCACCGAAACGCTACGTTGCGTTTCTTCAGACGTCAACGTAAAGTGCCAGGAATCAGAAGATCTTTGCGAGACTATGGTGGTGAACGCAATCCTGCGCGTTGCAGTGTGATCGGAGGACGGAATGGTGGTGAGCCGGCTGAGTCTCGAGGACCGGCAGACGATCGCGGCCGGGCTCGCCGAAGGACGCTCCTACGCGCAGATCGCACGACAGATCGGACGCCCCACCTCGACCGTCAGCCGCGAGGTAGCCCGCAATGGGCATCGCGACTACGACGCCGCCGACGCGCAACAGACGAAACGGCGGCGCACCTGCAAACGCGTCACCGTGGCACCGGCGAACAGCGCCGAGGACGTCCAGCACGCATTCATCACGGAACTCGCCTCCACGCTCACCGCGACGGGAATGCCCCGAATGGCCTCGCGCGTCTTCGCCAGCCTGGCCACGTCCACGACCGACACCATGACGGCTGCCGACCTCGTACGCGGCCTCGGCGTCAGCCCCGCATCGGTGTCGAAAGCGATCGGGTATCTCGAGGGCATAGAGCTGGTCGAACGCCACGTCGAGCCCGGGAGTCGCAAAGAGCGATACGGAGTCGGCGACGACGTCTGGACACGAGCGGTCCGCACTGATTCCAGCGGCCACGCGAGCGTCGCCGACGTGGCCGATCGCGGCATCGCCCTCTTCGGCGACGAAAGCCCGGCTGGCATCCGGCTCGCCCACATGGGCCGATTCTTCGCGAGCCTGACTGAGCAACTCCGCGGCAGCAACCTCGCGGACCCGACCGTCGACGACGCCATGACCATCGTCGCCGCGCTCGGCCACACGCGGCACCGGATGACCCGAGCACAACTGGCCACCACACTCGAATGGAGCCCTCGCCGACTCGACGACGCACTACAACAATTACGGCAACATCCGGTGTTCGCCGACCCGTTCACAGTCCACGAGAACAACGCAGGCTACTGCCTACAAGCCCGGCCCGACCGCCTCTCCGCACAGCAACACGCGGCCCTCCAGAAGCTGACGGCATCAACCGACGATCAATGACCCGACCGTCAACAACCTCATGGCCAGCAACACCTAGCGATCCCGTGGCCCGGCGGCGGTGACGATGGTGGCCTTGGGGCGATATTTAATGGGCGAATAATTAACGCTGTGTAGAAATTGATCAGTAGGGCTATTGAATGCTTGCCGCTCAGGCGTAACGTGGATTACACGAGACCCTTTGCCCACGATCACACCGGCGGAGCCGCTTCTGTACCCCCAGCAGAAATGCCCGGTTAGGACGCATCATGGTCATCCATGAATACACGGCAACCGAACGTCGCAGCCGCGCGAAAGTAGCCGCGGGTCCCCGCTCCAAGGGGCGGGTCATTGCCTCCTGGCTCACCTCCACCGATCACAAGACCATCGGGTACATGTACCTGATCGCCTCGTTCACGTTCTTCTGCCTAGGCGGCGTCATGGCGCTGCTGATCCGTGTGGAACTCTTCGATCCCGGTTTGCAGATTTTGGAAACCAAGGAACAGTACAACCAGTTGTTCACCATGCACGGCACGCTGATGCTGTTGATGTTCGGAACTCCCTTGTTCATTGGTTTCGCCAATGTGCTGGTGCCGTTGCAGCTCGGTTCACCCGACGTAGCCTTCCCTCGGCTCAATGCGCTCGCATTCTGGTTCTTCCTGTTCGGCTCTTTAGTGGCTATCGCGGGGTTCATCACCCCGCAGGGCGCCGCATCGTTTGGTTGGTTCGCGTACGCACCCCTGAATGACACCACGTTCAGTCCCGGGGTGGGTGGGGATCTCTGGACGTTTGGGCTCGCACTTCAGGGTTTTGGCACCATCATGGGTGGTGTCAACTTCATCACCACCATCCTGTGCATGCGCGCCCCCGGTATGACGATGTGGCGCATGCCCATCTTCACGTGGAACATTCTTCTCACATCCATGCTCGTGATCATGGCCTTCCCTCCACTGGCCGCAGCGCTCTTCGCGCTCGGCATGGACCGCCGTATGGGCGGGCACATCTTCGATCCGGAGAACGGCGGTGCCATTCTCTGGCAGCACCTGTTCTGGTTCTTCGGGCACCCCGAGGTGTACATCATCGCGCTGCCGTTCTTCGGCATCGTCTCCGAAATCATCCCGGTGTTCTCGCGGAAACCGATCTTTGGGTACAAGGGGCTGGTCTTCGCGACTATTGCGATTTCCGCGCTGTCCATCACGGTGTGGGCTCACCACATGTTCGTCACCGGCGCGGTGGCACTGAGCTTCTTCGCCTTTATGTCCATGATGATTGCGGTGCCCACCGGCGTGAAATTCTTCAACTGGATCGGCACCATGTGGCAGGGTTCTGTGACCTTTGAGACACCCATGTTGTGGTCCCTCGGATTCTTGTTCACGTTCCTCTTTGGTGGACTCACCGGCATCATCCTGGCCACACCCGTCCTGGATTTCCACGTCTCCGACACGTACTTCGTGGTGGCCCACTTCCACTACGTGGTGTTCGGCACCGTGGTGTTCTCCATGTTCGCCGGGTTCTACTTCTGGTGGTCCAAGTTCACCGGCAAGATGCTGAACGAGCGGCTGGGAAAAATCCACTTCTGGATGTTGTTCATCGGCTTCCACATGACCTTTCTCGTTCAGCACTGGCTGGGAGTGAGTGGGATGCCCCGCCGGTACGCGGACTACATGCCGGAGGACGGGTTCACGTGGATGAATCAGCTGTCGACCGCCGGTGCCATTCTGTTGGGGCTGTCCATGGTTCCGTTCTTCTGGAACGTGTACACCACTCATCGGCACGCGAAGAAGATCGAAGTGGATGACCCATGGGGCTTCGGGTGCTCTCTGGAATGGGCCACGTCCTGCCCGCCTCCGCGCCACAACTTTGTTTCTCTGCCGCGCATCCGGTCCGAGCGCCCAGCTCTGGATCTGCATCACCCGGAGCTGGCGGCGTTCGCAAGTCAGCAGTTCGACGCCGGCATACCGCTGGCCGGAGGTGGCGGGACGCGTGGCAGTTGACGAACGCAACAGGCCAAACGCGCCCGCGCGACGGCGTCTTCCTTCGGGATGAATCCCGGCGCGGAAGGCAAGGTAGGTAACCAGAGGGGGGGTATCGTACGACGAGTTGTCCAGTGCGTCCACTACTGGTGTGGACAACACGCAAAAGAAGCCGTAAACTAATAGCTTGCGTTGTCCCTTATACATGCGTGCCTTCATATAGCGGTGGGCGCCACCGGGGCGGGTTGCGCACACAGCCGACACCAGCCCCCAATTCTCATCTCGGGAACCTCGCGAATTCACTGCATGTCTGTGGAAGGATCACATCTTGGTCGCCTCGAGCACCGATTCGAACGTCACCGCCAATCACCCCACGAGCGATAACATTCCTCGTCGAATTTCTTTCGCAAAGATCCATGAGCCGCTGGACGTCCCCAACCTGCTTGCACTTCAGACGGACAGCTTCGACCGTCTGGTGGGCAATGAGCGTTGGCAGGCCCGCCTCGCACAGGCCCAAGAGACCGGCGAGACCGGAGTGGCCACCACGTCCGGACTGTCGGACATCTTCGAGGAAATCTCTCCCATTGAGGATTTCCAGGGGACCATGTCCCTGTCGTTCTCCGAACCGGAGTTCTACGACCCCAAATACACCATGGATGAGTGCAAGGACCGCGACGCCACCTACTCGGCGCCGTTGTACGTCAAGGCCGAGTTCATGAACAACACCACCGGCGAGATCAAGCAGCAGACCGTGTTCATGGGCGACTTCCCGCTCATGACCGAAAAGGGAACCTTTGTCATCAACGGTTCCGAGCGCGTGGTCGTCTCGCAGCTGGTGCGTTCCCCCGGTGCCTACTTCGAAAAGGGCCAGGACCGCACGTCGGACAAGGACATCTTCTCCGCGAAGATCATTCCGTCCCGCGGTGCGTGGTTCGAGCTCGAGATCGACAAGCGCGATCAGGTGGGCGTCCGTCTGGACCGTAAGCGTAAGCAGTCCGTGACCGTGCTGCTCAAGGCTCTGGGCTGGACCGAGTCCAAGATTCTCGAGGAGTTCGGCGAGTACGACTCGATCCGTGCCACCCTCGAAAAGGACACCACCGAGACCCGCGAAGAAGCTTTGTTGGACATTTACCGCAAGCTGCGTCCGGGGGAGCCGCCCACGGTTGATGCTGCCCAGTCCCTGCTGGACAACATGTACTTCAACCCCAAGCGTTACGACCTGGCCAAGGTGGGCCGTTACAAGATCAACCGCAAGCTGGGCCTGGACAAGGCCTTCACTGACGCGGACGCTTCGGTGCTGTCCGTGGACGACATCGTGGCCATGATCCGTTACCTGGTCACCCTGCACGCCGGTGGTTCCACCATGCAGGGCACGCGTGACGGTGAACCGCGCGAGATCCACGTGGACGTCGACGACATCGACCACTTCGGTAACCGCCGCATCCGCGCGGTGGGTGAGCTGATCGAGAACCAGATCCGCACCGGCCTGTCCCGTATGGAACGTGTGGTCCGTGAGCGGATGACCACCCAGGACGTCGAGGCCATCACGCCGCAGACCCTGATCAACATCCGCCCCGTGGTCGCCGCGATCAAGGAGTTCTTCGGAACCTCCCAGCTGTCGCAGTTCATGGACCAGAACAACCCGCTGGCCGGTCTGACGCACAAGCGCCGTCTCTCCGCGCTGGGCCCGGGTGGTCTGTCCCGTGACCGCGCCGGCATGGAAGTCCGTGACGTGCACCCCTCGCACTACGGCCGCATGTGCCCGATTGAAACCCCTGAGGGCTCCAACATCGGCCTGATCGGTTCGTTGGCGACCTACGCGCGCATCAACCCCTTCGGTTTCATCGAGACCCCCTACCGCAAGGTTGTCAACGGAGTCGTCACCGACGAGGTCAGCTACCTCACCGCGGACGACGAGCGCGGTGTCACCATTGCGCAGGCCAACGCCCCGTTGACCGAGGACAGCCACTTCGCCGAGGACGCCGTTCTGGCTCGTGCCTCCGATGGTTCCGGTGAAGCCGTGCTGGTGGAGCCCTCCGACGTCGAGTTCATGGACGTGTCTCCGCGCCAGATGGTGTCGGTGGCCACCGCCCTGATCCCGTACCTCGAGCACGACGACGCCAACCGCGCGTTGATGGGTGCCAACATGCAGCGTCAGGCTGTGCCGCTGTTGGTCTCGGAAGCACCGTTGGTCGGTACCGGTATGGAGCGTTACGCCGCGATGGACGCCGGCGATTCCGTGTTGGCGATCAAGCCCGGTGTGGTCGAGGAGGTCTCCGCCGATCAGGTGAAGGTCCTCAATGACGACGGCACCACCAAGCTCTACCCGATCAACAAGTTCGTTCGTTCGAACCCGGGTAACACCTACAATCAGCGCGTGATCGTTTCCGAGGGTGAGCGGATCGAGGACCGCACGGTCATCGCGGACGGCCCGTCGACCGATCAGGGTGAACTGGCGCTGGGTAAGAACCTGCTGGTTGCCTACATGTCCTGGGAAGGCCTCAACTACGAGGATGCGATCATCCTCTCCCAGCGGATGGTTTCCGAGGACGTCCTGACCTCGATCCACATCGAGGAGCACGAGATCGATGCTCGCGACACCAAGCTTGGTGCTGAGGAAATCACCCGTGACATCCCCAACGTGTCCGAGGAAGTGCTCTCCGCCCTGGACGAGCGCGGCATCATCCACATCGGTGCCGAGGTGCAGGCCGGTGACATCCTGGTGGGCAAGGTGACCCCCAAGGGTGAGACCGAATTGACCCCCGAGGAGCGCTTGCTGCGCGCCATTTTCGGTGAGAAGTCCCGCGAAGTGCGTGACACCTCCCTGAAGGTGCCCCACGGCGAGTCCGGTACGGTGATCGGCGTGCGCGTGTTCGACCGCGACGACGAGGACGACGACCTGCCCGCCGGCGTGAACCAGGTGGTTCGCGTGTACGTGGCGCAGAAGCGCAAGATCACCGACGGCGACAAGCTCGCGGGCCGGCACGGTAACAAGGGTGTGATTTCCAAGATCCTGCCCATGGAGGACATGCCGTTCCTCGCGGACGGTACCCCCGTGGACGTGATCCTGAACCCGCTGGGTGTGCCCGGCCGGATGAACTTGGGCCAGGTGCTCGAGGTTCACACCGGTTGGCTTGCCAAGCAGGGCTGGAACATTGAGGGCAACCCCGAGTGGTTGGACCGCCTGTCCAACTTCCCGAAGAGCTCCGGGCCCACCAACGTGGCCACCCCGGTGTTCGACGGAGCTCGTGAGGACGAGATCTTCGACCTGTTGGACCACACGAACCCCACCCGTGACGGCGATCGTCTGATCGACCGCAGCGGTAAGGCCCTGTTGTTCGACGGTCGTTCGGGTCAGCCGTTCCCGGATCCCGTGTCCGTGGGTTACCAGTACATCTTGAAGCTCCACCACTTGGTGGATGACAAGATTCACGCCCGTTCCACCGGCCCGTACTCCATGATCACCCAGCAGCCGCTGGGCGGTAAGGCCCAGTTCGGTGGTCAGCGCTTCGGTGAGATGGAGGTGTGGGCGTTGGAAGCGTACGGCGCCGCATACACCCTTCAGGAACTGCTCACCGTGAAGTCCGATGACGTCCACGGTCGCGTGAAGGTGTACGAAGCCATCGTCAAGGGTGAGAACATCCCGGAGCCGGGTGTGCCCGAATCCTTCAAGGTGCTCATCAAGGAAATGCAGTCCCTGTGCCTGAATGTCGAGGTTCTCTCGGCGGATGGTAATGCGGTGGAGATGCGTGACTCCGAAGATGACAGCTTCCGTGCAGCCGACGAGCTCGGCATTGACCTTTCGCACTCCGAGCCCAGCTCGGTCGAAGAGGTCTGATTCCTCAACTCGTAACCGGTAAGCACGAACCACTTCAGGATTTTCAGAAAGAGGGACAGGACCTTATGTCCAACGATTCTTCACTAGGCCTCATGCGCATTGGCCTGGCCACCGCGGACCAGATTCGTAGCTGGTCGTACGGCGAGGTCAAGAAGCCCGAAACCATCAACTACCGCACGCTCAAGCCCGAGAAGGACGGCTTGTTCTGTGAAAAGATCTTCGGCCCCACCCGGGACTGGGAGTGCTACTGCGGTAAGTACAAGCGTGTGCGCTACAAGGGCATCATCTGTGAGCGGTGCGGTGTCGAGGTAACTCGCGCCAAGGTGCGCCGTGAGCGGATGGGGCACATTGAACTGGCCGCCTCCGTGACCCACATCTGGTACTTCAAGGGCGTCCCGTCGCGCCTGGGCTACCTGCTGGATCTGGCGCCCAAGGACCTCGAGAAGGTCATTTACTTCGCCGCCTACATGATCACGTCCGTGGACGAGCAGGCCCGTCACGACGACCTGCCCAACCTGCAGGCCGCGATCGACCGCGAGAAGAAGCAGATGGAGGACACCCGCGACGCGGACATCGCCGCGATCGCTCGTGACCTCGAGACCGAGCTGGCGCGCGTCGAGGAAGAAGGCGGCAAGGCCGCTGAGAAGCGCAAGCTGCGTGACTCCGCAGACCGTCAGATGGCCAACGTGCGTAAGCGCGCCGATCGCGAAATCGATCACATCGACAAGGTGTGGGACCGCTTCAAGAACCTCAAGGTCAACGACCTCGAGGGTGACGAGGCCCTGTACCGCCAGATGGTGGACCGCTACGGCATGTACTTCGAGGGCTCCATGGGCGCCGAAGCGATCAAGAAGCGCCTGGAGACATTCGACCTGCAGGCCGAGGCCGAGTCGCTCAAGGAAACCATTGCCACGGGCAAGGGGCAGCGCAAGACCCGCGCCCTGAAGCGCCTCAAGGTGGTCAATGCGTTCCTGACCACGGACAACTCGCCGCTGGGTATGGTTCTGGATGCCGTCCCGGTGATCCCGCCGGAGCTGCGCCCCATGGTCCAGCTCGACGGTGGCCGTTTCGCCACCTCGGACCTCAACGACCTGTACCGTCGCGTGATCAACCGCAACAACCGCCTGAAGCGGCTGCTGGATCTCGGTGCTCCCGAGATCATCGTGAACAACGAGAAACGCATGCTCCAGGAAGCTGTTGACTCCCTGTTCGACAACGGCCGTCGCGGCCGCCCGGTCACCGGACCCGGTAACCGCGCGCTCAAGTCGCTGTCCGACATGCTCAAGGGTAAGCAGGGGCGGTTCCGTCAGAACCTGCTGGGTAAGCGCGTGGACTACTCGGGCCGCTCGGTCATCGTGGTGGGCCCGCAGTTGAAGCTGCACCAGTGCGGCCTGCCCAAGCAGATGGCTCTGGAACTGTTCAAGCCCTTCGTGATGAAGCGCCTGGTGGACCTCAACCACGCTCAGAACATCAAGTCCGCCAAGCGCATGGTGGAGCGTTACCGCCCGCAGGTGTGGGATGTCCTCGAAGAGGTCATCACCGAGCACCCGGTTCTGTTGAACCGCGCTCCCACCCTGCACCGTCTGGGCATTCAGGCGTTCGAGCCGCAGCTGGTGGAGGGTAAGGCCATTCAGCTGCACCCGCTCGTGTGTGGTGCGTTCAACGCCGACTTCGACGGTGACCAGATGGCAGTGCACCTGCCGCTGTCCCCTGAGGCTCAGGCCGAGGCCCGCGTCCTGATGTTGTCCTCGAACAACATCTTGAAGCCCTCGGACGGTAAGCCGATCGCCCTGCCTTCGCAGGACATGATCATCGGTCTGTACCACCTGACCACCGTCCGTAACGGCTCCGCGGGTGAGGGCAACAGCTACTCGTCCGTGGCCGAAGCCATCATGGCCTACGACTCCCGCGAGCTGCACTTGAACTCCAAGTGCAAGATCGAGCTGGACGGCTTCGTGCCGTACGCCGGCTGGGAGGCTCCCGAAGGCTGGGAACCCGGCCAGTCCGCCGTCGTGGAAACCACCCTGGGTCGCGTGCTCTTCAACGAGACGCTGCCCGAGGACTACCCGTGGGACGAGAACGTCGCCGACAAGAAGCACTTGTCCTCGTTGGTGAACGATCTGGCCGAGCGTTACCCGATGACTCAGGTGGCACACACCCTGGACCTGCTCAAGGACGCCGGTTTCCATTGGGCATCCCGCTCGGGCGTCACCGTGGCCATCTCGGACATCGCGACCCCGCCGGAGAAGCCCGCCATCATGGAGGGTTACGAGGCACAGGCCGCGAAGATCCAGGGCCAGTACGACAAGGGCCTGATCGACGACGACGAGCGCCGTTCCGAATTGATCGACATCTGGTCCAAGGCAACCGACGAGGTCGCCGAGGCCATGCGGAAGAACCTGACCCCGAGCAACACCATCAACCGCATGGTGTCCTCCGGTGCACGTGGTAACTGGATGCAGGTCCGTCAGATCGCGGGTATCCGTGGTTTGGTGGCCAACCCCAAGGGCGAGATCATGCCCCGTCCGATCAAGTCCTCCTACCGCGAGGGCCTGTCGGTGCTGGAGTACTTCATCGCCACCCACGGTGCTCGTAAGGGTCTGGCCGATACCGCGTTGCGTACCGCCAACTCGGGTTACCTGACCCGTCGTCTGGTGGATGTCTCCCAGGACGTCATTGTCCGTGAGGCCGACTGCCAGACCCGCCGCGGTCTGGTGCTGCCCGTGTCCGAGGTTGACGAGTCCGGCGTGCGTTCGTTGCACGAGGACGTCGAGAACACCGTGCACGGTCGTGTGCTGGCCACCGATGTGGTTGATGCGAACGGCGAGATCGTGGCCGACGCCGGGCAGGACATGTCCGACGCCTTGATCAACAAGCTGTTCACCGCCGGTATCGACGAGGTTCGTGTGCGCTCCGTGCTCACGTGCGAATCCGCCGTGGGTGTGTGTGCCGCGTGCTACGGTCGCTCCCTGGCCACCAACCAGTTGGTGGACATCGGTGAAGCCGTGGGCATCGTGGCTGCGCAGTCGATCGGTGAGCCCGGTACCCAGCTGACCATGCGTACCTTCCACACCGGTGGTGTTGCCTCCTCGGACGGTGACATCACCCAGGGTCTGCCCCGTATTCAGGAGCTCTTCGAGGCGCGTACCCCCAAGGGTGTCGCCCCGATCTCCGAGGTGGCCGGCCGCGTGCGCATCGAGGACACCGACAAGTCCCTCAAGATCGTCATTGTCCCGGACAACGGCGACGAGGAATTTGCCTACCCGGTGCTGCGTCGCGCCAAGCTGCTCGTGCACGATGGCGATTCCGTGGTGGTCGGTCAGCAGCTCGTGACCGGTGCGGTCGATCCCAAGGAGGTGCTGCGCATTCGCGGTCCTCGTGAGGCTCAGAAGCACCTGGTGGACGAGGTCCAGGGCGTGTACCGCTCCCAGGGTGTGGGCATCCACGACAAGCACGTGGAGGTCATCGTCCGTCAGATGCTGCGTCGCGTGACCATTATCGAGTCCGGCGACACCGCGTTGCTGCCGGGTGAGCTGGTGGACAGCGTGCGCTTCCTGGAGGCCAACCGCGGAGCGGTGTCCGAGAGTAAGCGTCCCGCCGCGGGTCGTCCGGAGCTGATGGGTATCACCAAGGCTTCGCTGGCCACCGACTCGTGGCTGTCCGCCGCGTCCTTCCAGGAGACCACCCGCGTGCTGACGCAGGCGGCCATGGAAGGTAAGTCGGATCCGCTGCTGGGTCTGAAGGAGAACGTGATCATCGGTAAGCTCATCCCGGCCGGCACCGGCCTGGCACGGTACAACAACGTGGACGTTGAGCCCACCGAGGAAGCCAAGGCATCCATGTTCACCGATCCTTCCGCGTTCGCTGACTTCAGCTACGCCGAGGAGAACTCGGGTGCGTTGGGTTCGGAGTTCCAGGCCATCCCGTTGGATGACTACGACTTCGGCACCAACTGATTGTTCGCTCCGGTAGCTGAGCTGCCGTAGCCGTTCGACCGAAGGCCGGCCCCCACACGTGTGGGGGCCGGCCTTCGGCGTTGGTCGGGAGACTACGCTGAGAACAATGCATGTCGGTAGCCGTATCCACTGATGCGGCGGGGGAGGAGGCTGGGATGGCGAATTCGACGTCGGGGGATTCGGTTCTCGCCCGCGTAGAACGGATCCTCGCCGCGTTCGGTTCCGACACCCCGGTGCTCCAGCTCAGGGACATTGCCCGGTTCGCCCAGCTTCCGCCGTCCACCGCGCATCGATTGTTGGCCGAGATGAAACGGATCGGGTGGATCGAGCCCACCGGAGGCCAGGGCTACCGTGTGGGAACCCGGTTGTGGGAATTGGCCTCTCGGGCGGCGCTGGCGGAAGACTTGGCGTCCGTGGCCATTCCGTTCATGTCGGACGTGCACGCGGTGCTGCGCCAGCACGTGCACGTGGGCGTGGTGGAGGGCGATGACGTCCTGTTCGCCGAACGTATCCTCGGTAAGAATTCGGATGTGCCCCTGCGCTCGAACGTGGCCGGTCGATTGCCCCTGCACCAGTCGGCGGCGGGACTGGTGCTCCTGTCCCAGTACCCCGAGTCATTCGTCGGGGAATATTGCCAACGAGTGCGGGACGAGACGTTCCCCGAGGGAATTCCCGCCGACCGTCTCATGACCGATCTGCGGCGTTTTGCCCAGCGTGGCTACGCTCTGCAACGTGGCCGGATTGATGAGGGCACCGGCGGAATCTCGGTCCCGGTTCGGGTTCCGCAGGCCCACCGCCCGGTGGCCCTGGGCGTGGTCATGGCGTTGGAGGACATGGGCGCTGCGGAGGTGCCCGGGATCGTACAAACGTTACGGGTTGCATCTCACGGAATTTCCCGTGCCATGGGGGCCCTCTAACAACTTGATGAGGTTGTTCTTGGGCTTGTTCCGGGAGTGCGCCCCCGGGAGTCATACTCCCGCATGTTCCCATTGAATGGAACAACTGTGATGCGGACCATGGCCGCCCAGCATAATGTGAGTGACACGTGCGCAAGGAGGACACATGGTCAAAGAGCGAACAATTGTGGAGACCCAGGTGGGCATCGTGGGTGCCGGCCCCGCCGGACTGATGCTTTCCCACCTGCTGTACAAGGCGGGCATCGACAGCGTTGTGGTGGAGGCCCGCTCCCACGACGAGATCGCGAATACCCACCGCGCCGGCATTCTTGAGGCCGGCACCGTCAGGATGTTGGCGGAAACCGGAGTGGGTGGTCGGGTCCTGACCGAAGGCCACGAGCACGAGGGCACCACTTTGCGGTTCGAAGGTGTCAGTCACCGCATCGACTTCCAGAAACTCGTGGGCGAGTCCGTGTGGCTCTATCCGCAGAACGAGGTGTTCGTCGATCTTGCCGCGGCGCGCAAGCGCGACGGCGGCGACGTCCGCTACGAGGTCACCGACACCCAGATCAGTGACCTCACCTCCGACCAGCCCAAGATCCTGAGCACCACGGCCGACGGCGAGGAGCTCGAGATCCGTTGCAGGATCCTGGTCGGAGCGGACGGTTCCAAGGGCATTTCCAAGCGTCAGATCCCCGCCGACGTCCGTAGGGACAACTTCATCGAGTACCCGTTCGCGTGGTTCGGCATTCTGTGCGAGGCCCCGGCCTCCGCTCCCGAGTTGATTTACGCGAACTCGGAGCACGGCTTTGCCCTGATCTCCCAGCGCAGTGACACGGTCCAGCGCATGTATTTCCAGTGTGATCCCAATGAGAACGTGGCGGACTGGGACGATGAGCGCATCTGGGCGGAGTTGCAGCGTCGCATCGACGGCCCGGACGGTCTGCAGTTGCAGCGCGGCAAAATTTTCGACAAGACCGTCCTGCCGTTCCGTTCCTACGTCTGTGAACCGCTGCGCTACGGGAACATGTTCCTGGTGGGGGACGCCGGTCACACGGTTCCGCCCACGGGTGCCAAGGGCTTGAACCTGGCCTTCTGCGATGTGCGCGTGCTGGCCCCGGCCATTATCGACTTCTTCGACAACGGTGATGAAAGCGGCCTGGCGGAGTATTCGGCCAAGGCCCTGGAACGCATTTGGAAGGCTCAGAACTTCTCGTACTGGGCCACCAACCTCATGCACATCCAGCCCGGGGAGAATCCCTTCAATCAGAAGCGCCGCCGCGGCGAGTTCGCGTCCATCACCGGATCGGAGCGCGGATCCGCCTACTTCGCGGAGTGCTACACCGGCTGGCCGGATCAATGAGCCACACACTATCCACCGCAGCTCTGTCCATAAGGAGATGAATGATGGCAGCTGAGAATCCAGAGGACGCCTTCGAGCCGCTCACGGCCAAGGGCGCCGATGACGCCGCTGACAGCCAGGACCAGCTCAACAACGAGATGGCCGGAATCACCAAGCAGTACGAGGAGTCCGGTCGTACGGAAACCCAGCCGCGGCTGGACTACGCGCCCTACCGCAGCTCCATCCTGCGCCACCCGACCAAGGACCCGCGCCACGCGGACCCGGAGACCATCGAGCTTTACGCTCCGGCCTTCGGTGAGCGGGACGTGCACAAGCTCGAGTCGGATTTGACCATTCAGGACGGCGGTGAACCGATCGGTGAGCGCATCCGCATCAACGGCCGCGTGCTGGACGGTGATGGCCGCCCCGTGCGCAATCAGCTGGTGGAGATCTGGCAGGCCAACGCGGCCGGTCGCTACATTCACAAGCGCGATCAGCACCCCGCGCCCATTGATCCGAACTTCACGGGCGTGGGCCGCTGCATCACCGGTGATGACGGGTCCTATTCGTTCGTGACGATCAAGCCCGGACCGTATCCGTGGAAGAACCACCAGAACGCATGGCGCCCGGCGCACGTGCACTTCTCACTGTTCGGCACGGACTTCACCCAGCGCATGATCACCCAGATGTACTTCCCGGGCGATCCACTGTTCGCGTTGGATCCCATTTACCAGTCGATCGTGGATCCCAAGGCCCGTGACCGCCTCGTGGCCGACTACGACCACAACGTGTCCGAGCACGAGTGGCTGCTGGGCTACACATGGGACATCGTGTTGAGCGGTTCCAACCGGACCTGGACGGAGGACGACAGCAATGTCTGAGAACACCCAACGCCTGGTACCCACCCCGGGTCAAACCATTGGCCCGTTCTACGGGTACGCGCTTCCGTACGAGAACGGCGAAAATCTGGTGGACCGATCCCGCCCCGGCGCCGTGCGCCTGCACGGCACCGTCTACGACGGCCACGGCGTACCAGTGCCCGACTCCATGCTGGAGATCTGGCAGGCGGACGAGGAAGGCAACGTCTCCCAGGAGACCGGCTCGTTGCTCCGCGACGGCTACACGTTCACCGGATTCGGCCGCGTGGCCGTGGACAACGAGGGCCACTACACCTTCACCACGGTCAACCCCGGCCCCACCGAGGCCGGCAAGGCGCCGTTCATCTGCCTGACCGTGTTCGCCCGCGGCCTGCTCAATCGGCTGTTCACGCGCATCTACCTGCCCGAGGACACCGACGCACTCGGCAATGACCCGCTGCTGTCGGGCCTGTCGGACGACGAGCGAGCCACCCTGGTTGCCACTCGCGAAGCGGACGGCTCGTTGCGCTTCGACGTGCACCTGCAGGGTGACGGAGAGACCGTGTTCCTGGCCTACCCGGGGCTTGAATGATCACCACGGGTCTTCTCACTCCGGGAGGCCACCGGGCGGCCGAGCTGCTCGACGATCGTGCCGTGGCCCGCGCCGTTCTCCGCACGGAGGCGGCGTGGGTCGCGGCCCAGTCGCGTCTGGGACTCGTGCCGAGACGCATCGCTGACATTGCTCGTGACGCGGTGGACCACGTCACTTTGGACGAGGCATCACTTGACCGGTTGGCGGTCGCTTCCGAGGGCGGCGGCAATCCGGTCATTCCGCTGCTCGCCGACTACCGCGCCGCGGTCACCGAACTGCACGGTTCCCCGGTGGCCGCAGTGCACAAGTCCCTCACGAGCCAGGACGTCATGGACACCGCGCTCGCCATCGTGCTCAAGGCCGCGCGAAACAGTCTGGTGTCGGATCTGACCCGCACCGGGGACGCTCTCGCCGGCCTGGTCGAGGCCCACACGGACACCGTGATGGTCGGGCGCACCCTCACCCAGCACGCGCTGCCCATTGCTTTCGGTGTCAAGGCGGCCTCGTGGCTTGCGGGGGTCGACGACGCCGCGCGCGACGTGCTGGACCGGGCTCACCTCCCCGTGTCCTATGGGGGAGCCGCCGGAACCCTGGCGGCGGGTATGGCCCTGTGCGATCAGGGGGGAAGTACCGAGCAAACCGCTGA
The DNA here is from genome assembly GCF_057707085.1 of Kocuria sp. cx-455. Classification (NCBI taxonomy): domain Bacteria; kingdom Pseudomonadati; phylum Acidobacteriota; class Terriglobia; order Terriglobales; family Candidatus Korobacteraceae; genus Candidatus Sulfotelmatobacter; species Kocuria sp. cx-455. Next base: position 74,702 of record NZ_JBYIPM010000003.1, on the reverse strand, counting down.
CAGGCTTTTCACCCTGATCGGGTACTGGGGCGAGGAACTCGGACTGGGGGTACCGGATCACGTCTGGCACACCGATCGCGTTCCGGTCCTGCGGGTTGCCGGAGCGCTTGCGGAAACGACCGCGGCACTGGGGCGCATGGCCAACGACGTGCTGTTGCTGTCCCGGCCCGAGGTGGGCGAATTGCGCGAGCCCACCGCCGAGGGTCGCGGGGTCTCGTCCGCAATGCCCCAAAAACAGAATCCCGTGTTGAGCGTTTTGCTCAAGCGCACGGCGTTGGCCGCGCCCCACCTCCTGAGCCAGGTCACCTCCGGTGCCGCGGCGGCCGTGGATGAGCGTCCGGACGGCGGGTGGCATGCGGAATGGCCCGCGCTGCGTGAGCTAGCGGTGCTGGCGACCGCGGCGGCGTCGCACGCTGCGGAACTCGCCGACGGTCTGACCGTCAACGCCGAACGCATGGCGCAGAACCTGCGCCGGGCAGGCACCGGTGTGATGGCCGAACGACTCGGTGCCGCTCTGACGCCGGTGCTGTCAAAATTCGACGGTTCCACGGCCAAGCAGCGAGTGCAGGCCGCTGTGCGTGAGCATCCCCTCGACGCCGAGGCGCTCGTGGACCACCTGACCGACCTGATCACGGGTGAGGACTCGCGGTCATTTCCGGACGGTGTGAACCCGCGGGAACGGGCCAGCGTGGGAGCGTGGGTACGGCAGCTGTTGGACCCCCGCGGTTATCTGGGCGCCGCGCAGCAGCTGTGCGACCGTGCCGTGAAAAACCACCGCGAAAGGTTGATTGCATGAGCGTGCCCGAGCTTGGACTCGTGGAGTTCTCGAACCCCGAACAGCTTCCCGATGACGCACCCCTGGTGGTCCTGGGGCCCGGAATCGGCACGTCCGTGGCCAATCTTTACGGCGGTGTGGTCTCCCGCCTGGCCCACGAGATGCGCGTGGTCGGATGGGATCTCCCCGGCCACGGCGTGAGTGGACCGACCCGCGACTTCACGGTGGCGGAGCTCGCTCAGGGTGTCCTGGCCGCGGTTGCGGGGCAGCTGTCTTCCGGGCCCTTCCACTACGTGGGCACATCCATTGGCGGTGCGGTGGGGCAGCAACTGCTTGCGGATCCTTCGGACCGGCTGGCCTCACTGACATTGATTGCCACGACCGATTACTTCCCGGACCCGCAGGGCTGGAACGAACGCGCGGACCTCGTGGCCCGGGCGGGAACTCCCACCCAGGTGATCAACTCCGCAAAGTTGTGGTTCGCCCCGCATTTCCTGGCGCATCACCCGGAGGTCGGCACCGCCCTGCTGCACGACCTGCAGAACGCGGATCGGTACAGCTACGCCGCCGCGTGCCGCTCGCTGGCCGGCTTCGACCTGCGCGAAACTCAGCCCGGAACAGAGGTACCCGTTCTGGCGCTGTCCGGACCGGGCGACGTCGTTGCTGGGCCCGAGACCGTGCAGGCACTGGCCAAGAAGTTGGGCGCTCGCCACGAGACGATCGCGAATACGTCTCACTTATTGGCTGCGGAGGCGCCGGAAGTCACCGCCGGACACATCACCCGATTCATCTCGGCCCACCGCTGAGCAGAAAGGACTCCATGACCGATCGTTCAGAACGCACCCAGTCCCAGGCCCACCAGGACGGCATGACCGTGCGCCGCGAGGTGCTCTCCGACGCGCACGTGGATCGCGCCGAGGCCGGCAAGACGGAATTCACCGAGCAGTTCCAGGACTTCATCACCCGCTACGCGTGGGGCGAGATCTGGACCCGGCCGGGCCTGGATCGCCGAATGCGCAGCGCGTGCGTCCTCACGGCACTGATTGCGGCCGGGCACTGGGAAGAGTTCGAGATGCACGTGCGGGCTGCAATCGGCAACGGGCTGTCCCCGGACGAGATCAAGGAAATCCTTCTCCAGTCGGCCATCTACTTATCGGTGCCGTCCGCGAACAACGCGTTCAAGCATGCTCAAAAGGTGCTGTCGGACATGGGGGCGCTGGGGGAGTAGCCCGGGGCGCGAGGTGCACCACGGCGCGGATCGCATCTAATGTTCGCCATGCGTACAGGTGTTCACATGGCGCGCACATTGGGGGTATTCTGGAACCACGCAATGCGGCGTCGTCGGCCCATGGAGACGGTGTCGCCCCGGGAGACCGGGTGAGCCCAACCTGTGAGGATTTACATGAACCACGCTTACGTGTACGACGCAGTCCGCACCCCGTTCGGCAAGGTGGGCGGTGCGTTGTCCAGCCACCGCCCCGATGATCTGGCCGCCCTCGTGGTCAAGACCATGGTGGAGCGCGCTCCCCAGCTGGATCCTTCCGCCATCGACGAGGTCTACTTCGGCAACGCCAACGGCGCCGGCGAAGAGAACCGCAACGTGGCCCGCATGGCCACCCTGCTCGCGGGACTGCCCACCTCCGTTCCCGGATCCACGATCAACCGCCTGTGCGGTTCCTCCCTGGACGCCGCCATGATGGCCTCGCGTCAGATCGAAGTGGGCGAGGGTGACCTGCTGCTCGTGGGTGGTGTGGAATCCATGTCCCGCGCCCCCTGGGTGCTCCCCAAGACCGAGCGCGCCTTCCCCATGCAGGACCTCAAGCTCGCCAACACCACCCTGGGGTGGCGCCTGGTCAACCCGGAAATGCCGGATGCCTGGACCGTCTCGCTGGGCGAGGCCACCGAGCAGTTGCGTGAGAAGCACCAGATTTCCCGTGAGGATCAGGATGAGTTCGCCGCTCGTTCGCATCAGCTCGCCGCGAAGGCCTGGGACGAGGGCAAGTACGACAACCTCACCGTGAGCGTGCAGTCCAACACCAAGCGCGGTGTGGAACTCACCCGTGACGAGACGGTCCGTGCGGATTCCACCGCCCAGACCCTCTCCGGCCTGCGCACCGTGTTCCGCACGGGTGAGGACGCGACGGTGACCGCCGGAAATGCCTCGCCCATGAATGACGGCGCCTCCGCGGCGTGGTTGGGCAGTGAAAAGGGCGCTGACCTGCTCGGCATCGCACCCATTGCACGCATCGCCGGTCGCGGCGCCGCGGCCAACGAGCCGCAGTACTTCGGTGAGGCACCCGTGGCGGCCGCCAACCTCGCGCTCAAGCGGGCGGGGATCACCTGGGGAGACGTCGCGGCCGTGGAGCTCAATGAAGCGTTCGCCGCGCAGTCGCTCGCGTGCCTGCGCCAGTGGGGCGTGGACCAGAGCATCGTGAACACGTGGGGCGGTGCCATCGCGATCGGTCACCCGCTCGGCGCCTCCGGTACCCGCGTGCTCGGCACCCTGGCACGCCGTCTCGAAGAGTCTGGCGAGCGCTGGGGCGTGGCCAGCCTGTGCATCGGCGTGGGCCAGGGCCTGGCCGTGGTACTCGAGAACGAGAACGCCCAGGGCTGAGCAACCCCACCCCAGACCAAACGAGGAAAGGCATACAGCTCATGCTGAACATTGCAGACAGCGTGGCCGCGGCCGTGGAGCCCATCCACGACGGCGCCTGCGTGATGATCGGTGGCTTCGGTGTTGCCGGGCAGCCCGTTGAGCTCATTGACGCGCTCATCGAGAACGGCGCCAAGGATCTCACCGTGGTCAACAACAACGCCGGTAACGGAGACGTGGGACTGGCCAAGCTCATCCAGCTCGGCCGCGTGAAGAAAATCATTTGCTCCTTCCCGCGCCAGTCGGACTCGTGGCACTTCGACGAGAAGTACCACGCCGGCGAGATCGAGCTCGAGGTCGTACCGCAGGGCAACCTGGCCGAGCGCATCCGCGCCGCCGGTGCGGGTATCGGCGCGTTCTACACCCCCACCGGCTACGGCACCCCGTTGGCGGAGGGCAAGGAAGTACGTGAACTGGACGACAAGCACCAGGTGCTCGAATACCCCATCCACGCGGACTTCTCCCTGACCAAGGCACACACCGCGGACACCGCGGGCAACCTGGTCTACCGCAAGACCGCGCGCAACTTCGGCCCCATCATGGCGGCCGCCGCAAAACGCTCCATCGTGCAGGTGAGCGAGATCGTGGAGCGCGGTCAGCTCGACCCCGAGGTCGTGGTGACCCCCGGGATCTACGTGGACACCGTGGTCAGGCTCGAAGCTCCCAAGCAGGTAGACCCGCGAGAGGAAGGTGCGGCATGAGCGCCCCGCAGAACAGTGATCACGCCCTGAGCCCCGAAGAGCTCGCCGAGGTTGTGGCCCGCGACATTCCCGCCGGCGCCTACGTCAACCTGGGAATCGGCCAGCCCACGCTGGTCTCCAACTACTTGTCCCCCGAGGACGACGTCACCCTGCACACCGAGAACGGCATGCTGGGTATGGGTGCGGAGGCCAAGGGCGACGAGGTCGACCCGGATCTCATCAACGCGGGCAAGATTCCCGTGGTCGAGACGGAGGGCTGCTCCTATTTCCACCATGCGGATTCCTTCGCGATGATGCGCGGCGGTCACCTGGACTGCTGTGTCCTGGGTGCCTTCCAGGTGGACCAGAAGGGCAACCTGGCCAACTGGCACACCGGCAAGCCCGGCGCCATCCCCGCGGTGGGCGGTGCCATGGACCTGGCCACCGGCGCCAAGCAGACGTTCGTGATGATGACCCTGCAGACCAAGAAGGGCCAGCCCAAGCTGGTGGCTGAGTGCGATATGCCGCTGACCGGTGTGGGTTGCGTGTCCCGCATCTACACGGACAAGGCCGTGTTCCTCATCGAGGATGACGGCGTGCGGGTGCGCGAGACCTTCGGTATCGGTTTTGACGAACTCACCGAGTTGATCGACATCGAACTCAAGCCCGCCAATTGACGTGGGCGCGGGGGTGGAGTCGATCGGGTTCCACCCCCGCTTTTCGTTAATCCCGTGTACTTCCCGCAACCCCCAGTAGCCGACCCGTGTGATTTGGAGCCCCCCGTGAGCGCTGACGCAGACTCCGCCGACAAGAGCCAGTACGTTCAATCGCTCGCGCGCGGGCTGTCGGTGATTGCCGCTTTCGACGCCGCTCAGCCCGTCATGACGCTCTCCGACGTTGCACGACACACGGGTTTGACGCGCGCCACCGCGCGCCGGTTCCTCCTCACGCTCGAATCACTGGGGTACGTCCGTTCCGACGGGCGGATGTTCGAACTCACGCCCAAGGTGCTGCAATTGGGGTACTCGTATCTTTCGGCGCTGTCACTGCCGCAGGTCGCAAGCCCGCATCTGAAGCGGCTCTCGGACACCCTGCAGGAATCCACGTCCTTGTCCGTGCTCGACGGACAGGACATCGTGTACGTGGCGCGCGTGGCCACGCACCGCATCATGACGGTGGCGATTGCCGTGGGAACCCGCTTCCCCGCTTATGCCACCTCCATGGGTCGGGTGCTGCTCGCGGACCTCAGCGCCCAGGAACTGGCGGAGTACCTCTCGGCAGCGCAACTGTCACCGTTGACCCGGCGGACCACCACCGAGCGCGACGCCCTGGCGCAGCAGCTGCAGCGTGTGCGCGAGCAGGGCTACGCCGTGGTGGATCAAGAACTGGAAGTGGGGCTGCGCTCGGCCGCAGTGCCGGTCAGGGACCGCGCCGGCCGCACAATTGCCGCGATCAATGTGTCCATGCGCGTGGGGATGCCCGGGGTGGACACCGATCACCCCGAGACCCAGGTGATCCCGGAGCTGCTTGCCTGCGCGGATGCCATTTCTCAGGACCTCGCGGCGTCGGGCCACTGAGCTCCCGTGCTCGGCGGCGGGCTCGCCCGCACACCGGTTCGCGGCGGTGAGCGGTAACTGCTACACTGGGCAGGAATTGCTCGGTCACGAGCGCGCGCATTTTCGAATTAATGGCAAATTGGACCCTGTCCTGTGGTACGCACCTTGTACCTAGATGCCATTTTTTGTCGTGCCTGCTTCCGTGACTCACCAATCCGCAGTCAGCAGACCGTTCACCCGGTGAACGCAAGGTCTGCCCAAACAGGAGGCACTGTGCCAACTATTCAGCAGCTGGTCCGTAAGGGCCGGACGTCCAAGGTCATGCAGACCAAAGCCCCCGCGCTCAAGGGCAACCCCATGAAGCGCGGCGTGTGCACCCGTGTGTTCACCACCACCCCCAAGAAGCCGAACTCGGCTCTGCGCAAGGTGGCCCGTGTCAAGCTCAACGGCGGCGTGGAAGTTACCGCGTACATCCCCGGTGAGGGACACAACCTGCAGGAACACTCCATCGTGCTGGTGCGCGGTGGTCGTGTGAAGGACCTGCCGGGTGTTCGCTACAAGATCGTGCGCGGCGCACTCGACACACAGGGTGTCAAGGGCCGCCAGCAGGCTCGTTCCCGCTACGGCGCCAAGAAGGAGAAGAAGTAATGCCTCGTAAAGGTCCCGCTCCCAAGCGCCCCCTCGTCGTAGACCCCGTCTACGGCTCTCCCGTGGTCACCCAGTTGATCAACAAGGTTCTGCAGGACGGCAAGAAGTCCACCGCAGAGCGCATTGTCTACGGTGCCCTCGAAGGCGTTCGTCACAAGACCAACGCAGATCCGGTCGTCACTCTGAAGAAGGCCCTCGACAACGTCAAGCCGGCCCTCGAGGTCCGCTCCCGTCGTGTCGGTGGCGCCACCTACCAGGTCCCGGTCGAGGTCAAGGCAGGCCGCGCCACCGCGCTGTCCCTGCGTTGGCTCGTTGGCTACGCCAAGGTCCGCCGCGAAAACACCATGACTGAGCGTCTCCAGAACGAGATCCTCGACGCCTCCAACGGCCTGGGTGCCGCTGTGAAGCGCCGCGAGGACACCCACAAGATGGCTGAGTCCAACAAGGCCTTCGCCCACTATCGCTGGTAAAATCCGATAGGCGTGTCGGCCCCGTCAACAACGGGGCCGACCATGGGCCCGGCACCAACCTTTACGAAGGGAACCATCGTGGCACTTGACGTGCTTACCGACCTGAACAAGGTCCGCAATATCGGCATCATGGCTCACATTGATGCCGGTAAGACCACGACCACCGAACGAATCCTGTTCTACACGGGCATCAACCACAAGCTCGGCGAGACGCACGACGGTGCATCCACGATGGACTGGATGGCGCAGGAGCAGGAACGCGGCATCACCATTACCTCCGCCGCGACCTCTTGCTACTGGCACGACAACCAGATCAACATCATCGACACCCCGGGCCACGTGGACTTCACGGTCGAGGTCGAGCGCTCCCTGCGTGTGCTCGACGGCGCCGTGGCAGTCTTCGACGGCAAGGAAGGCGTTGAGCCGCAGTCGGAGACCGTGTGGCGCCAGGCTGACAAGTACGAAGTTCCGCGCATCTGCTTTGTCAACAAGATGGACAAGCTCGGTGCCGACTTCTACTTCACCGTGGACACCATCAAGTCCCGCCTGGGTGCAACCCCGCTCGTTCTGCAGCTGCCCATCGGCGCCGAGAACGACTTCGTGGGCGTTGTCGACCTGCTCACCATGAAGGCGTTCGTTTGGGAAGGCGACTCCAAGGGTGACGTGTCCCTGGGCGCCAAGTACGAGATCCGCGAGATCCCCGAGGATCTGCAGGAGCGTGCCGAGGAGTACCGCAACCAGCTGGTCGAATCCGTGGCTGAAGCCGATGACGCGCTCATGGAGAAGTACCTCAACGGTGAAGAGCTCACCCAGGATGAGATCAAGCACGGCATTCGCGAGCTGACGATCAACTCCAAGGCCTACCCGGTGCTGTGTGGTTCCGCGTTCAAGAACCGCGGCGTGCAGCCCATGCTCGACGCTGTGATCGATTACCTCCCCACGCCGTTGGACGTCCTCTCCGTGCAGGGTCACTCCGTGAAGGACGAGGAAGAGGTCATGACCCGTCCGGCGGACGCGAACGCACCGTTCGCCGCGCTGGCGTTCAAGGTCGCGGCCCACCCGTTCTACGGTCAGCTCACCTACATCCGCGTGTACTCGGGTAAGGCTAAGGCCGGCGAGCAGGTGCTCAACTCCACCAAGGGCAAGAAGGAGCGCATCGGCAAGCTGTTCCAGATGCACTCCAACAAGGAGAACCCGGTGGACGAGATCTCGGCCGGTCACATCTACGCGGCCATTGGTCTCAAGGACACCACCACAGGTGACACCCTGTGCGATGCGCAGAACCCCATCGTGCTGGAGTCCATGAGCTTCCCCGAGCCCGTCATCTTCGTGGCTATCGAGCCCAAGACCAAGGGCGACCAGGAAAAGCTCTCCACCGCGATCCAGAAGCTCTCCGCTGAGGACCCCACCTTCACGGTGTCCCTCAACGACGAGACCGGCCAGACCGAGATCGGCGGCATGGGCGAGCTTCACCTGGACATCCTGGTGGACCGCATGAAGCGCGAATTCAAGGTGGAAGCCAACGTGGGCAAGCCGCAGGTGGCTTACCGCGAGACCATCAAGAAGGCCGTGGACAAGGTCGACTACACCCACAAGAAGCAGACCGGTGGTTCCGGCCAGTTCGCCAAGGTGCAGGTGGCTTTCGAGCCGCTCCCGCTGGACTCCGAAGAACTCTACGAGTTCGACAACAAGGTGACCGGTGGCCGCGTTCCTCGCGAGTACATTCCGTCCGTGGATTCCGGTATCCAGGACGCCATGCAGCTGGGTGTTCTTGCCGGATACCCCATGGTCGGCGTGAAGGCCACCCTGCTCGACGGCGCCTACCACGACGTCGACTCGTCCGAAATGGCGTTCAAGATCGCCGGTTCCATGGTGTTCAAGGAAGGCGTTCGTCGCGCCAACCCTGTGCTCCTGGAGCCGCTGATGTCCGTGGAGGTTCGCACCCCCGAGGAGTACATGGGCGACGTAATCGGTGACCTGAACTCCCGTCGCGGTCAGATCCAGTCCATGGAGGATGTCACCGGCGTCAAGCTGGTGAAGGCCCTCGTGCCGCTGTCCGAAATGTTCGGCTACATCGGTGACCTCCGGTCCAAGACCCAGGGTCGTGCCGTGTACTCCATGCAGTTCGACAGCTATTCAGAGGTCCCGAAGGCCGTTGCCGACGAGATCATTCAAAAGAACCGCGGCGAGTAGGCCCACCGGGGACCCGTCCCCGAATTTCGATAAACCACTAAAGCCAAAGTAGACTTGCACAGGTTTCGACTGCAGCAGCGCCCTGCGCTGTGATAGTACGCTCCGAGTCTTCGGAGCAGTCGAGTAAGTCTCACCTCAATGTTCTAGGAGGAACACATCATGGCGAAGGCCAAGTTCGAGCGCACCAAGCCGCACCTCAACATCGGCACCATCGGCCACGTTGACCACGGCAAGACCACGCTCACCGCTGCCATCTCCAAGGTGCTTGCTGACAAGTACCCGGATCTCAACGAGCAGCGCGACTTCGGTGCAATTGACTCCGCTCCGGAGGAGAAGCAGCGCGGCATCACCATCAACATCTCTCACATCGAGTACCAGACCGAGAAGCGTCACTACGCTCACGTTGACGCCCCCGGTCACGCGGACTACGTGAAGAACATGATCACCGGTGCTGCTCAGATGGACGGCGCGATCCTCGTGGTTGCTGCCACCGACGGCCCCATGGCTCAGACCCGTGAGCACGTTCTGCTGGCCCGCCAGGTGGGCGTTCCCTACCTGTTGGTGGCACTGAACAAGTCCGACATGGTCGACGATGAGGAACTGCTGGACCTCGTCGAGATGGAAGTTCGTGAACTGCTGTCCGACCAGGGCTTCGACGGCGACAACGCACCCGTGGTGCGCGTGTCCGCCCTGAAGGCTCTCGAGGGCGACGCTCAGTGGGTCAAGTCCGTTGAGGACCTCATGGAGGCCGTGGACGAGAACATCCCCGAGCCGGTGCGCGACACCGACAAGCCGTTCCTGATGCCCGTCGAGGACGTCTTCACCATCACCGGTCGTGGCACCGTGGTGACCGGCCGTGCCGAGCGTGGCACCCTGCCGATCAACTCGGAGGTCGAGATCGTTGGCATCCGCCCGATCCAGAAGACCACCGTGACCGGTATCGAGATGTTCCACAAGCAGATGGACGAAGCCCTCGCGGGCGAGAACTGTGGTCTGCTGCTGCGTGGGCTCAAGCGCGACGATGTCGAGCGTGGCCAGGTCGTGTGCAAGCCGGGTTCCATCACCCCGCACACCGACTTCGAGGCCAACGTCTACATCCTGTCCAAGGAAGAGGGCGGGCGTCACAACCCGTTCTACTCGAACTACCGTCCGCAGTTCTACTTCCGCACCACCGACGTCACCGGCGTCATCACGCTGCCCGAGGGCACCGAGATGGTCATGCCCGGTGACAACACCGAAATGAGCGTTGAGCTGATCCAGCCCATCGCCATGGAGGACGGCCTCGGCTTCGCTATCCGTGAGGGTGGCCGCACCGTTGGTTCCGGCAAGGTGACCAAGATCAACAAGTAATCATCCGATTACGCTGCTGATCGCCGGCTAGCCCGGCACGCCACGTAAGGCCCCGCCAGTTTCGTACCGGCGGGGCCTTACGCGTTCGCGCACCGCCGCCACGACGACGTCGCTTCACGCCCGCCGCACGGCGTCGGCGCGTTGCTCAAAGCGTCCGACGGGGTGGGAGCACCCGCGTTTGCAAAGGTGCGTAATTTTCTGGCAGAATGGTCGCTGTTGTTCACGTGTCGGTGTGTGCCCGTGAAAAGGCCCCGACCGCGTCGGGCGAACCGGTACATCGAAGCAGCCGCAACGAGCCATGGTCTTCATGGGATCACGTCAACAACCATCCAACCGGCACCATAGAAATTAGTTGTGCGAACTCGTGTTTGCGTTTTATGCGACACGCCCGAGTTCGGGTGTCGGTGCTTCAGCAGGGTGAGGAACCCGGTTACACCGGATTCAGTCTGTGTGAAGTGGCGATAAAAACGCCGAACACAAGGGGCTTTGGCTCCACACAGGGAAGTACTTGAAGAAAGAGAGTCACGACGCCATGGCGGGACAAAAAATCCGCATCCGGCTGAAGTCCTATGACCACGAGGTCATTGACGTCTCGGCCCGGAAAATCGTTGAGACGGTGACGCGCGCAGGCGCCACGGTGGTGGGACCCGTCCCGCTGCCCACGGAGAAGAACGTCTACTGCGTGATCCGCTCGCCGCACAAGTACAAGGACAGCCGTGAGCACTTCGAAATGCGCACACACAAGCGGCTGATCGACATCATCGACCCCACGCCCAAGGCTGTCGACTCGCTCATGCGTCTCGACCTGCCGGCTGACGTGAACATCGAAATCAAGCTGTAAAAAGGATCGCACCCCAATGACTACCACTTTCGAACGCCAGGTTAAGGGCCTGCTGGGCACCAAGCTCGGCATGACCCAGGTCTGGGACGAGAACGGGAAGTTCGTGCCGGTGACCGTGGTCAAGGCCGACTCCAACGTCGTGACGCAGCTGCGCAACGAGGACAATGACGGCTACAACGCCGTTCAGATCGGCTTCGGTGCGATCGATCCCCGCAAGGTTTCCAAGCCGCTGGCTGGCCACTTCGCCGCCGCCGGAGTGACCCCGCGCCGCCACGTCGTCGAACTTCGTACTTCCGATTCCGCTGACTACGAGCTCGGCCAGGAACTGTCCGTCGAAATCTTCGACGCCGGGACCAAGGTCGATGTTGTCGGCACCACCAAGGGCAAGGGCACCGCCGGTGTTATGAAGCGTCACGGCTTCGCCGGCGTGGGCGCCTCCCACGGTGCACACAAGAACCACCGCAAGCCGGGATCCATCGGCGGCGCATCGTACCCCGCACGTGTTTTCAAGGGCATGAAGATGGCCGGCCGGATGGGCAACGTCCGTCACACCACCATGAACCTGACCGTTCACGCTGTCGACGCCGACAACTCCCTGCTGCTCATCAAGGGCGCCCTGCCGGGCCCCAAGGGATCGGTCGTCCTCGTCCGAACCGCAGTGAAGGGAGCCTGATAAGCCATGGCAACTGAAACCGTAAACGTCGAGCTGCCCGCTGAGATCTTCGACGCGCAGACCAACGTGGCACTGCTTCACCAGGTCGTCGTCGCTCAGTTGGCCGCAGCACGCCAGGGCACGCACAAGACCAAGACTCGCGCGGAAGTTTCCGGTGCAGGTCGCAAGCCGTTCAAGCAGAAGGGCACGGGTCGCGCTCGTCAGGGCTCCATCCGCGCACCGCACATGACCGGCGGTGGCGTTGTCCACGGCCCGACCCCGCGTGACTACTCCCAGCGCACGCCCAAGAAGATGAAGGCAGCTGCCCTGCGCGGTGCCCTCTCGGACCGGGCTCGCAACAACCGCATCCACGTGGTCGCGGATCTGGTGACCGGCGCCGAGCCGTCCACCAAGGCCGCCAAGGTTGCCCTGCGCTCGGTCACCGAGCGTAAGAACGTGCTGGTTGTTCTGGACCGCGGTGACGACGTCGCTGCATTGTCCGTGCGCAACCTGGTCAACACGCACGCCGTGTACGCAGACCAGCTCAACACGTACGACGTGCTCGTCTCGGACGACGTGATCTTCACCAAGGCCGCTTACGATTCGTTCGTTGCTGCTGCGTCCGCTACGGGTAAGAACCAGGAGGACGCCAAGTGAGCGCGATCTACAACAAGGACCCGCGCGATGTGATTATTCGCCCGGTCGTCTCCGAGAAGTCCTACGGACTGATCGACGAGGGTAAGTACACCTTCCAGGTGGCGCCCTCGGCCAACAAGACCGAAATCAAGTACGCCGTGGAGACGATCTTCGGCGTCAAGGTCGAGTCCGTCAACACCCTCAATCGTCCCGGTAAGCGCAAGCGCACTCGCTTCGGCTGGGGACAGCGTAAGGCCACCAAGCGTGCCATCGTGTCCCTTCGGGAAGGTTCCATCGACATCTTCGGCGGTCCGCTCGCCTGAGCGGAGACCACTTTAACGAGGAATATCAATTATGGCTATCCGTAAGCACAAGCCGACAACCCCGGGCCGTCGCGGCTCGTCGGTTGCCGACTTCGTAGAAATCACGCGCAATACGCCCGAGAAGTCACTGGTGCGTCCGCTGCCCAAGAAGGGCGGTCGCAACAACACTGGTCGTATCACCACCCGTCACAAGGGCGGTGGGCACAAGCGCCAGTACCGTGTCATCGACTTCCGTCGTCACGACAAGGACGGCGTCGACGCCAAGGTCGCTCACATCGAGTACGACCCCAACCGCACGGCGCGCATTGCGCTGCTGCACTACGTCGACGGCACCAAGCGCTACATCGTGGCCCCGAACAGGCTCAAGCAGGGCGATATTGTCGAGTCCGGTCCGTCCGCCGACATCAAGCCCGGCAACAACCTGCCGCTGCGCAACATCCCCGTGGGCACCGTGCTCCACGCCGTGGAGCTGCGCCCGGGCGGCGGCGCGAAGCTGGCCCGCTCGGCCGGTGCATCCGTGCAGCTCGTCGCCAAGGAAGGTAAGTACGGCCAGCTCCGTCTGCCCTCCGGCGAAATCCGCAACGTCGACGTTCGTTGCCGCGCAACAGTGGGCGAGGTCGGCAACGCCGAGCAGTCCAACATCAACTGGGGCAAGGCCGGACGTAACCGCTGGAAGGGCATCCGCCCGACCGTCCGCGGTGTCGTCATGAACCCCGTCGACCACCCGCACGGTGGTGGTGAGGGTAAGACCTCCGGTGGCCGCCACCCGGTCAACCCGAACGGCAAGCCCGAGGGACGCACCCGTCGCCCCAACAAGGAAAGCGACAAGCTCATCGTCCGTCGTCGTCGTACCGGCAAGAACAAGCGCTAAGGAGCCTGACTAATGCCACGCAGCCTCAAGAAGGGCCCTTTCGTTGATCAGCACCTCTACCTGAAGGTCGCCAAGGAGAACGAGAAGGGTACCAAGAACGTCATCAAGACGTGGTCCCGCCGCTCGATGATCGTGCCCGACATGCTTGGACACACGATTGCCGTGCACGACGGACGCAAGCACATCCCGGTGTTCATCACGGAGTCGATGGTCGGGCACAAGCTCGGCGAATTCGCTCCCACCCGCACGTTCCGCGGCCATGTGAAGGACGACAAGAAGGGCAAGCGTCGCTGACCCACGGGTTAGCACGTAGCACTTCTTCGACAAGACGAGAGAAGGAAAGCAATGGAAGCCAAGGCATCTGCGCGCTACATCCGCGTGACGCCTATGAAGGCCCGGCGCGTCGTCAACCTGATTCGTGGCCAGCAGGCGAATGAGGCATTGGCGATTCTGAAGTTTGCCCCCCAGGCAGCTTCCGAGCCGGTGTTCAAGGTTCTCGAATCCGCCGTGGCCAACGCCCGGCAGACGGCCGAGCGTGAAGGCCTCGCGTTCAAGCAGGAAGACCTCGTTGTCTCCGCTGCTTACGTGGATGAAGGACCCACCATGAAGCGGTTCCAGCCGCGCGCCCAGGGCCGTGCGTACCGCATCAACAAGCGCACGAGCCACGTGACCGTGGTCGTGGCGACCCCGGAGAAGGAGGAGGTCCGCTAAGTGGGACAGAAAATCAACCCCAACGGATTCCGTCTGGGTATCACCACCGACCACATCTCGCACTGGTACGCCGACTCCAACCAGCCGGGCCAGCGCTACAAGGACTACATCCGCGAGGATGTGAAGATCCGCGAGCTGATGTCCAAGGGCATGGAGCGCGCAGGCATTTCCAAGGTCGAAATCGAACGTACCCGCGACCGTGTGCGTGTGGACATCCACACCGCTCGCCCGGGCATCGTGATCGGCCGCCGCGGCGCCGAAGCTGACCGCATCCGCGGTGAGCTCGAGAAGCTGACCGGCAAGCAGATCCAGCTGAACATCCTGGAAGTCAAGAACCCCGAGACCGACGCGCAGTTGGTCGCTCAGGGTGTCGCCGAGCAGCTCGCTTCTCGCGTGGCTTTCCGCCGCGCCATGAAGAAGGCCATTCAGTCCGCACAGCGTGCGGGTGCCAAGGGTATTCGTATCCAGTGCGCCGGCCGCCTCGGTGGTGCTGAAATGTCCCGCTCGGAGTTCTACCGCGAAGGCCGTGTGCCCCTGCACACCCTGCGCGCGAACATCGACTACGGCTTCTTCGAGGCAAAGACCACCTTCGGCCGTATCGGCGTGAAGGTCTGGATCTACAAGGGTGACCTGACCTCCAAGGAACTGGCAGCACAGCAGGCCGCTGCTCCGTCTTCGCGCGGACGCAACGACCGCCGCGGTGGCGCCGGGGGCGGCGAGCGTCGTCGTCGTGGGGGCAATGACCGTAACGACCGTGGCGGGCGCCGTGAGCGTAACGACTCCGCCGCAGCCCCGCAGCAGAACAACGCTGCGGAGGCGTCCAACGCAGAGGGTGGTAAGTAATGCTTATCCCACGTCGTGTTAAGTTCCGCAAGCAGCACCACCCCAAGCGACGGGGTCAGGCCAAGGGCGGAACCCAGGTATCGTTCGGCGAGTGGGGCATCCAGGCATTGAGCCCGGCATATGTCACCAACCGTCAGATCGAAGCCGCGCGTATCGCAATGACCCGCCACATCAAGCGTGGCGGTAAGGTCTGGATCAACATTTACCCGGACCGTCCCCTGACCAAGAAGCCCGCCGAAACCCGCATGGGTTCCGGTAAGGGCTCACCCGAATGGTGGGTCGCCAACGTCAAGCCCGGACGCATCATGTTCGAGATCTCCGGCGTGACCGAGGAAGTCGCCCGTGAGGCGCTTCGTCTGGCAATCCACAAGCTCCCGATGAAGGCACGTATCGTGCGTCGCGAAGGTGGTGAATGATCAATGGCCATTGGATCCAAGGATCTGAACATGGAAAACCTCGCGGCACTGGACAACGGTGCTCTGACCGAGCAGTTGCGCAAGTCCAAGGAAGAGCTGTTCAACCTGCGCTTCCAGTCCGCAACCGGTCAGCTCGAGAGCAACGGTCGCCTGAAGTCCGTCAAGCGTGATATCGCCCGCATCTACACCGTGCTCCGTGAGCGCGAGCTGGGCATCCGCGAAGAGGTCGAGGCGAGTGCTGTAGAGACCGACAAGAAGGCAGCCAAGGCAAGCAAGAAGGCCGCCAAGTCTGAGGATGATGCCAAGTGAGCGAGCAGGTTAACAACGAGGCGACGGCCAAGCGCGGTGACCGTAAGACCCGTCGCGGCTACGTAGTCTCCGACAAGATGGACAAGACCGTGGTCGTGCAGGTGGAGGACCGTGTGAAGCACGCCCTCTACGGCAAGGTCATGCGCAAGTCCAAGCGAGTCAAGGCTCACGACGAGGAGAACACCGCCGGTATCGGCGACCTCGTGCGTATCGCCGAGACCCGTCCGCTGTCCGCCAGCAAGAACTGGCGCATCGTGGAGATCATCGAGAAGGCCAAGTAAGGTCGTTTCGATCGACACAGCAGGTCGGCGGCGCGCCGGCCAGCGGGCCCCCATCCTCGGATGGGGGCCCGCTTCTTTTGCGCAGCGGCCAGTTGGACCCAGCGGGGCCTGGGCTGTAGAGTAGATCAGTACGCGTGTGGCACACGTGTGTCCATATCACTGACTTCGACACTGCTGAGTCAGAATCCTCTATGCCCCACCAACCGCCTGGCGGTTCACGTTCTCGAAAGAGAATTCGGGGTATGAACCGGCGTATTCGCGTGTTCCGACATGCGATGTAACGCGGCATCGTCAAGCGATGATCACCGCGCCTCCGCTGCCCGTTCACGGATTCTGGTTGCGCAGACCGATCCGCAGTGGGGCAGCGAAGCAGATGACCCGTTCGTCTGAATCACTTCGAATCACTGACGCCACAAACCCAGCGCGTACGTGCTTTGCGAAAACGCCTCGGGCCCCTCCTACGGTCACGGGGAGCACCGTTCAGCAAAGCGTTCAAATATCTACCGTTCCGCAAGGCTCGACATCGTCCAGATATGGATGAGAACCGGCGCGACGACAGGAGAAATCAGTGATTCAGCAGGAGTCGCGGCTTAGGGTCGCCGATAACACGGGTGCAAAGGAAATCCTCACCATCCGTGTGCTCGGTGGATCCGGACGCCGTTACGCAGGCATTGGCGACGTTATTGTCGCCACCGTAAAGGACGCAATCCCCGGCGGCAACGTCAAGAAGGGCGACGTTGTCAAGGCCGTTGTGGTCCGTACCAAGAAGCAGAGGCGCCGTTCCGACGGCTCCTACATTCGTTTCGACGAGAACGCCGCAGTGATCTTGAAGACCGACGGGGATCCCCGTGGCACGCGCATCTTCGGCCCCGTGGGTCGCGAGCTGCGCGACAAGAAGTTCATGAAGATCATCTCGCTGGCTCCGGAGGTGCTCTGACATGGCAAAATTCAAGATCAAGACCGGAGACCTGGTTCAGGTCATTTCCGGCAGTAAGCAGAACAAGGGCAAGCAGGGCAAGGTCCTGCACGTAAACACCGAAACCTCCCGCGTGGTGGTTGAGGGTGTCAACGTGGTGACCAAGCACAAGCGTGCCAACGCCCAGGGCGAAGCCGGTGGCATCGTCAAGACCGAGGCTCCCATTCACATCTCCAACGTGATGCTCGTGGACCCGGAGACCGGCAAGCCGACCCGCGTGGGCTACCGCACCGAGACCGTGGAGCGTGACGGCAAGCAGAAGACCGTTCGCGTTCGCGTGTCCAAGAGCACCGGCAAGGATCTGTGATGAGCGAAACGACCGAAACCAAGATGACACCGCGGTTCAAGACCAAGTACCAGGAGACCGTTGCGCCGGCACTGCAGGAAGAGTTCGGTTACACGAACGTCATGCAGCTGCCCCGCATCACCAAGGTCGTCGTGAACATGGGCCTGGGCGAGGCAGCCAAGGACTCCAAGCTGGTGGATTCCGCCATCAAGGACCTGACCGCCATCACCGGCCAGAAGCCCGTGGTCAACCGCGCCAAGAAGTCCATTGCACAGTTCAAACTGCGCGAAGGCATGCCCATCGGCGCCCACGTCACCATGCGTGGCGACCGCATGTGGGAATTCCTGGACCGTCTGGTAACCCTGGCCCTGCCGCGTATCCGTGACTTCCGCGGACTGTCCGATCGCCACTTCGACGGCAACGGCAACTACACCTTCGGTTTGACGGAACAGTCCATGTTCCACGAAATCGACCAGGACCGGATTGACCGCGTGCGCGGCATGGACATCACCGTGGTGACCTCCGCAAAGACTGACGACGAGGGTCGTGCCCTGCTCAAGGCGCTCGGCTTCCCGTTCAAGACCAACTAATTCCCGCGACGTCAGAGGTCCCGACTGGCTGTAACCGGCCGGGAAACCGTGACGAGGAAGGGCATGTGCCCAAACATGACAATGACAGATCCTGTCGCAGACATGCTGACGCGTCTGCGTAATGCGAACTCCGCGTACCACGACACCGTGAGCATGCCGTACTCCAAGCTGAAGGCTCGGGTTGCGGACATCCTCAAGGCCGAGGGTTACATCGCGGACTGGAACGAGGAGCCGGCCAAGGTCGGCAAGACCCTCGTTCTGTCCCTGAAGTTCGGCCCCAACCGTGAGCGCTCCATTGCAGGCGTTCGCCGCATCTCCAAGCCAGGTTTGCGCGTTTACGCGAAGTCCACCAACTTGCCGAAGGTTCTCGGCGGTATGGGCATCGCGATCCTCTCCACCTCTTCGGGTCTGCTGACTGATAAGCAGGCCGGCAAGAAGGGCGTGGGCGGGGAAGTCCTCGCGTACGTCTGGTAATCGGTAGCACAGAACACGAAAGGAAGAGAACATGTCACGTATTGGACGTCTCCCGATCTCTGTGCCCGCCGGTGTGGAGGTCGCTGTGGACGGTACCGTGGTGAAGGTCAATGGCCCCAAGGGCGAATTGACGCAAACCGTGGCCGCTCCCATCACCGTGGTAGTTGAAGACGGCACCGTTCAGGTGTCCCGCCCCAACGACGAGCGTGAATCCCGCGCTCTGCACGGGTTGACTCGTACCCTGATCGCCAACATGGTCCAGGGTGTCTCCGAGGGTTACAGCAAGCAGCTGGAAATCGTCGGAACCGGTTACCGCGTGCAGGCCAAGGGTGCCAACCTGGAGTTCGCTCTGGGCTACAGCCACCCTGTCCCGTTCGAAGCTCCGGACAGCATCACGCTGTCCGTGGAAGGCGCGAACAAGGTCACCGTGGCCGGAATCGACAAGCAGCAGGTTGGCCAGGTCGCCGCGAAGATCCGCAAGCTGCGTCTGCCCGATCCCTACAAGGGCAAGGGCGTGCGTTATGCCGGCGAGCAGATCCGCCGCAAGGCCGGAAAGGCTGGTAAGTAATCATGGCTCTCGTAATCAAGGGCAAGTCGAAGTCCGCTCAGCGTGCACGCCGTCACCGCCGCGTACGCAAGTACGTTGTCGGCAGCGCTCTGCGTCCCCGTCTCGTAGTGACCCGTTCCGCGCGTCACATGGTCGCTCAGGTGATCGACGACGACAAGGGTGTCACCCTGGCGTCCGCTTCCACCATGGAAGCTGACCTGCGGTCCGCCACGGACGACAAGACCGCCAAGGCCAAGCGCGTGGGCGAGCTCGTTGCCGAACGCGCCAAGGCTGCCGGAATCGAAACTGTGGTTTTCGACCGCGGCGGTAACAAGTACCACGGCCGCGTGGCCGCGGTGGCCGATGGTGCCCGTGAAGGAGGTCTGGCGCTGTGAGCGAGCAGAACAATGAGAAGGAAACCAAGGTGAGCGAAGCCACCAACGCTTCCAACGAAGCTACCGAGGCTCAGCAGGGAACTGACGACAACCGCGGTGGCCGCGGCGGTCGCGGCAACCGCAACGAGCGGGGTGGCCGCGGCGAACGCGGCGGTCGTAACGAACGCGGCGGCCGTGGTGGCCGTGGCGGTCGTGACGAGGAGAAGGACAAGTTCCTCGAGCGCGTCGTCACCATCAACCGCGTGTCTAAGGTGGTCAAGGGTGGCCGCCGCTTCAGCTTCACCGCCCTCGTGGTGGTTGGCGATGGCAACGGCATGGTCGGCGTGGGTTACGGCAAGGCCAAGGAAGTTCCCGCCGCCATTTCCAAGGGCGTTGAGGAAGCCAAGAAGAATTTCTTCCGGGTTCCTCGCGTGGAAGACCGCACCATCCCGCACCGTGTGCAGGGCGAAGCCGCTGCCGGTGTCGTGATGTTGCGTCCGGCCACCCCGGGTACCGGTGTTATCGCCGGTGGCCCGGTGCGTGCCGTACTCGAGTGCGCGGGCATCCACGACGTGTTGTCCAAGTCCTTGGGTTCGTCCAACCAGATCAACATCGTGCAGGCAACCATTGAGGCCCTGCGGATGCTCGAAGAGCCCGCTTCCGTGGCTGCCCGTCGTGGCCTGCCCATGGACGAGGTTGTTCCGGGCCCGCTGCTGCGCGATATCCAGAAGGCAGGTGCCTGATGAACGGAAAGCGCATTCAGGCCGACGGTGCCAACCTGCGTATCAAGCAGATCCGCTCCATGGTCGGTCAGAAGCAGAACATGCGTGACACCCTGCGTTCGCTGGGCTTGAAGAAGCCGGGCAATGTGGTGGTGCGCAAGGCCGATGCGGCGACCGCGGGCATGATCAATACCGTGTCGCATCTCGTAGAGGTTGAGGAGGCCGAGTGACCATGGCTGAAAACATTGGGAGCAAGAAGCAGCACGCCCTGAAGGTTCACCACCTGCGTCCGGCCCCCGGATCTCACCAGTCCAAGACCCGTGTGGGTCGTGGTGAGGCTTCGAAGGGTAAGACTGCCGGTCGCGGTACCAAGGGCACCAAGGCGCGTTACCAGGTGAAGGCCGGCTTCGCCGGCGGTCAGCTGCCGTTGCAGATGCGTCTGCCCAAGCTGCGTGGTTTCACCAACCCGTTCCGGGTGGAGTACCAGGTTGTGAACCTCGACCGTCTGGGCGAGCTGTTCCCCGAAGGGGGCACGATCGGTATCTCCGATCTGGTCGCCAAGGGTGCGGTCCGCAAGAACCAGCCGGTGAAGGTTCTGGGCACCGGGGAGATCTCCGTTGCACTGAACATCACCGCGGACAAGTTCTCCGCCTCAGCAGCTGAGAAGATCGCCGCTGCCGGCGGTTCCACGCAGACCGCGTGAGACCGAACGCAGTCATCGGTTGTAGGGTGTAACCCTGAACTGAAGCGGGCCCCGTGCCGTATTGTCGGCGCGGGGCTCGCTACTTTTATCGGGGTGTCGGTGCTCACTTCCCAGCGTGCGCGCGCGGCATCCTTCGCTAGACTTGCCCGGGGTCGGGACCGGCCGGGCCAACACTGAAGTTTTTGGAGGAGGACCTGTGCTCAGTGCTTTCGCACGGGCGTTCACAACGCCGGAACTGCGCAATAAGCTGCTGTTCACCCTCGGGATCATCGTGATCTACAGGTTGGGCACTTTCATCCCCGCGCCTGGCGTGGACTACGGCAACGTGCAGCAGTGTCTGGCCTTGGGTAACACCAGCGGTGGCGTGTACGACCTGGTCAACCTGTTCAGCGGCGGCGCGCTCCTGCAGTTGTCCATCTTCGCGCTGGGTGTGATGCCTTACATTACGGCCAGCATCATCGTGCAGCTGTTACGCGTGGTCATTCCCCGTTTCCAGGAACTCCACGAAGAGGGCGCCCAGGGGCAGACCAAACTCACGCAGTACACGCGTTACCTCACCATTGGTCTGGCCGCGCTCAACGCCACCACGGTGGTGTCGCTGGCTCGCTCCGGCGCTCTGCTGGGCGACTGCCCCCTGCCGATCATTCCCGATGACTCGCTGATGATCCTGGTCATCATGATCCTTACGATGACCGCCGGCACCACCTTGATCATGTGGCTCGGTGAACGCATCACCGACAGGGGCGTCGGTAACGGAATGTCCTTGTTGATCTTCACGTCCATTGCCGCGACCTTCCCCTCTGCCCTCGGTGACATTCTGCGCACCCGCGGTTGGGGTCTGTTCCTGGGAGTGTGCGCGGTGGGCCTGGTGGTCATCACGTGCGTGGTGTTCGTCGAGCAGTCACAGCGCCGCATTCCTGTGCAGTACGCCAAGCGCATGGTGGGTCGCCGCACCATTGGCGGTACCAGCACCTATATTCCGCTCAAGGTCAACATGGCCGGGGTGATCCCCATCATCTTCGCGTCATCCATGCTGATGCTGCCGTCCATGATCGCCCAGTTCGGAATGCCCAATGACGGCTCACCGGTGCCGGGTTGGGTCAACTGGATCAACACGTACCTGACATCGGGAGACCACCCGTTCTACATGGTCACGTACTTCCTGATGATCGTGGCGTTCACGTACTTCTACGTGTCCATCACCTTCAACCCCGAGGAAGTCTCCAACAACATGAAGCGCTACGGGGGGTTCATCCCGGGCATCCGTGCGGGGCGCCCCACGGAAAACTACCTGCGCTACGTGCTCTCCCGTATCACCCTGCCCGGTGCCCTGTACCTGGGCATCGTGTCCATGATCCCGCTCGTGGCGCTGGTGCTCTTTGACGCCAACCAGAATTTCCCGTTCGGCGGCCCGTCGCTGCTGATCATGGTGGGCGTGGGTCTGGACACCGTGAAGCAGATCGACGCGCAGTTGCAGCAGCGCCATTACGAGGGGCTGCTGCGGAAGTAGTCGGCCACCGAGTTCTGACGATGCCTGGGGATCGACCCCGCGAGTGGGTCGTTGCCAGTAAAGTGGTGGGGGACCAGAGAAGTTCGTGCAAGGAGAAACCATGACCCGTATGTTGATCATCGGACCGCCAGGCGCTGGCAAGGGCACGCAAGCGGCTCGTATTTGTGAACGATTGAGCGTTCCTGCGATCTCCACCGGGGATATCTTCCGTGCGAATATCAAGGAGCAGACCGAGCTCGGTCAGGAAGCCCAGCGTTACACGGACCAGGGCAACCTGGTCCCGGACTCAGTGACGAACTCCATGGTTCGGGATCGTCTGGCGCAGTCCGATGTCGACAACGGTTTTCTGCTGGACGGTTACCCCCGCACCGTGGCTCAGGTCGAAGAGCTGGACAAAATCCTAGAGGTCAACGACACCCACCTGGACGTGGTGTTGCTGCTGACCGCGGACAATGACGAGCTCGTCAAGCGGTTGTTGGGGCGGGCCCAGGAACAGGGCCGAACCGATGACACCGAAGAGGTGATCCGGCATCGCCTGGACGTGTATGACGAGCAGACCGCACCGGTCGTCGAGGTGTACGACCGGCGTGGCATCGTGACTCAGGTGGACGGCCTCGGTGACATCGACGAGGTCACCGAACGCATCATGGCGACACTGGCTCGCTGAAGCAGATCGCGGCTGTAAGCCCTCGGAACGGCGCTGCTGTGCGCCGTCCGAGGGCTTAGCCGTTGTCAGTACACACCGCACTACGAAGGGAATGGTCACCGTGTTTGGTCGCCGCAAGGTAGAACTGAAGTCCGACACTCAGCTCGCGGTCATGGCCCGCGCGGGGGTGGTGACTTCGCGTGCCCTGGACGCCGCCGTCACCGCGGCCGTTCCCGGCGCCACGACCGCTGACGTGGACCGGGCCTTTCGGGACGTCCTCGCGGAGAACAACGCGGAGTCGAATTTCCTGGGGTACTTCGGCTACCCGGCCACAGTGTGTGTGTCCGTCAACGACCGGGTGGTGCACGGAATCCCAGGTAGTGACGTACTGGCGGACGGGGACATCGTCTCCATCGACGGCGGCGCCGTCGTCGACGGGTGGCACGGCGACTCGGCCCGGACCGTATTGGTGGGGGAGCACCACGACCCCGCGGATGTCGAGCTGTCCAAGGTGACACGCGCGGCCATGTGGCGTGGCATCGCCGCCATGGCCACCGGCAGCCACGTGGGGGACATCGGGCAGGCGGTCGAGGACTACGTGCACGGTGCGGTCGGGCAACGTCTTGGTATCCTGGAGGACTACGTGGGGCACGGCATCGGCACCGCGATGCACATGGCACCGGACGTTCCCAACTACGCGGTGCGCAACCGCGGGCCTCGACTGGTCGCGGGTATGGCGCTGGCCATTGAGCCCATGCTGGTGCGCGGAGGTATTGAAACCAGGATTCTTGAGGATGATTGGACCGTGGTGACCGTGGACGGCTCCAACGCGAGCCAGTGGGAACACAGCGTATGCCTGCACTCCAAGGGCCTGTGGGTGCTTACCGCTGAGGACGGTGGTGCTTCCGAACTCGAACCCCTGGGCGTACATCCCGTCCCGATAGCCGCATCCTGAACCGCACGCGCGGTCCGCACGAGCGAAAGGACCAGACATGGCCACCGAAACTGTAGAGATCACGCAGCGACCGAAACCCGGCCAGCTGGTGTTCAAGCCCGCTCGTCGCGGCAAGCCGCCGCAGCACCTGGCGGACCTGGATCTGGCCGGGCGTAAGGAAATGCTGCAAGAGGCCGGCTACCCGGCCTTCCGCGCCGCGCAATTGTCCAAGCACTACTTCGAGCGCTTTGAATCGGACCCGGAGAAGATGACCGACCTTCCGGCCGGTCAGCGCAAGGAGTTGGTTGCCGCAGCAATGCCACAGCTGCTGACCACGGTCAAGAACCTCAAGGCCGATCAAGGCATGACGGTCAAGTCCGTCCATCGCCTGTATGACGGCGCCATGGTTGAGTCCGTGCTGATGCGCTACAGCAAACGCGTGACCATGTGCATCTCCTCCCAGGCCGGTTGCGGCATGAACTGCCCGTTCTGCGCCACGGGCCAGGCCGGGTTGACGCGTAATCTTTCCGCCGCGGAGATCGTGGACCAGGTCGTGCAGGGTATTCGGGCCCTGCGTGACGGCGTGGTGGGCCCCGCGGAGGAAGCTCCCCTGCGCGTGTCGAACATCGTCTTCATGGGCATGGGTGAGGCGCTGGCCAATTACAAGGCCACCATGGGAGCCGTGCATCGCCTGATCGATCCCTCGCCCGAAGGCCTGGGCATTTCCGCACGCGGGTTGACCATGTCCACGGTCGGTCTGGTGCCGGGGATGCGCAAATTCACCCAGGAGAAGCTGCCGATCACCCTGGCGCTGTCCCTGCACGCGCCGGATGACGAACTGCGTGATGAATTGATCCCGGTCAACAACCGTTGGAAGGTCGATGAAGCACTGGATGCCGCCCGCGAATATTACGATGCCACCGGCCGTCGAGTCTCCATTGAGTACGCGCTGATCCGCGACATGAACGATCAGGGCTGGCGAGCGGATCTGCTGGGGGAGAAGCTGAACAAGCGCGGCGCCGGATGGGTCCACGTGAACCCCATCCCGTTGAACCCCACGCCGGGTTCCAAATGGACGGCGTCGCGCCCGGGAGTCGAGCAGAACTTCGTGGAGCGACTGCGCGCCCACGGCATCCCCACCACGGTGCGTGACACTCGCGGTTCCGACATCGACGGCGCATGCGGCCAGCTGGCCGCGGATGTCTAGGCCCGCAGCGGCGTCGTGGCCGGTAGCCCCTACCCGTTACCGGATTGCATATCAAGTCTCAACCGCGTATCGTATTGCGTTGGTTGTCTGTGCTCGCGCCCCTGAGCCCTGTCCAGCCACAAATCCACCCCGAACTCACGTTGCAGGGGTGAGTTGTGACTGCTGGCATTCAGCGGCGAGAGTTCTGTAAACCGTCCGGATAGATAACCGGACCCCTCGAAAAGTTAGCGGAGGATATGGCCAAGAAAGACGGAGTCATCGAGATCGAAGGCACTGTGGTCGAGGCTCTGCCCAACGCGTCGTTCCGTGTTGAGCTGAACAACGGTCACAAGGTGCTCGCCCACATCTCTGGGAAAATGCGCCAACACTACATCCGAATTCTCCCTGAGGATCGGGTCGTGGTGGAGCTGAGCCCGTATGACCTTACCCGAGGCCGGATCGTCTACCGCTACAAGTAGCACCATCGCGGCACCACACACCGCGCGGATCGCTGTGATCTGCGGGGTGTTTGCTGCGTTATTCACCACCACTAGTACGCGAAGGAATGCGATGAAGGTCCAACCGAGCGTCAAGCAGATCTGCGACAACTGCAAGGTGATTCGCCGTAACGGCCGAGTCATGGTGATCTGCTCGAACCCCAGGCACAAGCAGCGCCAGGGCTGACGGGAGCGCTCCCGCCCACGCAAGTGGATTGACAGAACGGACACTGCAGCCAGCACCGCACGGTGCGGCAACCCCCGGCACGGAGGCCGGAGACCGAACGCAACACCTTGTTCGGGACGCAGTGTTCAAGACCTCCGGACAGTACAAGGAGAACCGCCACCATGGCTCGTCTCGCAGGCGTAGACCTCCCCCGCGAAAAGCGGCTGGAAATCGCGCTGACTTACATCTACGGCGTGGGTCGTACCCGCGCACTCGCAACCCTTGACGCCACCGGCATCTCGGGCGATGTGCGCGTGAAGGATCTCACCGACGCTCAGCTCGTGGAGCTGCGCGACTACATCGAGGGCAACTACAAGGTCGAAGGCGATTTGCGCCGCGAGGTTGCCGCCGATATCCGCCGCAAGGTCGAAATCGGTAGCTACCAGGGTGTGCGTCACCGCCGTGGCCTCCCGGTCCACGGCCAGCGCACCAAGACCAACGCACGTACCCGTAAGGGTCCCAAGCGCACGGTCGCCGGCAAGAAGAAGTAATCGTGGTCGCCGCCCAAGCCGGTGGCTGATCAACGTCGAAGATCTTTGTAGGAGAATTAATGGCTCAGAAAACTCGCGCGACGGCTGCTCGCAAGCCGCGTCGCAAGGTTAATAAGAACGTGACTCAGGGCCAGGCCCACATCAAGTCCACGTTCAACAACACCATCGTTTCCATCACCGATCCCTCCGGTGCCGTCCTGTCGTGGGCTTCCGCCGGCGGCATGGGCTTTAAGGGATCACGTAAGTCCACCCCGTTCGCCGCTCAGCAGGCCGCCGAGGCCGCGGCCAAGGGCGCTCAGGAGCACGGCATGCGCAAGGTCGACGTGTTCGTCAAGGGACCGGGTTCCGGGCGCGAAACCGCTATCCGTGCACTGCAGGCCACCGGGCTCGAGGTTGGCTCCATTCAGGACGTCACCCCGTCCGCTCACAATGGTTGCCGTCCCCCCAAGCGCCGTCGCGTTTGATGCGCGCAGCGTGAGCACCGAACCCCTTTGGTTCGGTGCCCGCGCATCGACGCGGTGATCTCGCCTGGTCCCCGCGCACCTCACCCCTTGTTTTCCACCACCTGCGTGCGTCATATGGCGGAGGCACGCTGAAAGGAAACATCAGTGCTCATCGCACAGCGCCCCACCCTCACCGAAGAGGTAGTGGCAGATAATCGCTCCCGGTTCGTGATTGAACCGCTCGAGCCCGGTTTCGGCTACACCCTCGGCAACTCCCTGCGCCGCACTCTCTTGTCCTCCATCCCCGGTGCCGCCGTGACCAGCATCCGCATTGACGGTGTGCTGCACGAGTTCTCCACCGTGGACGGTGTCAAGGAAGACGTCACCGAGCTGATCTTAAACATAAAGAAGCTCTCGCTGTCCTCCGAGGAGGACGAGCCCGTGACCGCGTGGCTGCGCAAGCAGGGACCCGGCGAAGTGACTGCCGCTGACATCTCGGCTCCGGCCGGTGTCGAGGTCCACAACCCGGAACTGCACATTGCCACCTTGAACTCCAAGGGCCAGTTGGAGATCGAGCTGACCATTGAACGCGGTCGCGGCTATGTTTCTGCTTCGCAGAACAAGTCTGCGGATTCCGAAATCGGTCGCGTTCCGGTTGACTCCATCTACTCCCCGGTCCTCAAGGTGACTTTCCGCGTGGAAGCCACTCGTGTGGAACAGCGCACCGACTTCGACAAGCTCGTCCTGGACGTGGAAACCAAGGAGGCCATCACCCCGCGTGATGCTGTTGCTTCCGCCGGTACCACCCTGGTGGAGCTGTTCGGCCTGGCGCGCGAGCTCAACACCACGGCCGAGGGTATCGAGATCGGTCCGTCGCCCACGGATGCTGCTGCCGCCGCCGACATGGCCCTGCCCATCGAGGATCTGGAACTCACCGTTCGCTCCTACAACTGCCTGAAGCGTGAGGGCATCCACAGCGTGGGTGAACTGGTTGCACGCTCCGAGGCGGACCTGATGGACATCCGTAACTTCGGTGCCAAGTCCATTGACGAGGTCAAGGCCAAGCTCCAGGAGCTCGGTCTGGCTCTGAAGGACTCCCCGCCAGGTTACGACCTCGCCGCGCACGCAGCTTCGTTGGAGGACGAGGACGAGAACAACAACCCGTTCGACGTCGACCTCGACTGAAGTCTTACAACTTTCCCGTTTCTCACGAGGCAGCGAGCTAGCCGCGCGAGAGACCGATCACCAGGAGATCTACTATGCCTACCCCTACCAAGGGACCCCGTCTCGGCGGCGGGCCTACCCACGAGCGCATGATGCTCTCGAACATGTCCCAGCAATTGTTCGAACACAAGCGCATCACCACCACCGTGACCAAGGCCAAGCGCCTGCGTCCCGTAGCGGAGCGTCTGATCACCTTCGCCAAGCGCGGTGACCTGGCTGCTCGCCGTCGCGTGATGCGTCAGCTCAATGACAAGTCCGTGGTGCACGAGCTGTTCACCGCCATCGCTCCGGCCATGGACGGCCGCGACGGTGGTTACACCCGCATCACCAAGATCGGTAACCGCAAGGGCGACAACGCCCCCATGGCGGTCATCGAGCTGGTCATGGAGCCCGTTGCTACCAAGTCCACCGTGGCTGAAGCGGAAAAGGCCACGGAGAAGGCTGCCGTGGCTCCGGCCGCGCCGGTCGATACCCCGGCCGACACCACTGCCGAAGAGGTCAAGGCTCAGGAGATTCCCGCTGAAGAGCAGGCTCCCGAGACCCCCGAAGAGGCAGCCGAGGTCGCAGCCGAGAACCAGGACGCCGAGTTCGCCGGTTCGCGCGCACCGTTGGAGTCCGGTGAAGCCCCCGAGGGCTTCTCCATCAAGGGCAACAAGAACTCCATGAAGTACCACGTTCCCGGCTCCCGCTGGTACTCCGGTACCACCGCCGAGATCTGGTTCGATTCCCCGGCCAATGCCGAGGCCGCTGGTTTCCAGCCGGCCGGTGGCGCTGCCGCTCAGAAGATCGCCGAGTAAGCACTACGCTGCTCGTCCGACGCCGCCGCAGGTAACCTGCGGCGGCGTCGTCATTTGTGGGGAGGATATGACCATGTCGGGTGAGCTGGTGCGCTTGCGGATCGATGTCGCGTACGACGGCGCCCCGTTCAGCGGGTGGGCGAGGCAACCGTCGCTGCCCACGGTCCAGGGCGCGGTGGAGGCCGCGCTCGAGCTGGTTCTACGCCGCCCGGCGCGCACGGTTGTCGCGGGGCGTACGGATACGGGTGTGCATGCCCGGCGTCAAACCGTTCACGTGGATGTGCCGGTGTCCGCCTGGGAATCGGTGGCTGGCCGCGGTGGTGCGACTCCGGGGGAGGTGCTGGTTCGGCGGCTCAACGGTGCCCTCAATCGTGTACTGGGCAAGGACCGACTCAGCCAGGGGCTCGTCCTCGCGCTGGGTGCCATTGTCGTCCACGACGCCGCTGAGGCACCCGCCGGATTCGACGCCAGATTCTCGGCGCTATCCCGCAGCTATGCGTACCGGATCTCCGATGCCGCCGGCGGCCACGATCCGTTGACGCGCGGTTTTGCGTGGTGGGTCAATGACGAGCTCGATGTCCCGGCCATGAACTCCGCCGTGACGCATTTGCTGGGGCTCAACGACTTCTTGAGTTTCTGCAAACCCAGGGA
Organism: Kocuria sp. cx-455; assembly: GCF_057707085.1. Taxonomy (NCBI): domain Bacteria; kingdom Pseudomonadati; phylum Acidobacteriota; class Terriglobia; order Terriglobales; family Candidatus Korobacteraceae; genus Candidatus Sulfotelmatobacter; species Kocuria sp. cx-455. The sequence continues at coordinate 45,217 of NZ_JBYIPM010000003.1, read as the reverse complement.
GGGCGCTACGACGATTCGTGAACTGCAATCCGCATCGGTGCAGCGGGACGCCTCGGGTCTCGTGGTCGTGCGGCTCACGGCCGACGCGTTCTGCCATCACATGGTCCGTTCCGTCGTGGGCGCGGCCACTCGAGTGGGCCGGGGCAGCTACGGACAGGATTGGCTGGGGGAGCGGTTGGAGGCGCGTGTGCGCGATGCCCGCGTGTTGCTCGCGCCCCCGCACGGACTCGTGCTGGAATCCGTCGAGTACCCCGCGGATCACGAACTGGCCGCGCGCGCGGAGCGGACGCGGGCCAAACGCCCGCAGAGCTGAACCCCCTGCTGACCGGGCGGTTGAGTGAGTAGGCTCGGCGGCGGAGCGTGCATATTTGTTGCTCTGACCTGGAGGCATTCGTGACCGATTCAGCAACGGACTATCAACCACGGCCGAACTGGGGCGGGCCAGTCGCGCCGATAGCGGCGTGGGCGGGTGCCCTGTTCAGCCTGACCGCCGTGGGTTTCGCGCTCTCCGGTTACTCCGCTGGCACATGGCTCTCTTTCCCACTGGGGCTACTCGGTGCGGTTGCCGGGGGTAATGCGCGGCGCTTCTTGCCCATGATCCTGTGCATCATCGCGGCCTCGGCGCTGCCGCTTGCGATCTTGTTCACCGGATTCTGACGTCGGTACGTGAGCACGCGCCGTTGTGGGTTATTACCTGGTGAAATACGCAGACCCGTTAATTGGCGCAGATTTGGAGCTTCCGGTAACATAGATTGCTGTTGTGCGTGCCCGCCCGGTCACGTGTACCCAAAGCGGTTGCTCATGTTGCAGAGCGCAAGACCGATTGGTGCACCGGGGTTGCGGGAGCGCGGATGCCGCCAGGTTCTCACCCTGGCCCCGAAGCACAGCGAAACAACCCGACACGGTCCGTCGTGTCATCAGTAGACAAACGAAGGCAGATCAACGTGCGTACGTACACTCCGAAGCCCGGTGACGTCCAGCGTCAGTGGCACGTCATCGACGCCACCGACGTAGTCCTGGGTCGTCTTGCCAGCCAGACCGCAACACTGCTGCGCGGGAAGCACAAGCCGACCTTCGCTCCCCACGTGGACATGGGCGATTTCGTCATCATCATCAACGCAGAAAAGGTCGCACTGACCGGCGCCAAGCTGGAGCAGAAGCGTGCCTACCGCCACTCCGGTTACCCGGGCGGGCTCAAGTCCACCAACTACGCAGAGTTGCTGGAGAAGAACCCCACCCGCGCCGTGGAAAAGGCCATCAAGGGCATGCTGCCCAAGAACAAGCTGGCCGCTCAGCAACTTTCCAAGCTGAAGGTCTACGCAGGCCCTGAACACCCGCACTCGGCGCAGCAGCCCAAGCCCTACGAATTCACCCAGGTCGCCCAGTAATTCGGGCCAACGAGAGCACATAAGGAGAATCGTGGCTCAGAATACTGAAGAAGTAGAAGTAACCGAAGGTACCGAGGAGCTCAGCAGCTACACCTCGGAATCCACCGGCCCCGTCGAAGGTGGTGCCGCCGCTTCCGAGCGCGCGCCCCTCACCGTTTCCGGTCAGGCTGTCGGCCGCCGCAAGCAGGCCATTGCACGCGTGCGCCTGGTGCCCGGCTCCGGCAAGTGGATCGTCAACGGCCGCGAACTGGCCGAGTACTTCCCGAACAAGCTGCACCAGCAGGAAGTCAACGATCCGTTTCGTCTGTTGGACCTCGAAGGCGCCTACGACGTGACCGCCCGCATCTCCGGCGGTGGCCCCTCCGGCCAGGCCGGTGCCATGCGTCTCGGTATCGCTCGCGCACTGAACGAGATCGACCTGGAGCACAACCGTCCGGCACTGAAGAAGGCCGGCTTCCTGACTCGTGACGCCCGCGTCATCGAGCGCAAGAAGGCAGGCCTCAAGAAGGCCCGCAAGGCTCCTCAGTACTCCAAGCGCTAAACCTACGCGCCCACACGTCGAACACGGCGTGGAACCGGGGCCTCGCACACCGGCATCGTCCGCTGTGCGGGGCCCCGCTTCGCATTTAAGCGCCGTTAGAACCCGCCACTACCGATGAGGGCCCGTTGTAGCCCTGGCACGGCTCACCAGGGGCGCTACCGGCCCGTCAGACGTACTAGATGGTCCCGCCGGCACGTGGGGCGGGGCCACGGTTCACGGCCCGCGGCCAGAGGAGTGGTGGGCATCGACGTCGGCGCGGGAGACTCGAACACGCGGCAACGCGGGGGACGCCGGATGGCCTGCACGGGTGAGCCCCACGGGATCCCTGGGTTACCGGGACCTCATCCACGATCTGCTAGTACTGACGGCTGTCCCTGGGCTCAGCGAGCCCTACAGGGGACTTCACGGATTCCGCCAGGGTGGTGATTCGGCCCAGACTCGGATCCGAGGCCCCGCAACCCGGTGCGACAAGTGATGCGCTGCGGCGTCGGCGAAGTAACACCGCATCCATGGGCCTGCCTCAGCCAAACTCGTTGCATATGGGGCGTAAAATGAGACGTGGAGCACAGTGGCTCCGCACTCGAATCCACGAGAGGGCCCGGATGAGTAGGCAAACGGATCAAGACCAGAGCGAAAATTCTGCGACGAAGCCCAGCAACGGGCAAGCCCTCCCGGACGAACTAGCCCGGGAAGAACCCCACCGCATCTCCGTAGTGGAGGATTATGCCGCGGAGCTGGATGAACTAGCGGAGTTGGATCGCAAGCTCCACGGGGACACCGGTCTGTCCCGTTCCGACGCGTGGAAGCGCGGTTACCCCTACGACGAGAAGCTCAGCCGTAAGGAGTACGAGAAAACCAAGCGTGCTCTGCAGATCGAGTTGCTCAAGTTGCAGTTGTGGATCAAAGAGACCGGTCAGAAGCTGCTGATTATCTTCGAAGGCCGTGACGCCGCCGGGAAGGGTGGCGCGATCAAACGCTTCACCGAGCACCTCAACCCTCGTGGCACTCGCGTGATCGCGTTGGAGAAGCCCAGCGCCATTGAGCAAACGCAGTGGTACTTCCAGCGTTACGTCAAGCACCTGCCCTCCGGGGGTGAGATCGTGCTGATGGACCGATCGTGGTACAACCGCGCGGGTGTGGAACGCGTGATGGGTTACTGCACGTCGCAGCAGTACTACGAGTTCATGCGGCAGGCCCCCGATTTCGAGCGCATGCTGGCGAATTCCGACACCCGCCTGATCAAATTCTGGTTCTCGGTGACTCGCGCCGAGCAGTTGGCCCGCTTCCAGGCTCGCCGCACCGATCCCGTGCGTCAGTGGAAACTCTCACCCACTGACGTTGCCTCCCTGGACAAATGGGATGACTACACCGAGGCCAAGGAAGCCATGTTCTTCTACACGGACACCGGTGACGCACCGTGGACCGTGATCAAGTCCAACGACAAGAAGCGCGCTCGCCTGGAAGCCATGCGTCACGTGCTATCCCTCTTCGACTACCCGGACAAGGACCACTCCGTGGTGGGCGTCCCCGATCCCAAGATTGTGGGCGAATCCAATGACGTCATGGATGACAGCGGAGCGAACCCCGATGGGTTTCCCGTTGTCCGAACCGGTAACCACTAGTGGATGCGCTTCGCGGTTCTCGCGTGGCACGTCGTAGGATGACAGACGATGTCTAGAATTTTTGGAACGGACGGTATTCGCGGGCTCGCGAACGGCCTCCTCACAGCGGACCTTGCCATGGAGCTGTCACAAGCAGCCGCGATCGTATTGGGGCACGGGCATGCCAAGCCCGGTTCCCGACCGAGAGCGATTGTTGCCCGAGACGGCCGTGCGAGCGGCGAGTTCATTGGCGCAGCCGTCACCGCCGGATTGGCGAGCTCGGGCGTGGACGTGTACGACGCAGGGGTGATCCCCACCCCGGCCGCGGCGTACCTCGTGGCGGATATCGACGCCGATTTCGGTGTCATGATTTCCGCGTCCCACAACCCGGCTCCCGACAACGGCATCAAGTTCCTGGCACACGGCGGCAAGAAACTGCCGGATGCCATTGAGGACAAGATCCAGGAGGTCTACGAGAGGCGCGAATTCATGCGCCCCACCGGCGCCGAGGTCGGTCGCATCAACCGCCTCTCCGATGCCGAGGACCGCTACATCCTTCACCTGGTCGGAGCGATTCCGCACCGCCTGGACGGGCTCACGGTGGTTCTGGACTGCGCCAATGGCGCGGCGTCCGGCGCCTCACCGGACGCCTTCCGTGATGCGGGAGCCACGATCCATGTGATCGGCGCCCAGCCCGATGGCCTCAACATCAACGACGGCGTGGGTTCCACCCACCTGGGTCCTCTCAAGAAAGCGGTGCTCGAACACGGCGCGGACCTCGGGATCGCCCACGACGGCGATGCCGACCGGTGCCTTGCCGTCGACCACACGGGGACCGAGGTGGACGGCGATCAGATCATGTGCATTCTGGCCCTGGCCATGAAGGACGCGGGCAGGCTCAATCAGGACACCCTGGTGGCCACGGTCATGAGCAACCTGGGTCTGCAGTTGGCCCTGGAAAAACACGGCATTCATCTGGAACGCGCCGCGGTGGGGGACAGGTACGTCCTGGAATCCATGGTGGCCAACAACTACAACCTGGGCGGCGAGCAGTCCGGTCACGTGATCATGGCCGATTACGCCACGACCGGCGACGGCCTGCTGACCGGTTTGATGTTGGCCTCCCGTGTGGCCCAGACCGGTGTGCCGCTGTCGGAACTTGCCTCCGTCATGACCCGGATGCCTCAGACCATGATCAACGTGTCCAACGTGGACAAGGCCGCGGCCAAGACCCACCCCCAAGTTCTCGCGGCAGTCACGGACACGCAGGAGCGCCTGGGTGGAAAGGGTCGTGTGTTGTTGCGACCCTCCGGCACGGAACCGGTGGTGCGCGTGATGGTCGAGGCGGCGAGCCATGAGGAAGCCCGCCACGAAGCCGAAGCGCTCGTGAAGGTCGTCGAGCACCACTTGAGCTTGACCTGACAGCCACGGAAACTGTTCGGGCCCGCAACCACATGGCTGCGGGCCCGAACAGTTTCTACGGGGATTGAACACGAATTACAGGGTCTTGGAACCAGTGCCGTCCACCGGGCGGCCATCGCCGGCGACCAGTGCGTCGCGGATTTCGGTGAGCAGCAGGGTGTTGGGATCGGCTTCTTCGGCGGCCGGATCGATGCCCAGACGGCGGTTGCGGGCCTCGATCATTTTGTTCATCGGCAAGACGATGGCGAAATAGACAGCCGCCGCGATCAACAGGAAGTTGACGATGGCGGTCAGCAGGACGCCGAACCTGATGTCATTACCGTTGAAGGTGACCAGCGCGAAATTGTCGAAATTGGGGGATCCCACAACACCGGAGATGGCGGGCATCAAAACGGATTCCACCAGGGCGTTGACGATCTGGCCGAAGGCAGCCCCGATGATGACGGCAACGGCAAGGTCCAGGACGTTGCCCTTCATGATGAATTCTTTGAAACCATTAAGCATGGCCATAGATTACCCAAGCCTCGATGAATTCTCGTCATTACCAGCGTAGGAATCAGCCACAACTCGGCAATGAGTCAGCGAAAGATATCAATTCTTTCGAAGTAGCACCCGTCTGATCTTATGGTCCTGATCCTTGGACAGGATGAGCCGCGCTCGCCCTCTGGTGGGACGCACATTCTGCTCAAGGTTGGGTTCATTGATGCGTCGCCAAATGTCCGTGGCCACCTCGACCGCTTCCGCGTCCGTGAGGTTGGCATAACGGTGGAAATAGGATTGCGGACTGGCGAAGGCCGAGCTGCGCAGGGCCTGGAACCGTTCCACGTACCAGCGCTCAATGTCACCGGTTCGCGCGTCCACGTAAATGGAGAAGTCGAAAAAGTCGCTCAAGGCCAGAGCCGCACGATTTCCCGGTCCCAGTTTGGCGGGGGCGAGCACGTTCAAACCCTCGACAATCACGACGTCGGGCTTGGTCACCACTATTTCCTCGTCCGGGAGAATGTCATAGGTGGTGTGCGAGTACTTGGGAGCTCGAACCTCGGCGGCGCCGGATTTGATCTCGGACATGAAGCGCAGCAGCGCCCTGCGGTCGTACGACTCGGGGAAGCCCTTGCGATCCATGAGCCCGCGGCGGACCAGTTCGGCATTGGGGTAGAGGAACCCGTCCGTGGTGACCAATTGAACATTGGGGGTGGAAGGCCAGCGCGCGAGCATCTCGCGCAGCAGTCGCGCCGTGGTTGATTTACCGGCCGCGACGGAACCCGCGATGCCGATGACAAAGGGAGTGCGCGCGTGGTGCTCACCCAGGAACGCGTTGGTCTCAGAGTTGAGGTGATTCGCGGACGCGTCGTAGAGCGTGAGCAACCGGGAGAGCGGGAGGTAGACCTCGCGCACCTCGTCCACGTCCAGGCGGTCACCAAGACCGCGCAGGTTCTCAATTTCCTGCACGGTGAGGGGCACGTCTATTTCGTGCGACAAACGCGACCACGTCTGTCGGTCCAGCTCCACGAACGGGGATGCGCGATGAGTCAGTGACTGTGTGCTCATGATTCAGATCAGTCTAGGGCCGATGGCATGGCAGGCTACAGCAGGGACTCAGACGGTTTCCGGTAGAGTTCTCCGCATGTGTGGAATTGTGGGCTATGTAGGATCCCCGGACGTCAAAGCCGGTGGACACAACGCGTTGGACGTGATTCTTGAGGGTCTGCGCCGTCTCGAATACCGCGGATACGACTCCGCGGGTGTCGCTGTCATCGCGGACGGCACGGTGGATCACCGCAAAAAGGCGGGCAAGCTGACCAACCTCTTGAACGAGCTGGAGGCAGATCCGCTGTCGGCATCCCGGATCGGTATCGGCCACACTCGCTGGGCCACGCACGGTGGCCCCTCGGACGTCAACGCACACCCCCATGTGGTTGACGGCGGCAAGCTGGCCATGATCCACAACGGCATTATCGAGAACTTCAACGAGATCAAGCGCGAATTGGCCGCCGAGGGTGAGACCTTCGTGTCCGAAACCGACACCGAGGTCGCCGCGGTGCTGTTGGCCCGCACCTACAACGCGCAGCCCGCTGACTCCAAGGACCTGACCGTGGCGATGCAGGACACGAGCCGCCGCCTGGAAGGTGCATTCACGTTGCTGGCCGTGCACGCCGATCATCCCGACCGCGTGGTTGCATCGCGCCGTAACTCACCGCTGGTCATCGGTCTGGGCGAGGGCGAGAATTTCCTGGGCTCGGACGTTTCCGGTTTCATCGACTACACCAAGAAGGCTGTGGAGATGGGGCAGAACCAGATCGTGACCATCACCGCCGATGATTATCAGATCGTGGACTTCAACGGTAACCCCGCGGAGGGCAAGCCCTTCGACATCGCATGGGACGCCGCCGCAGCGGAGAAGGGTGGGTACCCGTCCTTCATGGAGAAGGAGATCCACGATCAGCCTTCCGCCGTGGAGCAGACCCTGCTGGGCCGCCTGGACGAATCCGGTCGCTTGACGCTGGACGAGATCAAGATCGACGAAGCCGTTCTGCGCTCGATCGACAAGATCGTGGTGATCGCCTGCGGGACGGCGTCCTACGCGGGGCAGGTGGCCCGTTACGCCATTGAGCACTGGTGCCGGATTCCCACCGAGGTGGAACTGGCCCACGAGTTCCGTTACCGCGATCCCATTGTCAATGAGAAGACCCTGGTCGTGGCGGTCTCCCAGTCCGGCGAGACCATGGACACCCTCATGGCCGTGCGACACGCGCAGGAGCAGGGTGCCAAGGTGGTTGCCATTTGCAACACCAACGGCTCCACGATTCCCCGTGAAGCGGACGCCGTGCTGTACACCCACGCCGGCCCCGAGATCGCGGTGGCCTCCACCAAGGCGTTCCTCGCGCAGATCACCGCGGCCTACTTGTTGGGTCTGTACCTGGCGCAGCTGCGCGGCAACATGTTCAAGGACGAAGTCGCCACCATGCTCACCGAGCTGGAGGCCATGCCTGCCAAGATCCAGCGCGTGCTCGACGAGATCGAGGGCGATGTCAAGGACTTGGCGCAGGCCATGAAGGACGCTTCCTCCGTATTGTTCCTGGGCCGCCACGTGGGCTTCCCCGTGGCCATGGAGGGCGCGCTCAAGCTCAAGGAGATCGCCTACATTCACGCCGAGGGCTTCGCTGCCGGTGAGCTCAAGCACGGCCCGATCGCGTTAATCGACGAGGGTCAGCCGGTCTTCGTGATCGTCCCGTCCCCCAACGGTCGTGACTCGCTGCACGCCAAGGTGGTTTCCAACATCCAGGAGATCCGCGCTCGCGGTGCCCTGACCATCGTGATTGCCGAAGAAGGCGACGATGCCGTCAAGGACTTCGCCAACGAGATCTTCTACGTGCCGGAGGCTCCCACTCTGCTGCAACCGTTGTTGGCCACCGTGCCGTTGCAGATCTTTGCTGCCGAGCTGTCGAGCGCCAAGGGCTACGACGTGGATCAGCCGCGCAACCTGGCCAAATCCGTGACCGTCGAGTAGTTCTTCCGACTCACGCCACGCCGACGGCGGGTGCTCACCGACCTCTCGGTGGGCACCCGCCGTGGTCATTCGTGTCCGCACCCGCGGGTAGGCTGGCGGGCATGATCGTGGGAACGGGCGTGGACATTGTGGACGTGGAGCGGTTTAAGAGACAGCTGGAGCGCACACCTCGGTTACGGGAACGGCTGTTCGTGGCGCACGAACGCGACCTGTCCTTGAACTCGCTCGCCGCTCGGTTCGCTGTGAAGGAGGCCGCGGCCAAGGCGCTGCTGGCCCCTCCCGGGATGATCTGGCAGGACTGCTGGATCACCAATGACGAACACGGCGCCCCCCGGTTGCACACCACGGGTACGGTGGCGGAGGTGGCCCAACGTCGGGGTGTGCAGACGTGGCACGTGACGATTTCCCACGACGGTGGGATGGCCGTGGCATTCGTCGTGGCCGAACGATCGGGAGGTCCCAAGAGTGATTGACGCATACACGGGCGCCGGCGTGCGCGCCGCGGAACAGCCCCTGCTCGATGCGGGCCACGGGGACATCTTAATGCGCCGGGCCGCGCTGGGATTGTCCCGGGTGTGCGAAACGCATTTGCGCCGCGCCAACCGCAAGGGTCTACTGTCCGGTACCACGGCCGTGATCCTGGTGGGCTCGGGCAACAACGGTGGCGATGGGCTGTGGGCCGGGTCGTTCCTCCGCCGCGCGGGCGTGATGGTTACCGCCATTCTGACCGGTTCCACGGCTCACCCGCAGGGTCTGAAGGCCCTGCGAGCCATGGGCGGTTCCGTGGTGCGCCTCGAAGGCCAGGGTGAAACTACCGACCCGACCTCGGCACCCGACGTGTCGATCGCCGGTTTCCACGCCGTCGACCGGGGCCAGGCGCTGTCCAAGATGACCTCCGCGCACCTGGTGCTCGATGCCATGCTGGGCACCGGGGCCTCGGGCGGTCTGCGCGGGGAGGCCGCGGCGCTCGTCGAGAACTTCAACACCTTCCAGCGCTCCAGCGCAACGGGCCCCCGCGTCGTCGCGTGCGACGTGGTGTCCGGTGTGGACGCGGATACCGGCGAGGCTCCCGAGCCGGTGCTGAAAGCCCACGCCACCGTGAGCTTCGGCGCGGCCAAGGTGGCCCACGTGGTGGCTCCGGGGGAACAACTGGCGGGGCAACTCACGGTCATTCCCATTGGTATCGAAGACCGGTTGGAGCATCCCTGCGTGTTCCGACTCGAAGCCCGGGACATTCGTGCCGCGTGGCCGCGGCCGACCGCCACGGACACGAAATACACCCGCGGGGTTCTGGGTGTGGTTGCGGGAACACCCAGTTATCCGGGTGCGGCCATCATGTCCACGAACGCCGCGGTGCACACCGGAGCGGGAATGGTTCGTTTCCTGGGAGACGCCTCCACGCGGGGCATGGTGCTGGCCCAGAGCCCCGAGGTGGTGTGTTCGGACAACCAACCCTGGGACGTTCACGTGCAGGCGTGGCTGGCGGGACCGGGCGTCGCCGACGACGAAAGTCAGGCCGCCAGGGTCCAAGCCGTGGTCGAAGCCCAGGAACCGGCCGTGCTCGACGCCGGTGCCCTCACCGCCGCCGCGCAGTCCGTTGCGGACGGACGCCTGGGTGCGCACAAAATTCTGACTCCGCACGCGGGGGAACTCGAGCAGGTCTTCGCATGGCTCAAGGGGTTCGGCGTCACTGACGACGCCCCGGACCGCGCCCGCATCGAAGCAGCACCCGTCCACTGGGCACGCGAGGCGGCTCGCCTGACCGGGGCAACCGTACTGCTCAAGGGCGCAACCACCATCATTGCCTCACCCGGGTCCGACGAGCAGGACCAGGTGTGCCTGAGCATCGGGCAGGCCAGCGCCTGGCTCGCCACCGCAGGATCGGGGGACACCCTCGCCGGGATCCTGGGCACCGTGGTTGCGCACGTGGCCGAGCACCCGGATGCCCTCCGCGGGCTCGGGGAATGGGCCCGCGGGGACGGTCGCTGGGCCGCCGCAGCCGCTCTGGGCGCCGGTGTGCACGCGCTCGCGTCATGCATTGACGGTGACGGCCCGGTGCCCCCCACGGTGCTGGCCGCCAACGTCCGCAGGGTGTTACGAACCAAGGGACAGTAAGTACCCGTTACTCTTGGGTGTTGGCCAACGACGCCCCAACGCGCCCGCGCGTACGCAACGTCGTTCGCCATGACATCAATCTCTAGGAGACAACCCCATGGAAGTTTGGCCCGGTCACGCCTATCCGTTAGGCGCCACGTTCGACGGCACAGGCACCAATTTCGCGCTTTTCTCGGAGGTGGCCGAAAAGGTTGCGCTGTGCCTGTTCGACGAGGACGGCCAGGAAACCCGCGTGGATGTCACCGCCGTGGACAGCTACGTGTGGCACGCCTACCTCCCGCAGGTCCAACCCGGTCAGCGCTACGGCTACCGCGTGCACGGCCCATGGGATCCGTCCCAGGGCCTGCGCTGCAACCCCAACAAGTTGCTGCTCGACCCCTACGCCAAGGCCGTGGAGGGTGGCATGGACTGGGACGAGTCCATGTTCTCCTACCACTTCGGTGACGAGGACTCCTACAACGATGAGGACTCCGCAGAGCACATGATGAAGGGCGTGGTGATCAACCCGTTCTTCGACTGGGAGGGCGACCGTACCCCGCACACGCCGTACCACAAGTCCGTGATTTACGAAGCCCACGTCAAGGGCCTGACCATGCAACACCCGGACGTTCCCGAGGAGCAGCGCGGAACGTACGCGGGTGTGGCGCACCCCTCGGTCATCGAGCACCTGCAGAAGCTGGGTGTGACGGCGATCGAGCTCATGCCGGTGCACCAGTTCGTGCAGGACTCCACGCTGTTGGACCAGGGGCTGCGCAACTACTGGGGCTACAACACCATTGCGTTCTTCGCCCCGCACAACGAGTACAGCTCGGCCTCCCACCTGGGTAGCCAGGTGCAGGAGTTCAAGGCCATGGTGCGCGCACTGCACCAGGCGGACATCGAAGTGATCCTGGACGTGGTCTACAACCACACCGCCGAGGGCAATCACATGGGCCCCACCCTGTCCATGAAGGGCATCGACAACAACGCCTACTACCGCACCGTTGACGATGACCACAAGTTCTACATGGACTACACCGGCACCGGGAACACCCTCAACGTGCGCCACCCGCACTCGCTGCAGCTGATCATGGATTCACTGCGCTACTGGGTGACCGAGATGCACGTGGACGGTTTCCGATTCGACCTGGCCGCGACTTTGGCACGAGAGTTCTACGACGTGGACAAACTCTCCACGTTCTTCGAGCTCGTGCAGCAGGACCCCATCGTCTCGCAGGTCAAGCTCATTGCTGAGCCGTGGGACATCGGCCCGGGCGGTTATCAGGTGGGCAACTTCCCGCCGCAGTGGACCGAATGGAACGGTAAGTACCGTGACACCGTGCGGGACTTCTGGCGCGGCGAGCCGGCTACCCTGGGCGAGTTCGCGTCCCGCATCACCGGTTCCGCGGACCTCTACGAGAACAGTGGCCGCCGTCCGTTCGCTTCCGTGAACTTTGTGACCGCTCACGACGGTTTCACGCTGCGCGATCTGGTCTCGTACAACGAGAAGCACAACGACGCCAACGGTGAGGGCAACAATGACGGCGAGTCCCACAACCGCTCCTGGAATTGCGGTGAGGAGGGTCCCACGGACGATCCCGCCGTTTTGGCCCTGCGAGCCCGCCAACAGCGCAACTACCTGACCACACTGCTGCTGTCCCAGGGCACCCCCATGCTGCTGCACGGTGACGAGCTGGGGCGCACGCAGGACGGTAACAACAACACGTACTGCCAGGACAACGAGCTGTCATGGATCAACTGGGAGCGCATGGACGGTCCGTTGGTCGAGTTCACGGCCGCGATCACGCACCTGCGGCAGAACCACCCCACGTTCCGCCGCTCGCAGTTCTTCGACGGCCGTCCTGTGGACATGGGCGAGCTCTCGGACGAAGATCCCATGCCGGACATTGCCTGGCTCAATGCGGACGGCACCCCCATGGTGCCGCAGGACTGGGATGAACCGCTGACCCGGTCCATGGGTATGTGGCTCAACGGACAGGGCATCGCGGGTGTGGACATGCGCGGTCGCCAGATCGTGGATGTGAACTTCATCGTGTACTTCAACTCGTCTCCCGAGGAGGTGGAGTTCACCCTGCCCGCCGCCAAGTACGGTGAGAAGTGGGAAGAGATCTTGGACACCGCCGGTGAACACGGTGACGGTGAAATTCGCGATCACTCCACGCGAATCACGCTGGCCGGTAAGACCACCGTGGTCCTGCGCGCGTGGGAAGCTCCCGAGGAGGAGCCTGACGCGTCCGTCGCGGCGTCCGTGGCCGCGTACGCCCAGGTACCCCAGAGTTAGTAGCATGCCCCGTGCGAGCGCGTCCTGTCCCGGGGCGTGCACCACGACCGCCGACGCCGCCCCGCACCGGGCGGCGTCAGCGGTTGCGTTAACGGTTGGCGGGATCACGGTCGAGGCGTTCTCGCTCGTGGCGGACCCGCTGGCATTGCGGGACCTGAGCGACAAGACTGGAACGGTGCTGACTCCCACCTCAACGTACCGGTTGCAAATCACCTCACAGCAGGACCTCTTCCGCGCGGCGGAACTCGTCCCGTACCTGAAGCGTCTGGGCGCGGATTGGGTGTATCTCTCGCCCATCCTGCGCGCGACGAGTGGCTCGGACCACGGGTACGACGTGACCGACCCGACCGAGATCGATCCCGAACGCGGGGGAGCGGACGGGTTGGCCGCGCTCTCGAAGGCCGCTCACGGCGCCGGAATGGGCGTGGTGGTGGACATCGTGCCCAATCACCAGGGTGTTGCCGTGGCCCGGGAGAACCCGTGGTGGTGGTCGCTGCTCAAGGACGGCAAGGACAGCCCGCACGCCGAATCCTTCGATGTGGACTGGGAAGCCGGCAACGGCAAGATCCTGATTCCGGTGCTGGGAGACGGGGACGAGGACCTGTCCGCGCTGACCGTGACGGACGGCACGCTGCGCTACTACGAGAACGTCTACCCGCTGGCCGAGGGCACGTATCGGGACGGTGACTCACCCAAGGATGCGCACGCCCAGCAGAACTACGCGCTCGTGAATTGGCGCCGCGGGGATTCCGAATTGAACTACCGTAGGTTCTTCACCGTAACCACCCTGGCGGGCGTGCGGGTGGAGGACCCGGAGGTCTTTGCCGACTCCCATGTGGAGGTGCGCCGCTGGTTCGACGAGAAGCTCGTGGACGGTCTGCGCATCGACCACCCGGACGGCGTCCGTGATCCCGAGGACTACCTCGAGAAGCTCGCGGATGTCACCGGTGGGGCGTGGACGACGGTCGAGAAGATCCTGGAACCGGGTGAGTCACTGCCGCAGCAGTGGAAGACCGCCGGTACCACGGGGTACGACTCCCTCGGGTGGATCGACCGCGTGCTTACCGCCCCCGAGGGCCACTACGAGTTGGCGTCCCTGGACACCAAGCTGCGCGGGGGTGACCCCGTGCGGTGGGAAGAACTGATCCACGACACCAAGCGCCGGATGGCAGACGCGGGGCTTTCGGCCGAAGTGCACCGCCTGGTGCGCGAGCTGCCCGAGAACTTCGGCCATCCCGATGCGCAGGCCTACGACGGCCTGGCGGAAATCCTCGCGAACTTCCCGGTCTATCGCACGTATCTGCCCTTCGGGGTCGACTATCAGCGCGAGGCGGTGGCCGCCGCGAAGAAGGCCCGCCCGGAACTCAGCGCTGTGATCGACGATCTCGCCCAGGTGCTGGGGGATGCAGCGGCGTCGGCGGAGGAACTGACCGAAGCGGCCAAGCGTTTCCAGCAAACCTCCGGGATGGTCATGGCCAAGGGTGTGGAGGACACCGCGTTCTACCGGTTCCCCAAGCTGACCTCGCTGACCGAGGTGGGCGGTGACCCGTCCGTGTTCTCTCTGACCCCGACCGAGTTCCACGCGCTGGCCGCCGAGCGTCAGCGGGAATCCCCGGACACCATGAACGCCCTGACCACCCACGACACCAAGCGTTCCGCGTCCGTGCGCGCCCGCATCACGGTGCTCTCCGAATCCGCCAAGGCATGGTCCGAGGTGCTGGCCACCTTGTTCCCCCGGGCTCGTGAGGCCGGTATCACCATCACGGACGGCCCGGCCGTGAACCTGGTACTGCAGGCAATTATGGGGGCGTGGCCGCTCGAGCGTGAGCGCGCCGTGGACTACGCCATGAAGGCCGTCCGGGAAGCATCGGTGTCCACGGCGTGGGTGGACGGCAACGAGGAATTTGAGGAGCAACTGACCCGCTTCATTGATTTCGTGTTCACCAATCCGCGGGCCAGGGGCATCGTGGAAGGTTTTGTGGAACGCGCCACGGCACCGGGGTGGTCCAATGCCCTGGCCGCAACCGCACTGCAGCTGACCCTTCCGGGCGTGCCGGACGTGTACCAGGGGCAGGAACTGTGGGAGCCGTCCCTGGTGGACCCTGACAACCGCCGACCGGTGGACTTCGAGCTCCGCGGCGAACTGCTGACCGCCTTGGACGCCGGCCTGCCGGGTACCAGCGGTGGCTCACCAGCGGTGGACGACACCGGCGCCGCCCGCATGTTGCTGACGTCTCGCGGACTGCGACTGCGTCGTGAACACCCCGAGCTGTTCACCGGCTACGAACCGCTCGAGGTCACCGGCGCCCTGTCCGATCACGCGATGGGCTTCGACCGCGGCGGTGCGGCCACGGTGGTCACGCGTTTGCCCGTGGGCCTGGCCCGGGCCGGTGGCTGGACCGACGAGTCCGTGAACCTCACCGACGGCGAGTGGGAGGACATCCTCACACGCCGCACCTTCACGTCGTCCGGCGGCGTGAAACTGACCGACGTTCTTGACACCTATCCCGTGGCGCTCCTGCGCCGGAAGGACCGCTGAGCATGACCAACGATCATCGTTTTGACGTGTGGGCACCCCACGCCCGCGAAGTCACCGTCCGCGTGGAGGGTGTGGACCACCCCATGGCGGGTCTGGCCGAGCGCCCCGGGTGGTGGACGCTCGCGGACGGTGAGCAGGCCGCGTCGGGAACCGTGCGTTACGGCTACCTGCTGACCAAGGTCTTCGACGAGGGGACGGACAAGGAGCGGACGTCCGTCTCCGACGTGCTGCCGGATCCGCGCTCGCGCCGCCAACCGCAGGGTGTGCATGAGCTGTCCTGCACCTTTGACCCCGACGCTTTCGCGTGGGACGACGCCGCGTGGCAGCCTCCCCTGCTCAAGGACTCCGTCCTGTACGAGCTGCACCCGGGCACGTTCACGCCCGAGGGCACGTTGGACTCGGCCGTCGAGAAACTGGATTACCTGGCGGATCTGGGGGTGGATTACGTGGAGCTGCTGCCGGTCAACGGCTTCAACGGCGACCACAACTGGGGTTATGACGGCGTGGCCTGGTACACCGTGGACGAGTCCTACGGGGGACCGGAGGCCTATCAGCGCTTCGTGGCGGCCTGCCACGCCAAAGGCATCGGTGTGATCCAGGACGTGGTCTACAACCACCTGGGTCCCAGCGGTAACTACCTGCCGTTGTTCGCCGACTACTTCAAGCCCGGTGCCTCCAGCTGGGGCGACCTGATCAACCTGGACGGTTGGGGCTCGGACGGTGTGCGCGAGTACATCCTGGACAACGTGACCATGTGGCTGCGCGACTACCACGTGGACGGTTTTCGCCTGGATGCCGTGCACGCGCTCGCGGACTCACGCGCCAAACACATCCTGCAGGAGATCGCCGACCGCGTCGCGGTTGAATCCGAACGCACTGGCAAGAACTTGTTCACGATTGCGGAATCCGACCTCAACGATCCGCGCATGATCATTCCCGCCGAGGAGCACGGGCAGGGTATGGATGCGCAATGGCTGGACGACGTCCATCACGCCGCGCACGTAGCCTTCACCGGGGAGACCCAGGGCTACTACGGAGACTTCGACTCCCTGCATGCGCTGGAGAAGACCATGCACACCGCGTACTTCCACAACGGCACGTATTCCACGTTCCGCGGGCGTTCGCACGGCCGGGAGATCAACCCGTCCGAGGTGTTCCCGTGGCAGTTCGTGACGTTCCTGCAAAACCATGACCAGGTGGGCAACCGCGCCGCCGGTGATCGGATGAACCACACCGTGAGCGTGGACCGGGTCCTGTGCGCGACCACGTGGCTGATGACCCAGCCGTTCACCCCCATGCTGTTCATGGGCGAGGAATGGGGTGCGAGCACCCCGTGGCAGTTCTTCACCGCTCACCCCGAACCCGAGTTGGGCAGGGCCGTGGCGGAGGGCCGCAAGGCGGAATTCGCGTCCATGGCCTGGGACCACGCGTCCGTTCCGGACCCGCAGGACCCGCAGACCTTCGAGCGTTCCAAACTCACGTGGGACGAGGTGCACCAGGGCGATCACGAGCGGATCTTCACCGCCTACCGTGACCTGATCGCGCTGCGGCGGGCCACCCCCGAGCTGACCAGCCAGGACTGGGCGACCATGGCCACCCAGGCCAGCGACGACGAGGGGTGGTTCGTGCTCAAGCGCATGAGCGAACCGGAGTCCGCGCACGGCGTGGTCACCGCGATCAACCTGTCCGACCGGGAACGGGAGCTGCCCCTCATGGGAGGTGACGCGCCCGAGGCGCTGTTTGCGAGCGGCGTCAAACCGGGACTGGACACCCCCGGAAAGGTCACGCTGGCACCCAACACCGCTGCGGTGCTGCGCGTCTGAGCAGGGCTGAAGCCGCGGCGACCCGAATTGACGGATTTTAGGTTGCCGCGGCTTTACTCTTTCTGAAGTCAACTAAGCAAACGGGCATCCGACTCATCACACCGGAGGTTGGCTTGAGGTCATCCATAAGTTCATCCGATGTTACTCCAACGATCCGCGCCGAGCAGGTGAGCGGTCAATTTCTGTGTATGATCAAGCTCACGTCATAATCATCCGATGTCTGCTCCTGAACCTTCAGGAGTTCTTATGGCGCGTCTTTCTCGGTCCAGCATGTCCGTGCTGGCCTTCCCTCTCATCATTATTTGTGCCGGTCTGCTCGGCCTGGTGTTCCACGTGCAAGCCTCGGCGCTCGGGCCGGCAATCACGCCGCTGCTCGGCGTGGTCATGTTTTTCATGGGCATGACCATTGCCGTACCGGATCTGAAAATTATTGCCACCAAGCCCCATGCGGTGATCCTGGGTGCGATCGCCCAGTACGTTATCATGCCCCTGGCCGGTTTGGGCGTGGGCGTCGCTCTGCAGCTCGACCCCATACTGATTGTCGGGATGGTAGTTCTCGGTTCTGCACCGGGCGGGGCCTCATCGAACATCGTGACCTACTTGGCGAATGGAAATGTTGCCCTCTCGGTGTGCACCACGGCTGTTTCGACCCTGATCGCTCCTCTGATGACACCGCTGCTGATCCTATGGCTGGCGGGCGGCTACGTTGATGTGTCCTTCGCCGCCATGCTGAAGCAGATCCTCACCATTGTTCTGATCCCTGTCTTGTTGGGTGTGCTCGTTCGATTCGCAGCAAAACGTCTGGTCACACGCCTGAGCTCTGTCATCCCGTGGTTCTCCATGGCGGCATTGGCAGTGGTCATTGCGGGGATCATGGCCGCGAATGCACAAGTCCTCGCGTCCGCACTGGGGATGGTGTTTGTGGCGGTGGTGCTGCACAACGCCTTCGGGTTCGCACTCGGGTGGGTCGCCGCACGGGTGGCGCGGTTGTCCTATCGCGAACGCAGGGCCATCAGCGTCGAGGTCGGTATGCAGAATGCCGGGTTGGCCGCGGCGCTGTGCCATCAAAATTTTGAACCCATGAGCGCCCTGCCGTCCGCAGTGGCCACCATCTGGCACAACGTGGCCGGTGCCCTTCTGGCTACGGGTTTTGGTGTGACTGACGCCAATAGTCATCGGACCAATCAGGCGAACCTGCCCCAAGAGAGCGCGTAATCGGCCCTTGACGGACTAAACATCGGATGTTTACTCTGTGGGGGACGTCAATCGCGTGACTCCGGTCACAAGCGGCGGGTGGCTGACAATTCACACAGCTGAGCAGACATCGGATGTACCCGTCGCACATACTCCAGAACACTCTTCAGCGATCCGCCTGCGAAAGGCCAAGTATGAGCACCATTGTCGAAAGCCGAGTACGTGATATTCGGTTCCCCACCTCTAAGGAGTTGGACGGATCGGACGCCATGAATCCCGATCCCGATTACTCCGCTGCATACCTTGAACTACGTACGGACCACACCGATGGTCTGGAAGGTCACGGTTTCGTTTTCACGATCGGTCGCGGTAACGATGTCCAGGCGGCAGCTATCGAGGTAGTTGTCCAGCGGTTCATCGGCCGGGAAGTCGAGGCGCTCCTCGATGATCTCGGAGGCGTGTGGCGCGAGCTCAACAACGATTCACAGTTGCGTTGGCTCGGCCCTGAAAAAGGCGTGATGCACATGGCCATTGGCGCCGTGGTCAACGCCCTGTGGGACCTCAAGGCCAAGAAGGCCAAGAAACCCTTGTGGCTGCTTTTGGCAGAGATGTCGCCGGAGGAACTGTTCGGTTTGATTGATCTGCGATACCTCACCGACGCCATGACTGAAGAAGATGCGAAGAGCATCCTGCGGCGCGGTCAGGAGGGAAAGCAAGAGCGGATCGATCGTCTGCGAGCGCAGGGATACGCGGCGTACACCACTTCTCCCGGGTGGCTCGGTTACTCGGATGAGAAGCTCGAGCGCTTGGCACGTGAAGCCATGGCCGACGGGTTCCCGCAGATCAAGCTCAAGGTGGGAGCCAACCTTCAGGACGATATCCGTCGAGTCCGCAAGGCTCGCCATGTGTGTGGCCCGGATTTTCCGATCGCCATTGATGCGAACCAGCGGTGGGACGTCTCCGAGGCCATCGAATGGATCCGTGAGCTCGCACCCTACGATTTGGCTTGGGTCGAAGAGCCCACGAGCCCGGATGACATTCTGGCCCACGCGGCCATCGCTGAGGCGATCGCGCCGATTCCAGTGGCAACCGGTGAGCACGTGCAAAACCGGGTCGTGTTCAAGCAAATGCTCCAGGCGAAGAGCCTTTCAGTCCTTCAGATGGATGCGTGCCGAGTGGCCGGCGTGAACGAGAACATCACGATTCTGCTCCTCGCCGCGCACTTCGGAGTCCGGGTGTGCCCCCATGCCGGGGGAGTGGGCCTGTGCGAACTGGTCCAGCACCTGTCCTTCTTCGATTCGATCGCTGTGTCCGGGCAGCTGGACAACTCTCGAATGATCGAGTTCGTGGACCACTTGCACGAGCACTTCCTGACTCCCGTGGACGTCCACAACGGACGGTACTGGCCGCCCGAGGCACCGGGCTCCGCAGCAGAAATGTCCCAGCAGTCCCTAGCTCGGTACGAGTTCCCACACGGGGCCGAGTGGACGACCACCGACACTCCCGTGAGTCTCAGCATCTAACGGGGCCAACCTCAGTTTTGATCTTTCCCTCATCCACTGTCACAGGTCGGCAAGGACGCCGCCCTACGAATGACCTTTAGGGGTTCTCATGTCCAACTTTGGTTCATCGCGCGCCACCGGCGCGCCTGGAATTCACGACGAAACACGTGACACACGCGCAACTGGCGCCGCGACGTCGACCGCTCCCGGCAAGGTGGCGCAGGCCGATTTCATGCGGGAGCCGATCCCGCGCAAGGTGTACCTGGTTGCGGTTCTGGCGGGCTTGTCCGGCCTGTTGTACGGCTTCGACTCCGGAGCAATCTCGGGTGCGTTGCCCTTGCTCGAGGGGCAGTTCGGTCTCACCGCTTCACAGACCGGTCTCATCACCTCGCTGTTGCTCTACGGCGCGTTGCCGTCCATCGTGGTCTCCACCATTGCGGCTCGTCGCTTCGATCGGCGGCAGATCCTGCTGGTAGGCGGCATGATCTTTATTCTCGGATCCCTGTTCTGTGCCATTGTGTCGGGACCTATCGGCCTCATGGCAGCGCGGTTCTTCCTGGGATTCGGTATCGGTATCGCCAACATGTTCGGGTTGATTTACCTGTCGGAGCTCGCACCCACGCGTGTCCGTGGCCTGCTGACCGGTCTGTACCAGCTCGCCGTGAACGTCGGTATCTTGGCTGCCTACGGGGTGGGCGACATCTTCCACAGCACCCCTGACGGATGGCGCTGGATGCTCGGACTGGGTGTAATTCCGGCCGTCATCTTCTTTGTGGGTATGTTCATTGCTCCGCCATCGCCCCGCTGGTTGATGATGCGTGGTCGGTCCCGAGACGCGCTCAACGTTCTGCGGACCATGCGCGGTGGCGAAGAGTTCGCGGCCAAGGAAATCCAGGAAATCGAAGAAGTCCTCGATCGCCCCACCAGGGGTCTGGGCGGGGTCCTCTCCGATGCGCGAAAACCACTCACCATTCTTGCGATTCTGACCTTCTTCCAGGTCTGGACCGGTATCAACGCAGTGGTTTACTACGCACCCATCATCTTCAAGGATGTTGAGGGGCTCGGTAACAATCCTGGTGCCGTGGCCAACTACGGTGTGGGCATCGCTCTGGTGGTCTCCACAGCCATTGCACTGCCATTGATCGACAAGATGGGGCGCGTGAAAATGCTCGCCATCTCCATGGCGGGACAGGCCGTGGCGATGGTTGTGCTGACCTTCTTCGCGGAATCCGGATGGATCGCCGTGGCCGCAGTCTTCGTCTACACGTTCTCCTTCGGCTTCGGCCTGGGACCGGTCTTCTGGCTGTACGTACCGGAGATCCTGCCGCTGCAGACTCGCGCCATCGGTACCGGCATCATCACCTTCACGCAGTACTTGCTCAACGCTACGTTCGCCTTGGTGTTCCCGATGCTGCTTGCAGGTATGGGCCCGTGGATCTTTATGGTCTTCGCGGTCCTGTCGGTGGCAGGAACGGCCTACACCATTCTGCGAGTGCCCGAGACCAAGGGCCGTTCCCTCGAGGAGATCGAAGAGGAGATTTTCGGCGAGGTCAAGTCTGTAACCGGCAAGCAGACGGTGGGACAGTAACTCATGATGCGAACACCGATTACCCATCCCGAGCTGTTGGCCGCATTGGCCCGGTGCGGCCACGGGACCAAGATTCTGATCGCGGACGGCAACTACCCCCACGTCACGGGGGTGGGTCCCCACACCACACGGATCGCACTCAACGTGGCTCCCGGCTTGCTGACGGCGGACCAGGTTCTGGAGCTTCTGATTGCCACGGTTCCGGTGGAGGCCGCCGAATACATGGAGAACGCCGACGGCGCCGCTTCGCCGGCTGTCGAGGGCTACGGCCAGGCACTTGGACCGGACATTGCATTGTCGGGATTGGAACGATTCACGTTCTATGACCGTGCTCGGGAGAATGACGTGGCCGTGGTCGTCGCCACCGGGGAGCAGCGGCAGTACGCGAACCTCATGCTCACGGTGGGCGTGATCCCGGAAACTCAGACCAAGGTGAGCACCACCGGCGCGGGGAGGGCTGCGTAGCAATGAAGCACGCGACGTCGACCCCCGAACAGACCCGGTTACCCCTGGTGGACTCTCATCGCCACCTGTGGGATCTGCACCACCTGCCGTGGAATTGGGTGCGCGGAGCAGCCCTTCCCACGGAGGATCTGTTCACCGAACCGGAGAGTCTGCCGTCGGTTCTGGTGGAGGCGGGGGTCGACGTCGGCTACGAGAAAGCTGAGCTGGATTGGCTGCTCGGTATCGCCGAGCGGGACGAGAAAGTATTGGGCATCGTGGCGGCAGTACCTCACGGCACGGAGGCCACCGAGGACACGATGCGCTCGCTCGCAGACAGGTCGCATGTGGTCGGAGTGCGGCACAACCTGCAGGGGCTCGGGCCGGGTGAGTTGGCGGCTCGTGGCGTCGTCGGCATGATCGCTGCAGCCCACGCGAACGGATTGACGTTCGACGTGTGTGTGCGTGCCCACCAGCTCGTGGAGGTAACGCAGATGCTGCGGAGGCTCGACACCGACGGCACCCTGGTGCTCGATCACCTGGGCAAGCCCCCGCTGGGACAGGACCTCACACGCTGGCGGGACGACATCGCCACGATAGCGGCCGACCCCAGGGTCGTTGTGAAGTGTTCGGGCCTGGTGGCCGAAATGCCCCCGCGACACCAGCCGCGGAGAGCCAGATCGGAGCCGGCAACCGCTCAGTCCTCACGAACAGTACTGACGCCTGAGGCCGCTGAGCTGTGCAGCGCACCTTTGCGGTTCGCTCTGCGGAACTTCGGGCATGAGCGCGTCATGCTCGGTTCGGATGCCCCGGTATCGGGGAAGGGATGGGTCCGACCGGTTGATTGCATCCAGTTCCAAACCCAACTGTTGAAACCCGACCTCACTGGGCGCGCGCTCGAATCGATCGCATCCTTGACCGCGCAGCGCGTCTACGGACTGAGCGAGCCAAGGGCGACCGTCACCGGCGCGGTGAGCGCTCCGCACGGTCACCACTAGAACAATCTGTGAACCTCAAGAGGACAACCGATATGAAGTCAATACTCGAAGAAGCCATTGCCCATCACGGCAAATTGGGTTTCGGAGCGGCACAGCTCGGAAACCTCTACAGAACCGTCGACGACACCACGGCCCGTGAGGCGTTGGAAACGGCCTGGGACCTGGGGATTCGCCACTTCGACACCGCGCCCCATTACGGGCTGGGACTCTCGGAACGGAGGCTCGGGGCATTCCTGCAGAGCAAACCGCGCGATGAATTCATTCTTTCCACCAAGGTAGGGCGCCTACTGCGGGACAACCCGAATCCCCGGGGCGAGGACACCGAGGGATTCGAGGTCCCGGACGATCTTCACCGTGTACGGGATTACTCCGCAGACGGAGTGAAGCGGTCCTTGGATGAGTCTTTGGAACGGCTGGGCCTGGACCGCGTGGACATCGTCTACATTCACGACCCCGATGAGTACTGGGATCAGGCGCTGCACGGCGCGGTCCCTGCATTGACGGAGCTTCGAGAACAAGGCGTGATCCAAGGCTGGGGCGCCGGCATGAACCAGTGGCAAATGCTCGAACGATTCGTGGTGGAAACACAGCCGGACATCATCATGCTGGCAGGGCGGTACACGCTCCTGGAACAGGACGCGGCGCAGTCGCTGCTTCCTGCGTGCGAGAAGCACAACGTGAAGGTCAACGCGGTGGGAGTTTTCAACTCCGGGCTTCTGGCCCGCCAAGACGTCCCGGACGACGCGCATTACAACTACGACGCCGCTCCGCCCGAGCTCATCGCACGGGCTCGTCAACTGGCGGACCTCGCGGCAGAACAAGGCACAACATTGCCTGCCGCGGCCCTCGCTTTCCCGATGCGCCATCCGGCAGTCGTGACCAGCGTTGTGGGAATGCGGACCCCGGACCATGTGCGCCGCAATGTGGAACTCGCCGAGACACCCGTCCCGGATGAGTTCTGGTCCGCAGCCGCCGATGCGGGGCTCATCACCAGCCCCTGACCCGAAGACAACTACTTACCAACGAGATACACGGAGGAACACATGAAACTGATGCGAGTGGGAGACAAGGGCCAGGAAATCCCGGTCGTGGAATACCAGGGTGCTCACTACGATGCTTCCGCAGCGGTGAAGGACTTCGACCCAGAGTTCTTCGCGACCGGAGGGATCGAAACTCTGCGGGCTGCCCTGGAACGCGGAGAGCTGTCCAATGCAGACATCGCCGGGCAGCGCCTGGGCGCACCCCTCACACGGCCCTCGGCGGTGATCTGCATCGGTCAGAACTACGTGGAGCACGCCGCTGAATCCGGTGACGCGCCGCCCAAGCTGCCGATCATCTTCTTCAAGACACCCAATACCCTGACCGGACCCAACGATGACATTGCCCTGCCCCCGGGTTCGGAGAAGAGCGACTGGGAAGTGGAGCTGGTCATCGTGATGGGCAAGCAAGCGGCTTATCTGGAGACCGAAACGGAGGCGGCTGAGTGCGTCGCCGGCTACACCCTGGCCGACGATCTGTCCGAACGCGCCTACCAGATCGAGGACTCAGGCGGGCAGTGGTCCAAGGGTAAGTGCATCAAGGACTACATGCCACTCGGCCCTGTGGTCGTGACCGCGGACGAGTTTGATCCGCACGACGTGGCATTGAGTTCTTCGGTCAACGGTGAGCCACGCCAGGGCTCGCGCACCTCGGACATGATCTTCTCGGTCGAGTACATCGTGAAGCACCTGTCCCATTACATGCAGTTGGAACCGGGCGACATCATCTCCACAGGCACGCCCAAGGGCGTCGCACTGTCCGGAAAGTTCCCGTACCTGAAGGCCGGCGACGTGGTGGAGGTGGAGATCGAGGGTATCGGTCAACAGCGTCACCGCATGGTTGCCCGCGCCTGACCCGCCCAGCATTCAAGCAAGAAGAGAGGGATTCATGAGCTCACAAGAATTCGATGGACTGGTTGCCATTGTGACCGGAGGAGCCTCCGGCATCGGAGATTCCACGACTAGGGCGCTGCAGACTCGCGGTGCCAAAGTGGCCGTTCTCGATCTCAACCCCGCGAACGCCGCCCCGGGCGCGCTCCAGGTCCAGTGCGACGTCGCCGACGACGCTTCGGTCCAGAACGCGATCGGCACCACCGTGGCAGAGCTGGGCGGTATCGACGTGGTGATCAATAATGCGGGCATCGGAGCCCAGGGCGATGTCGCCGCTAATGACGACGACGAGTGGCACCGCGTCTGGGACATCAACGTGGTGGGCATGGTCCGCGTGACCCGCGCGGCGCTGCCGTACCTGCGGAAATCGGAGCACGCGTCCGTGGTCAACACATGCTCCATTGCCGCGACCGCGGGCCTACCCGAACGTGTGCTGTACTCGGCCACCAAGGGAGCGATTCTCGCGATGACCCGCGCGATGGCCGCGGATCACCTGCGCGAGGGCATCCGGGTGAACTGTGTGAACCCGGGAACCGCCAACACTCCGTGGATCGGAAACCTGCTGTCCAAGGCTCCGGACCCTGAGGCGGAACGTGCCGCCTTGAACGCCCGCCAGCCGCATGGCCGGCTGGTGGAACCGGATGAGGTGGCGTCAGCCATTTGCTATCTGGCCAGCCCTCTCAATGCATCGACCAGTGGCGTCGATCTTGCCGTGGACGGCGGCATGGAGGCCCTGCGCCTGCGCCCTGCCGAGTGATCTGAGGCTGCTTATCTGCAACGGCCCGGCCGATTGAGACGCTCAATCGGTCGAGCCGTTGAGGTCCTCAGGGATCTCGGACAAGGGAGACTCGGTCAGTGCAATGCGCAGCCAGCGCTCCACGCCCTGCAAATGGTGGATCATGGCCGCGCGTGCCAGTGCCGGATCCCGGCGCCGAAGGGCGTCCAAGATCTCCTGATGCTCCTCCATGGTGCGTTCGGCCGAGCCCTGCTGCGTCATACCGCGCCATGCTCGCGCGCGCACGGTTCGGGAGTTGAGGCTCCCGGTGAGTGAACTCAGATAACCGTTGCCCGCAGCGTCTCCAATGATGCCGTGGAACGCCAGATCCTGGTCGACGAGCGAGTCGATGTTCTCCACGTCGGTCTTATCCAAGGTCCGCTGGATCTTCTCGAGTTGTTCCTCCGAGATCCGAGCTGCGGCCAATTCGACCGCTGCGGCTTCCAGAACGCGGCGGGTTTCCAGCAGCTCCAGCACCGATGAGTTCTGGTGCAGCTCCAGCACGAAAGAGATTGCCTCCGACAGGTGCTGGGTGTTCAACTCCGTCACGTAGGTGCCGTCGCCCTGCCTGATGTCCAGGATGCGCACCACTTCGAGTGCCTTGACCGCCTCGCGCAGCGAACTGCGTGACAGGCCCAAGTGCTCTGCAAGTTCCTTCTCGGGGGGCAATCTGTCGCCGGGGCCCAGCTCACCGTTGAGGATCATGGCGCGCAGCCGGGCCATGGCGGTATTGGTGAGCGACACGGGGCGACCTCCTGAAATGAGTGGACGGACATGAGCTGACGGTGACGCGGAAATCCGTCTCCACAAGTATCCCTGACACGCTCGTGAGAAAGCTTATGAGGCAGACAACCGGTCGCTTTGAGTCAGGTGGCAGACTAGTTCCCATGCTGACTTTTGGTGATGACACAGTCTGGACCGCGGCCGAGGATCGTTACGACACCATGCCTTACCGGCGGGTGGGGAACTCGGGCCTGAAGCTGCCGGCGCTGTCCCTGGGGCTGTGGCACAACTTCGGTGACGACACCCCGCTGTCCACCATGCGCGCCACCCTGCGCAAAGCCTTCGACCTGGGCATCACGCACTTCGATCTGGCCAACAACTACGGACCGCCGGCGGGTTCGGCCGAGCTGAACTTCGGCCGTATCCTCCGTGAGGACTTCGCGCGGTACCGTCAGGAACTGATCATTTCCAGCAAAGCCGGGTGGCAGATGTGGCCGGGCCCGTACGGGGGAGTGGGCGGCTCCAGGAAATACCTGCTGGACTCCCTTGACCAGTCCCTGGAACGCATGGGCCTGGATCGCGTGGACATCTTCTACCACCACCGCCCGGACGCCGACACCCCGCTCGAGGAAACCATGGGCGCGCTGGACCACATCGTGCGCTCGGGTCGGGCGAGCTACGTGGGCATCTCGTCCTACAGCGCGGACCTCACGCTCGCGGCGCAGCAGATCATGAGGGAGCTGGGCACCCCGCTGCTCATTCACCAGCCCTCCTACTCCATGCTCAACCGCTGGATCGAGCAGCCCAACGAGCGCACCGACGGAAAGAACCTGCTCGCCGCACTGACGGCCGCCGGCATGGGGTCCATCAGCTTCTCCCCGTTGGCGCAGGGCATGTTGACCGACAAGTACCTGGGCGGTGTTCCGGAGGAATCCCGCGCGGCGGCCGGTAAGTCCCTCAACCCGGAATGGTTGACCGACAACACCGTGGAGCAGATCAGGGAACTGAACTCGATGGCCGAGGACCGCGGGCAAACTCTGGCTCAAATGGCCATCGCGTGGGTGCTGCGTCCGCAGCCCGAAGGTCAGGTCACCACCGCACTCGTCGGGGCGTCTTCACCGGCGCAGATTGCGGATTCCGCGGCGGCCGTCCACAACCTGGACTTCACCCCGGCCGAACTCGAACGGATCGACGCGCTCGTCACGGATGCAGATATCAACATCTGGGGTGCCGCCACCGAATCCAAGCACGCATGAGCACAACACAGTACTTGGCACTACTCGGTCTCTGGGTCGCGGGCATCGTCTCGCCGGGCCCGGACATCCTGGTCATCCTCCGCAACGCGTTCCTGTCCTCGCGCGGCAAAGCCATGCTGACCGCCCTGGGCGTGATGATCGGCAACATCATCTGGATCACCCTCTCGCTCACCGGCGTCACGGTGGTGATCAACCAGAACGAGGTGCTCAAACTCATCATCCAGATCGCGGGCGCCCTGTTCCTCGCCTGGATGGGCTACGGCTCGATTCGCTCGGCGCTCGCGGCCAGATCCAATTCACGACGTCGTTCGGGGTCCGTGAGCGCGGCTGCTGCGGGCGGTGCCGGACCCGGCGCGGGTGAGGCCGCGCCGTCACCGGCCACGGTGGAGGCCGCCGAGCAGATCCCGGAGCCCGCAGCCAGCGCGCGCGGTGGCGGGATCCTGGGCACCAAGAACCTGACCGGATTCCGGGCAGTGGTGCAGGGCATGATCACCAACCTCTCCAACGCCAAGGCCATTGTGTTCTTCATTGCGCTATTCGCGTCGGTGGTACCGGCCAATGCGCTGTGGTGGGAATCCATGCTCGTGGCCGCGCTGTTGTTCGCGGTGGGACTGGCATGGTTCTGCGCGGTCGCGTGGTTCGGGTCCGTGCCGACACTGGCCGCACGGTTCCAGGCCCATTCGGTGGGTGTGGAACTCGTGGCCGGTGTGGTGTTCCTGGCGGTCTCCGTTTTGCTGATCGGCGAGGCCGCGCTGTCCTGGTGAGCCCGCGCCCGCCCGCAACGGTGCATCAATCGACCCGCGGCGTGACTAGACTGTGGAGTCGGTTCTGTGCGGCGGGGCACTAGCGGTGGTCAGCCACCCGTGTGTCGGTGCGGGTCCGCACAATGACCACCAACTATTTGATTCCCCGAGGAGAACCGTGTCCGAACACCCCATTCGCGTGGCCATTGCAGGTGTGGGCAACTGCGCCACATCGCTGATCCAGGGCGTGCACTTCTACCGCGACGCCGACCCGTCCGAGGCCGTTCCCGGCCTGATGCACGTGCAGTTCGGTGCCTATCACGTGCGTGATGTCGAGTTCGTAGCGGCCTTCGACGTGGACGCGGCCAAGGTGGGCTCGGACCTCTCCGAGGCGATCCTGGCGTCCGAGAACAACACCATGAAAATCACGGATGTCCCGCACCTGGGCGTGACCGTCCAGCGCGGCCCCACCCGGGACGGGCTGGGCACGTACTACCGCGAGATGATCACCGAGTCCGACGCCGAACCGGTGGACGTTGCGCAAGCACTGCGCGATGCCCAGGTGGACGTGCTCGTGTCCTACCTGCCCGTGGGCTCCGAGGACGCGGACCGCTATTACGCGCAGGCGGCCATCGACGCCGGTGTGGCCTTCGTCAACGCGCTTCCCGTGTTCATTGCCGGCACCGAGGAATGGGCCCAGAAGTTCCGCGACGCCGGTGTGCCCATCGTGGGTGATGACATCAAGTCCCAGGTGGGAGCCACTATCACCCACCGTGTGCTGGCCAAGCTGCTCGAGGACCGCGGTTACGTGCTCGATCGCACCTATCAGCTCAACGTGGGCGGCAACATGGACTTCAAGAACATGTTGGAGCGTTCCCGGCTGGAGTCCAAGAAGATTTCCAAGACCCAGGCCGTGACCTCCAACGTGCCGCACGAAATGCGCGCCAAGGACGTGCACATCGGCCCCTCGGACTACGTGGGCTGGCTGGATGACCGGAAGTTCGCGTTCGTGCGCCTCGAGGGCCACGGCTTCGGCAATGCCCCCATCTCGTTGGAATACAAGCTCGAGGTGTGGGACTCCCCGAACTCCGCCGGTGTGATCATCGACGCCATCCGCGCGGCCAAGATCGGCTTGGACCGCGGCATCGGCGGCCCGCTGACCTCGGCGTCCTCGTACTTCATGAAGTCCCCGCCAGAGCAGTTCGACGACGATACCGCTCGCGAGAACGTGGAGAAGTTCATCCGCGGCGAGATCGAGCGTTAAACACGCCCGGCTACGAACGACGGCGCCCGGTACCGAAGCGTTTCGGTACCGGGCGCCGTCGTGTGACGGGAGCGGCCTACCGCCGGTCCTGCCCCGCGAGTCCGGCGCGGGAGATGATGTAGTCGACCAGCGGGTTGTAGAGGTGCGGGGCCACGTTGTCGTCCAGGGGAACGGCGACTGCCACGTCGCCCTGCGCCTCGGCGACGAAGATTCCGGGGTCGTTGCAGTCACCCATGGCAATGGTGCGCAGTTTGGCCCGGGAACCGGCGTGGCCGGCCATGCCGTGATCGGAGATCACGAGGTCCGGCTGCTCGCGGCCATCCGCAGCCAGCTGCGCCAGCACCAGTCTCATGGGTTCGGGGGAGTGGGTGTGTCGCAGGCCGCCGTACTGTTCGACCATCACGACGTCCTCGATCTGGCGCACGTCGCCGTCCTCGAAGGGCAGGGCGCCGTCAACGCGGAGCACGCGGGCACCGGATTTTCGGGCTACGCGGGCGAGCCGGGCGTAGACGGGGGCGAGGCCGGCGGGGTGCGCCGTGGCGAACAACAAGCGTTTGCGGCCCTTGACGGCCTCACTGAAAATGTCCGCGTACGTGTCGAGCGCGGCAATGCACAGGTTCGCGGAAATGGAGTCCTGGCCCTGCGTGTACTTGGGGTCCTCATTGATGCCCACGCGCTCACGCATGAGTTTGAACACGGACTTGTAGGTCCAGTTCCGGGTTTGCTCGACACCCATGTGTTGGTGCTGGTCACCCTCCAGGAAACCCTGGATATTACGCAGGTTGGCTTCGCGAGGGGTCGCTACGGCGCCGGTGATCCGGGATCGATCCAGATACCTGGCCAACGATTCACGGCTGAGATACGCGGTGGTCACACCCTCGAGTCTAGGTGGTTACGCGCTCGCCTGCGCAGCGCATGTAAGCCACCTCATGTTGGGCGGCCGCGTGATCCCATGTGAGTTCGCGCGCACGTTCCGCGGCGGCCCGGGACATGGCTCGCCAGTGTTCGGGGTTCGATGCCGCTCGGTACAGTGCTTCCGCCCACAGCTGAGGGGTGC
Organism: Kocuria sp. cx-455; assembly: GCF_057707085.1. Lineage (NCBI taxonomy): Bacteria > Pseudomonadati > Acidobacteriota > Terriglobia > Terriglobales > Candidatus Korobacteraceae > Candidatus Sulfotelmatobacter > Kocuria sp. cx-455. Next base: position 14,530 of record NZ_JBYIPM010000003.1, on the reverse strand, counting down.
GCCCCGGCACCAACCACCCGGTCCGGTGGTCCTGCACCGCGTAGCGCAGTCCGTCCACATTCGTGGCCAGCACCGGGGTTCCGCACGCCTGGGCTTCCAGGGCCACCAGTCCAAAGGTCTCGGACGAGGACGGCATGGCCACCGCGTCCGCGGAGCGCATGAGCTCGGCAAGCTCGGCGGCCGGCATGGAGCCCCGGAACTGCACGGCGTCCGCCACGCCGTGGTCCTGCGTCAGCCGGTGCAATTCGGCCAAGAACTCCGGGGAACCCGCGCCCGCCAGAATCAGGTGCACCGCGGACTCCGGATGCGTCCTGCGCAACAGCCCCAGGGCGGCCACCAGAACCTGCGGTCCCTTGAGGGGTTGCATGCGGCCGGCGCACAACACCGTGAACGGCGGTGCTCCGACGCGGTCGGATTGCGCGGCGCGGTGGGGGTGCGGGGCGGTTTTCACCACGGGATAAAAGACCGCCGGGTCCACCCCCGGAGGGATCACGCGAATCCGCTCGCGGGGTGCGCCGTAGAGCTCCACCATGTGATCGGCCTCGGCCGGGGTGTTGACCACCAGGGTGCACGAGGTGGCCACCACCTCCTGCTCCGCCCGCTCGCGGGCCACCGGTTCCGGGTTCTCGCCGGGACCGGCCCGGAGGTTCTTCACCGCGGCGGACGTGTGCAGCGTCAACATCAACGGGATGTTGAGCTGTGCACGGATCTTGCGGCCCGCAACCGCGGACAGCCAGTAGTGGGCATGGACCAGGAGGGGGACGGCGTCGTCGTGGTAGAAGGCGGCGAGGGCGCGGCCGAACGCGAGCGCGAACGCGGGGAGGCGCTGCTTGGGAGCGGTGGCGGCACCGGGAACAGCGACGGCCAGCAGACGGGGGCCGTCCGGCAGCTGGTTCACGCTGACACCGGCAGGGTGGGACGGATCGCGGTCCAAGGTGGCCATGTCCACCGCCCAGCCACGCCGGGACAGTGAGCGGGCCAGGTGCAGCACGTACACGTTCATCCCACCGGCGTCCCCGGAGCCGGGTTGGTCCACGGGCGAGGTGTGCATACTAACGAGCAGCACGCGCGGCGGGGTCTGTTGAGGCACGCGACCAGCCTAACGGGAACCGTCGGACAGCAGGGCGACGAACGTGCGATGCTGTGCACGGCACGAGCGCGGAGAAGGCACAATGGAGGACGTGAGCGTAACAACGTCGTGGCAGTCCGAGGAACCCAGCGAGCGCAGCGCGGTCATCGACCTCTCCGCCGTGTGGCACAACGTGGTCCGATTAACACAGTTGGCCCGCGGGCGGAAGCTGATTGCCGTGGTCAAGGCGGACGGCTACGGCCACGGCGCACCCGAGGTGGCCCGCACGGCGCTGTCCGCCGGCGCGGACCTGTTGGGCACGGCGCACGTGAGTGAGGCGCTCGCACTGCGTTACGCCGGGATCGCTGCGCCCGTGCTGTCGTGGCTGCACACCACCAGCACCGACTTCGTGGGCGCTCTCGACCACGATATTTCCTTGGGTATCAGCGGCTGGGAGCTCCACGCCGTACTGGACGCCGCCCGCGAGACGGCCAAGACGGCCACGTTGCACCTGAAGATCGACACCGGACTGGGCCGTAACGGCTCCACCGCGGCGCAGTGGCCGGACCTCGTGGAACGCGTGGTGGCCGCACAGGATCAGGGCCTGGTGGAGGTGGAGGGCATCTTCACGCACCTGTCGGTCGCGGACGAGCCCGCTCGCGGCGACGAGACCATGGAACAGCTCAACGCGTTGACGGACGCGGTGCGGATCGCACGCCGGGCAGGTTTGAAGCCGGCCATGATCCACGCCGCCAACACCCCGGCGCTGTTGTCCGCGGATCAGCTCGAGGACCCCGACTACATCCTGCGCGACGCCGTGCGCGTGGGCCTGGGCATCTACGGACTGAGCCCGTTCGAGGACCGGACGCCCAAGGATTTCGGCCTGATTCCCGCCATGACCCTGCGCACACGCGTGGCCAACGTCAAGGCCGTGCCCACCGGACACGGAGTGTCCTACGGCCTGACCTACCGCACCGAAACCCCCACGCACCTTGCGCTCATTCCCCTGGGGTACGCCGACGGCGTTCCCCGCGTTGCAACCGGAGCTCCCGTCCACATCGGGGGCAGGGTCTACCCCGTAGTGGGTCGGATCGCGATGGACCAGTGCGTGATCGACCTGGCGCAGGGAACGACGGTGACGCCGGAAGGCATCCCCGCGGGTACCCCGTTGGTGGATGAAGCGGTGGATCCCATGGTGCACATCGGGGACGAAGCCGTGCTGTTCGGGGCCGGTGATTACCCCTCCGCCACCGACTGGGCCGATGCGAGCGGGAGCATCAACTACGAGATCGTCACGCGGGTGTCCCCGCGGGTGCCGCGTGAGTATACGAGCCACAGCCACCTGACCCTGGGGGACGTCACCGTGTCCCGCAGCGCGAGTGCGCTGGCCGCGCACAGCCTGCCGCAGGATCCGCGGCCCACTCGCGTTTCGTCGGGGGAGTCCTACACCCAGCCGAATTGGACCCTGACCCGTTACCCGGCTTCCGCCGAGGAAACCCAGCTGATTGCGCAGAAACTTGCCGGGCATCTGAAGGCCGGGGACCTTCTCATGCTCAACGGCGAACTGGGCGCGGGTAAGACCACGTTCACGCAGGGTCTCGGGGCCGGATTGGGGGTGCGGGAGGGCATCATCTCTCCCACGTTCGTGCTGTCCCGACAGCACCCGAACCTGCCGGGCGGGTCGAACCCCGGCGGGCCGGATCTGGTGCACGTGGACGCGTACCGCCTGGACACCGCCGCGGACATCGACAACATCGACCTGGAGGACACCGTGGAATCCAGCGTGACCGTGGTCGAGTGGGGTACGGGCAAGGTGGAACACCTGAGCGAGTCCCGCCTGGTGATCGACATCGTGCGACCGCGGGGAGCGGTGGGAGCGCCGTCGGCGGCTTTCACCCTGGACTACCAGGTCAATCAGGCTGCGAGCGACACCGAGAAGGCTGAGACCCAAACTGCTGGAACCGAGCGCGCCGGGGCCGCGACGATCGAGCCAGGCGCGGACATTTCCAAGGCGCTCGAGGCCCTCAACGAAGAATGGGACGAGGACGAGCAGGACACGGACGAGCCGCGCACCATCATCATGCGTGGCTACGGGCCCCGCTGGTCCGACCGACTGGACCTCTGAGCCCCCGGCTCCCCGAGCGGCGGGGCTTAGACTGTTCGGGTGCTTGTGCTGAGTCTGGATTCGTCGTCCATCGCGTCCGCGGCGCTGACCCGTAACGGGGAGGTGCTGGCGGAATTCGCCACCCGGGACACCCGCTCCCACGCCGAAGCGCTCGCCCCGGCCGTCTACAACCTGCTGGGTCAGGCGGGCATTGAGCCGCCCCAGCTGAAAGCCATTCTCGTGGGCACCGGACCCGGTCCCTTCACCGGCCTCCGCGCCGGCCTGGTGAGCGCCCGCACCTTCGGCTTCGCGTGGCAGCTGCCCGTGTACGGCATGTGCTCCCTCGATGCCTTGGCCCACCGTGCGGCGCAGGACGCGGCGGAAGGTACCGAGTTCCTGGTCGCCACCGATGCTCGCCGCAAGGAGCTGTACTGGGGCCGGTACATGACGCACGAGGACGGGCACGGCCGCTTCGCGCGACCAGTGGGCGGCCCGCAGGTCACCGCCCCCGACCAGCTCCCCGCACTACCGGTTCACGGCTACGGCGCTGGACTCCACGCCGCACAACTGCCGAACTTGGTGACCGACTCCGCCGAGTGGCAACCCACCGCCGCGGACCTGTCCCGAGCCGCGTGGGCGCGGCAGGAGCGTGGCATCGAGCTGAGCACCGACACCTCCCCGCTCTACCTGCGTGAATCCGATGCCAAGGTGGCCGTCCACCGCAAGAAGGCACTGCGGTGACCGGACATCAACCCGCCGGCGCGGCGGCGTCGTCGTTGCCGGAAGGCTACGCCCTGCGCCCCATGCAGCCCGCGGACCTGGAGCGGGTCCACGCGCTAGAGACCGAGCTGTTCCCGGGCGACGCGTGGCCGCGCCACATGTTCGACGAGGAACTGGCCCACCCCACCCGGCAGTACTGGGTGCTCACGCATGAGCAGGAGATCGTGGGGTATGCGGGCATGATGTGCATCCCGCCGGTCGCGGACGTCCAGACCATTGCCGTGGCCGCCGGGCACGAGGGCAAGGGGCTCGGAGGCGCGCTGCTGCGCACGCTGCACGAGGCCGCACGCCACGCCCGAGGCACCGAAATTCTGCTGGAGGTGCGCTCAACCAACCACCGGGCGCAAACGCTGTACAGGCGCTTCGGTTACGAACACATCCACACCCGCCCCGGCTACTACGGGGACGGACATGACGCGCTGATCATGCGCTGCGAGCTGGCCCCGGCCGGGCCGACGCGGCGCAGCGCGGACGGAAGGACCATCCATGGCAACCGCTAAACCGCTCGTGCTGGGCATCGAATCCTCGTGCGACGAAACGGGCGTGGGCATTGTGCGCGGCACCGAACTGCTGACCAACACCGTGTCCTCGTCCATGGCCGAACACGCGCGCTTCGGTGGTGTGATCCCCGAGATCGCCTCCCGCGCCCACCTCGAGGCCTTCGTGCCCACACTGCAGACCGCCCTCGCCGACGCCGACGTCACGCTGGACGAGGTCGACGCCCTTGCCGTGACCTCCGGGCCGGGTCTGGCCGGGGCGCTCATGGTGGGCGTGGCCGCGGCCAAGGCGCTCGCGGTCGCCACGGGCAAACCGCTGTACGCCATCAACCACCTGGTGGCGCACGTGAGCGTGGGACTGCTGGACGAACGGGGGAAGCTCCCCGAAAATCTGGGCGCGCTGCTCGTCTCCGGCGGCCACACGGAAATTCTCTCCGTCCCGGACATCACGGGTGACGTCCGCCTGCTGGGTGCAACCATCGACGACGCCGCCGGCGAGGCCTACGACAAGGTCGCCCGCCTACTCGGGCTGGGTTATCCCGGGGGACCGGCCATCGACAAGGCCGCCCGGAACGGTGACCCCGCCGCGTTCCGCTTCCCCCGAGGGCTGACCGCGGGCAAGTACATGGGCTCGGCGGAGAAACCGGGCTCGCACCGCTATGACATGTCCTTCTCAGGGCTCAAGACCGCGGTGGCGCGGGTGGTGGAGACGTTCGAGGCCTCCGGGCAGCCGGTACCGGTCGCCGATGTCGCCGCGTCCTTCCAGGAATCCGTGGTGGATGTGATCTCCCGCAAGACCGCGCTCGCGTGCACCGAGAACTCGATCGACACGCTGCTGATGGGCGGCGGAGTGGCCGCGAATTCGCGGCTGCGTGCCCTGGTGATCGAGCGCTGCCGTGCCCGGGGGATCGAGGTGATCGTGCCGCCGCTGAACCTGTGCACCGACAACGGGGCCATGGTGGCCGCACTCGGGGCGCGGCTGGTGGCCGAGGGTCGCGCCGCGACCGGCATCGTGTTCACCGCCGATCCGGGGTTGCCGGTGTCCACGGTCTCGATGGGAACGGTGTAACCGCTCAGAACGAGGTGCGGTTGCGTTCCACGATGTCCAGGACCACGGCGCGCAGGTCACCGTTGTGCTCCTTGGCCACGCGGTGCTGGCGTTGGTATCCGGCGCCGTTGCGGATGATGTCTTCCACGCGCGCCAACTCGGTGCCGCAGCCAAGGTCTGAAGCAATGGGCTCCAGCTGATTGAGCAACCCGGTGAGGTCTTCTGTGACCGGGCGCTCCTCGTTCTGTGCGTTCTGAATGATGATCGCGTCCAAGCCGTAACGGGCCGCACGCCACTTGTTCTCCTGGTGGTGCCACGGCGGCATGGTGGGAACCGTCCCACCGTTGTCCAGCGTGCGGGAGAACGACTCCACCAGGCACTGGGTCAGAGCGGTCAACGCGCTCACATCGTGGAGGGTGGAGGGCCCATCGCACACGCGCATTTCCACGGTGCCGAAGCGCGGTACGGGGCGGATGTCCCAGCGGTTCTCCGATTCGTCCTCGATCACACCCGTGGTGAGTAGATCCTGGACGTAGGACTCGTACTCGTCCCAGGCCGAGAACCGGAACGGCAGTCCCGCGGTGGGTAGCTGTTGGAAGACCTGCGAGCGGTGGGATGCGTAGCCGGTGTCGTGGCCGCACCAGTACGGCGAATTGGCCGAGAGCGCCAATAGGTGCGGGTAATAGTTCAACAGACCCTCGAGGACGGGCAGCGCCTTGTTCTTGTGGTCGACACCCACGTGCACGTGCAGTCCGTAAATCACTAGTTGGCGGCCCCAGTACTGCGCGCGGTCCACCACCTTGTAGTAGCGCTCCTTGTCCACCACGGGCTGGTCCTCCCACTCTGAGAACGGGTGGGTGCCGGCGGCGAAGATCTCCAGGCCCTCGGGGTCTGCGGCCTTGCGGATCTCGTCCGACGTCAGCTTCAGGTGCGCCATCGCCTCTTCCACGCTGTGGCACACCCCCGTGACCATTTCCACGGTGTTCTGCAGGAACTCGCCGGTCACGCGCGGGTGGTTGCCGTCCTCGCCCATGTCGGGGTTGGCCGCAATGACGGCTTCGAGGACTTCCTGACCGCGCGGCTCGAGCTCGCCGGTCTCACGGTCGACCAGGGCGATCTCCCACTCGACGCCCAGCGAAGAGCGGTCGGACGAGGCGAAATCAATGTGCACGGCAGTGGTCCTCTCATGGGTGCACCGGGAATGTGCCGCGGTCCATGAACGAGACCGGGAGTTGTTCACCGGTCCCGCACTGCTGCGCGGGTACTTCAGTGTACGGGTTCAACGACCAGCACCACGCGACGTTCGCTTCCGCTGTGCTGCAAACGTGTCATCACCAAAGTGGCTCGTTCGGTGCCGCGCGGTGCCAGCTGTTTCCTGAGCTGTTCCGGGGTGACGTCCGTTCCCCGCTTCTTGATGTTCAGGATCCCCACGTTGTGATCCCGCACCCATTTCTTCAGGGCTTTCACGTTGTGGGCCAGCACCTCGCGCACGCGGTACGCGGTCGCGAGCGGGCTCTCGTGGAGTTCGTCCCCGGACAAATACGCGATCGCCGGGTGGACCAGGTGCGCGTCCAAGGCCCGCGCCAGATCCGTGACGAGACCGGCGCGGATCACGGCGCCGTCCGGCTCGTAGAAGTACTCACCCACCTCACCCAGCAGTTGCCCTTCGGGCGCGGGGGATTGCCAGCTCTCGGAGGTCAGTTCAGCCGCGGTCGCGGTGCCGTCCGCCTGCGAGCCCAGGACCAGGGCCGCGCGGGCCACCTCCGGGCGGCGCACCGCGTTGAACCAGAGCACCACTTCCACCACATCGCCGTGATCGGAGACCCACTGGGCTTCAGCGCCGCCGGGAATGTGCTCGTGGGGGATGCCCGGGCCCAGTTTGACGCCCACCGCCAGACCTTCCCCGGCCAAGCCCGTCACGAAGGACAGGGGCGGCGAGAACGCCTCGGGATCGAACACGCGCCGGGTGCGCCCCGAACCGGTGACCCTGCGTGCGGGATCCAGCCAGACGCCGTCGGGCGCGCCTTGGTCGAGACCGGCCAGATCCAGGGTTTCGACGTCGCCGCAGAGCACGGTCGTGCGGGGCCACCCCGTGAGGTTCACGGTGGCCACCGCCGCGGTCAGCTCATCCTTGTCCACGGCGGTCACGGTGCGGTCCAGGGCGGCCAGGGCCAGGGAGTCCGCGCCGATACCGCAGCCGAGATCGGCCACGTGCGTGAGCTCCGCCTGGGCGAATCGACGGGCGTGCAGGGCGGCTACGGACCACCGGGTGGCCTGTTCGAGTCCGTTGCGGGTGAACACCATGTGATCGGCAAACTCGCCGAACTTGGCCCGCGCCTGGGTGCGCAGCTTGGACTGTGTCAGGGCAGCGGAGACCAGTTCCGGGGAGTAGCCCTCTGCTCGCAGCGATTCGGACAGCTTCAGGGAGCGCGCCGGATCGTAGGGGCCGATCGAGTCGACCAGGTGCAGACCCTGGGGCGTGAGGAGCTGGGCGAGGGCGTGCATCTCTGCATCGGCGGGGGAAGTCACGGTTCCATCACATCACGAGCTCGCCCGCGGGTCACATGTAGTACATGCCCACGTGGTGGCCGTTGATGACCTCCACACGGATGTCCATGTCGTAGATGTCCCGCAGAATGTCCGGCTGCATGATCTCCTCGGGGGTCCCCTGGCAGACCAGGGCACCCTCCTTCATGGCCAGGACGCGGTCCGAATAGCACGACGCGAAGTTGATGTCGTGGATCACCAGGATCACCGTCTTACCGAGCTCGTGGGTCATGCGCCGCAAGAGCTTCATCATTTCCACGGAGTGCTTCATGTCCAGGTTGTTGAGCGGCTCATCCAGGAGCACGTAATCGGTGTCCTGGGCGATCACCATGGCAATGAACACGCGCTGGCGCTGGCCGCCGGAAAGTTCGTCCACATAGCGGTCCTGGAACTCGTGGAGGTTCAGATAATCCAGGGCCCGGTCGATGTGTTCGGTGTCCTCGGGACGGAGCCGGCCCTTGGAATGCGGAAAACGGCCGAAGCCCACCAGATCGCGCACCGTCAGGCGCACGTTCAGTGTGTTTTCCTGGCGCAGGATGGACAACTTCTTGGCCAGTACGTCCGAGGGCGTATTGAGCACGTCGTGTTCGTCCACAAACACGGAGCCGTCATCCATGGCCACCAAGCGGGCGATCATGGACAGCGCCGTGGACTTGCCGGCCCCGTTGGCGCCAATGATTGACACCACGCCACCGGACTCGATCCGAGCCGAGACATGGTCCACCACGGTCATCTCACCATAGTTCTTGGTGAGACCGGACAGCTCGATCACTTGATGGACCCTCTCAACAGCAGGAACAAGAACAACAACCCACCGCAGAACTCAATCACAATGGACAGCGCCGTATCGAACGCGAATACACGTTCCAGGATCAATTGTCCGCCCACCAGGGCCACAACACCCAACAGCACGGAGATCGGCAGGATCCAGGCGTGTCGGAACGTACGGCACAGCGCGTACGCCAGGTTCGCGACGATCAATCCGAAGAACGTAATGGGACCCACCAGGGCGGTGCACACGCCCACGAAGATCGAGCACACGATCAGCACCGTGGTCACCGTGCGGGTGTGATTGATCCCTAGGCTGATGGAGGTGTCGCGTCCCAGGGACAACACGTCGAAGCGACGGCGCATCACGATCAGCGGAACGGTGGCGACCGCGATGATGAGCACGGAAATTCGCAGCAGCCCCAGATCCACACCGGTGAACGAGGCGAACATGGAGTCTTGGAGCACCATGAACTCGCTGGGATCCAGCAACCGCTGCAGCAGCGAGGAAATACCGCGGAACAACGTGCCGAACACGATTCCGATCAGCAACACCAGGTGCAGGGACAGGCCGGAGCCGGTGAACAGCCAGCGGTACATGATGGCCGCGAAGACCACCATGAGTCCGAGCTCCAGCATGAACAGGGGATAAGTACCCAGCTGGGTGCGACCCACCGTGCCGATCACGAAGATCAGGACCGTTTGGATGAGCATGAACAGAGAATCGAAGCCCATGATGGAGGGCGTCAGGATCCTGTTGGATGTGACCGTCTGAAACAACACGGTGGAGACACCCACGCAGAAAGCCACCAGGACCATGGTGAACACGCGATTCGCGCGGCGGGGGAGAACGTAGGCGGCATTGGAGTCGAGGCCCAGGAACAGGTACAGGCCAATGCACACGAGCGCCAGGGCGCCGATGCCGACGGTGACCACGACCGGCGACACGGAACGCACGACCAAGCGTTTGTGCTTCTGCTGAATGGCACTGGGCATGGGCAGAGCGGAGGACTTGGGGGGCATCAGGAACGAGCTCGCTTCCGCAGCAGCATGGCCAAGAAGATCGCGGCACCCACCACAGCCACCACGGTGCCCACGGGGATTTCGAACGGGAAACGGATCACACGGCCCACGATGTCGCACACGAGCACGAAGCCCGCACCGAAGATGCCCACCCATGGAACCGAGCGGCGCATGTTGTCACCGATCATCAGTGACACGATGTTGGGGACCACCAGACCCAGGAAGGGAATGGAACCGATGGTCACGACCACCACGGCGGAAATCAGAGCCACGATGGTCATGCCGAGCGCCATGATGCGCTTGTAGTTCACGCCGAGGGTCGTTGAGACATCCTGACCCATGCCCGCCACCGTGAAGCGGTCGGCGGCGATGTAGCCGATCAAGGTCAGCGCGGCCACGAGCCAGAGCAGTTCGTAGCGGCCCTTGAGCACGCCGGAGAAGTCGCCGATCATCCAGGTGTTCAGCGTTTGCAGCAGGTTGAACCGGTATGCGAAGAACGTGGTGATCGCGGCGATCACGTTGCCGAGCATGATGCCGACCAGCGGCACGAGCAGCGCATTGCGCAGCGGGATCCTTTGCAGCACGGCAAGGAACAATGCGGTACCGCCCACGGCGAAGACCGCGGCCACACCCATCTTGCCGAGCAGAGGGGCGCTCGGGATCAGCACGGTGACGGCGAGCAGGCCCAGGGACGCGGATTCCACGGTGCCCACCGTGGAAGGCTCCACAAACTTGTTGCGTGCCATTTGCTGCATGATCAGGCCGGCAACGGCCATGGCCATACCGGCCAGAACCACGGAGATGGTGCGTGGAAAGCGGGAGACCGAGAGCAAATGAAAGGACTCTTGGAGCCCGGCGGTGTCCCCGCCGGCCACCTGACGTATCAGGGTGGCCGGCGTGACATCCGCGACGCCCACGAACGTTGAGATCACCGCCAAGATGAAGACCGCGAGGGCGGCCGTCACCAGGGCACCGTTGGAGCGGAGCAACCGCCTGAAGGGCCCGGGCGTGGTGGCCCGGTCCGTGCGGTTGGTCGTTCCACGGGTTACAGCGGGTTCGGGAGCCGAACCGGTGCCGCCGGTGTTCTCGGGTGCGCGAGCGATAGTGCTCACGTCAAGCTGTCCTGAACTTCAGTGATCATCTTGGGGAAGTTGTTCAGGCCGGGTCCCACGATGTACCACGCGGAGGGATCCAGGTAGGTGACCTGGTCCTCAGCGGCGGCGGTGGTCTGGTTGACCAGGTCATTGTCCAGCACCTGCTGCGCGGCCTGACCGGATTCTCCCTGGCCCACCGCCACGTCGCGGTCGATCACGTACAGGCGGTCCGGGTTGGCCTCGGAAATGGCCTCGAAGGAAAGGGACTCACCGTGGGTGCCTTCGGACTGCACGTCACCGGCGGGCTCTAGGCCCAGGGTGTCGAAGACGATGTTGCCGAAACGCGAGCCGGGGCCGTAGGCGTTGACCTCGCCGGCATTGGTCATCAGGAACATGGCGGAACCCGCGTCCGCCGCGGCTTGCTTGGTGTCGGAGATCTGCTGATCCACCTCGGCCAGTTTGTCCTCGACCTCGGACTCCTTACCCAGGATCTGCCCGATGGTCTCGGACTGCTTCTTGAACGAACCCACCGGGTCCTTCTGGTCCATGGTCAGATCCACGGTGGGTGCGATCTCCGAGAACTGGTCGTAGAAGTCAGCCGTGCGGCCGGAAATGATGATCAGGTCCGGGTTGGCGGCGGAGATCGCTTCCATGTCCGGTTCCTTCATGCCGCCGGCATTGACGTACTTCTCGTCCTGGTACTTCTCGAACTCGTCCGGCAGGGACGCGGGCTTGGGGAGTCCGTCGACCTCTTCTCCCAGGGCCTCGAAACTGTCGATCACACCCAGGTCCATGGAAATCACGGTCTCGGGGTTCTGAGGAACCTCGGTGGTGCCCTGGACGTGTTCCACGGTCACGGTTTCATTCGACGAACTTTCCTCGGACGAGGAGTCGCCGGCGGCTTCGGTGGAGCAACCGGTGAGAGCGAGCAGGCCACCTGCGGTGAGCAGTGCCATGGCCTTGGGGCTGATGCGGTTCATTACGTTCCTCAAGTGTCAGGGAAGATGCGAGATCGGGCGGCCGCGCAAACCGGTGGCGATGCCGGGTAGGTGCGACGGCGCCGTCGCCCCCTGACCCGCGAATGCGTCGTCTTAGGATTGCCTTACCTCACAAGTTATCGGGAGCGATCTCATGTGCGCAAACTAATAGCGAACATATTGATGCCCTAAATGATTTCTCCGGCGAGTGAACGTTTGGCACTCGTCTTGACCGACTGCCAACCCAACCCTAGAGTGACTATTGGCACTCTCCGGGTGAGGGTGCTAAGGGCCAGGCGCTCAATCGGCACCGCGACGACGGTTGGCACGCCAACTGGCTCGTAGCGCATCCGCGGTCACGGGACCCCGTGAACCACCGTGGACGCTCACCGTCTCATACGCCTAAAGAAAGGGAGAGATCGTGTCGGTCTCCATCAAACCTCTCGAGGATCGCATTGTGGTCCAGCCGCTGGCCGCCGAGCAGACTACTGCTTCCGGTCTGGTCATCCCCGATACCGCCAAGGAAAAGCCCCAGGAGGGCACCGTCCTGGCTGTTGGTCCGGGCCGCGTCGACGACAAGGGCAACCGCATCCCCGTGGACGTCAAGGAGGGTGACCTGGTCATCTTCTCCAAGTACGGCGGAACCGAGGTCAAGTACAACGGCGAAGAGTACCTCGTGCTCCCGGCGCGCGACGTGCTGGCTGTCATCGAGAAGTAAATCTTCCGCAACCTTTCTGCGCGGTGCCCGCTGCGCCTACTCGTGAGTGGGTGGCGCACGGGTACCGCGTTTTCACTCTTAGTCTTCTCGCCCGATAAGGAGCACACATGCCCAAGCAGTTGGCGTTCAACGACGCCGCTCGCAAAGCCCTGGAGGCCGGCGTCAACCGGCTAGCCGACACCGTCAAGGTCACCCTTGGCCCGCGCGGGCGCAACGTTGTCCTGGACAAGAAGTGGGGCGCCCCCACAATCACCAACGACGGCGTCACCATTGCTCGCGAAGTAGAGCTGGACGACCCGTACGAGAACCTCGGTGCGCAGCTCGCCAAGGAAGTTGCCACCAAGACCAACGATGTTGCCGGTGACGGCACCACCACCGCGACCGTGCTGGCTCAGGCCCTGGTCAAGGAGGGTCTGCGCAACGTGGCCGCCGGTGCGGCGCCCAGCGAGATCAAGCGTGGCATCGAAGCCGCGGTGGAGGCCGTTTGCCAGCGCCTGCTGGACAACGCCCGCCCGGTCGAAGGCCAGGACGTGGCCCACGTGGCCGCGATTTCCGCGCAGTCCACCGAGATCGGTGAGCTGATTGCTCGCGCCTTCGAGACCGTGGGCACCGACGGTGTCATCACCATCGAGGACGGCTCCTCCACGGAGGTCGAGCTGGATGTCACCGAGGGTATGCAGTTCGACAAGGGCTACCTCTCGCCCTCCTTCATCACCGATCAGGAACGCCAGGAAGCCGTCCTCGAGGACAGCCTGGTCCTGCTCTACCAGGGCAAGATCTCCTCCGTACAGGACCTGATGCCCGTCCTGGAGAAGGTGCTGCAGGCCAAGAAGCCGCTGACGATCATCGCGGAGGACGTCGAGGGCGAAGCCCTGTCCACCCTGGTGGTCAACAAGTTGCGTGGCACCCTGGACGTCGTCGCGCTGAAGGCTCCCGGTTTCGGTGACCGCCGTAAGGCGATCATGCAGGACCTGGCCGTGCTGACCAACGGCACCGTGATCACCTCCGAGCTGGGCATCTCGCTGGACAGCGTTGACCTGACCCAGCTGGGTACCGCTCGTCGCGTGAGCGTGACGAAGAACCTGACCACCGTGGTGGACGGCGGCGGCACTGCCGAACAGGTCGCCGATCGCGTGGCCGAGATCAAGGCCGAGGTGGAGCGCACCGATTCCGAGTGGGATCGCGAAAAGCTCCAGGAACGTCTGGCTCGGCTGGCCGGAGGTATCTCCGTGGTCAAGGTGGGCGCCGCCACCGAGGTCGAACAGAAGGAACGCAAGCATCGCATCGAAGACGCCGTCTCCTCGACCCGCGCCGCCCTCGAAGAGGGCATCGTGGCCGGCGGCGGTTCCGCTCTGGTGCACGCCTCCAAGGCGCTCGACGGCGCCGATCTGGGTCTTGACGGCGACGCCGCCACGGCCGTGGGTATCGTGCGTCGCGCCCTGGTCCAGCCCCTGCGCTGGATCGCCGAGAACGCCGGACAGGACGGCTACGTGGTGGCCTCCCGTGTGGCGGACCTCGAACCGGGCCACGGCTACAACGCCGTGACCGGCGAGTACGAGAACTTGGTCTCGGCCGGCATCATCGACCCGGTCAAGGTCACGCGTTCCGCCCTGCAGAACGCCGCATCCATTGCCGCTCTGGTGCTCACCACCGAAACCCTGGTGGCAGAGAAGAAGGACGACGATGAGGATCATCACCAGCACTGACCTGCTGTGATGAAATCCACGCTGGCCGGCGGTTCGCCCCCATCACGGGCGGGCCGCCGGTTTTTCGTCATGTCTGCCCGGTACTGGCCCTCATGAGCGGTGACGATGGCTGGGCCTCGATTCTGTATGTCAACTTGCGGGGGTTAAGGTGGCAGTCATGCCCGAAACCCTTCCTCCACGGTCGAGCGCCACCCACGTT